>JALEWA010000110.1 GCA_022788085.1 Lachnospiraceae bacterium
GAGCTTTCTTTAGTATTTTGTTTTGTGTGGTAACTTAACAATAAATACATTTTAAAGAAGAATCAACTGCCTTTTTAATAAAAAAACAGTAAAACTGCGCCACAGCCTTGGCAGGCCATCGCGCAGCGATTTTGTTCACTTTGAAGTTTCTGTTGAGTATCAAAAACAGATTATAAATATTTAACGAGGTATTATATGGAAATTGTGAAATTGAATTCCGACACTTTAAAAGATATGAACAAGGCTAATGAGCCATTTGAAATAATAGGCAAACTCAAACCGACATTTGTTAATGATGAATGGACTTATACAGAAGAAATCTATGACTATTCGTATTTACATTCATATCCTAATGAAGATTGTGACTATTCACTTTATATTGAAAATCCTGATAGGGAAGTTTTTTTGGCATATTCCGACAAAGAATGTATTGGTCAAATAGTCTTAAAAAAAGATTGGAATAAGTATGCTTTAGTAGAGGATATATGTGTGTCGAGAACTAGCAGAGGAAAAGGAGTTGGAACTGCTTTAATACAGAAAGCTATTGAATGGGCAAAAGGCAAGGAGTTAGATGGTCTGGCTTTAGAAACGCAGGATAATAATTTGTTAGCATGTAGATTTTATTCAAAATGTGGATTTGTTATTGGAGCAGTAAATACTATGCTTTATAAAAATTTTTCCAAACCTTGGTCTGATTCAACAGCAATATTCTGGTATTTGAAGTTTTGATGAAAATTCGGATTTGTGAGGCAGAAGGGAAAATATGAAATGATATACAAATACAACGAAACCGTATCAGCAAAAGCCTTATCAGATTTGCGTGAATCTGTAGGTTGGAACAGAATGGAAAATGAGTATACAAACCCTTTGATGAAATCATATTATCATATCGCCGTTTATGTAAAAGATGAACTGGTTGGATATATTGATTGTGTGTCAAATGGTGTTACAGATGCTTACATTCAAGATTTGATGGTTCATCCGGATTATCAAGGCAAAGGTGTTGGCACCGATTTGATGAATAAGATGATTATGTATCTGAAAGAAAAACGCATATATATGATTTCTGTTGTTTTTGAAGAAAGTTTAAAGCCGTTTTACGATAAATTCGGTTTCTATAATATGCTTTGTGGACAAATGGAAACCTTTAGCAGCAATTAAATATCACGAGGGTTCAATCATATACAAGCATTGTGTTAACTTCAAAATCGAGCACTGGAAAATTTCAGTTTGTAGGTAAGAACCTATTTGGCACTTGTGTTTGTAGGCTTTGCATGCCAAGGGAGAAAATCGAAGATGCAATAACAACTTTTTCAGATAAAGACTTGCCTGATTGCTATGATAAGGAATCATTCCAAACAACGATAATGTTTTGGTCATGCTATAGATATGGCAATCCTAGAATATGGATGGATATCAGATATTGCTTAGCATTATGATACGCTAAACAACAAAGATTACTTAAATAGCATAGTTATTAGAATCAATTAGCTGGAGACTTCGCATTTGGTTGCGAAGTCTCTTTATTTTTGCTACAATTACAAGTGGATAGTTGTGTACATTTTATGAGGTAGTAGAATGGCAGTTTCGTATAATAAACTTAACACGGTTTTGGATGAAAAAGGTATGACCATGGCTGAACTTAGAAAAGCAGCTGATATAGCTCCTAATACAATGACAAGGTTTAGAAAGAACCAGATTGTATCAACGGATGTATTATGCAGAGTCTGTGAAGTTTTAAACAGCGACTTTGGGGATATTATTGAATATATTCCAGATGAACAATAGCAGGGGGAAAAGAGAATGAAGAAAAGAATCATTGCAATTATGATTGCTACAACTATGTTGTTTAGTTTGATGGCATGTGGAACAGACAAAAATAAAGAGGTAGCAACTGAGGAAGTCGTTACTGAAACTGAATCAGAACATCAAGAAACTGTAGAACCAACAGAGTCGGTTGAAGAAATAGAGAGTACTGAAGCAACGGAAGAAGTAGAAGAAGAGTCAACTGTGGATTTGGAGGAGACAGAGATTGCAGAAGTAGAAGAAGAGAAAACAATTCAGCCGATTTCTTATGATGATTTTAATATCAACAGTTTTGGATACAGCAATTACATAGATTTGTATGGTGCTGGAAATGGTTATGATGATGTAATACGTGTTGAAATAATGGCTACAAATTGTAGTGCGTATACTGAATATCCAGACCAAAGGACAACAGATACGATGACTTATCGTGGAATCAAACTGGGAGATTCACGTGAAATGGTGATTGCTGCTTATGGAGAACCTCAAGGTGAGGTGGTTTATAAAAGCAAGAGTTACAATCATGATGGCTTACAAAGTCAGTATAATTTATGTTACGACTATATAGATGACAGGTACCCAGAGGTGTTTTTTAGCTTATCTTTTAGTATGGACCAAAATGACAATGTTTTAGATATATGTTATGAAGCATTACTAATGAAATGGTACGAATAAGTCCCATAATATGGACACAAACTATGATAATTTAGAGTAGACAAGAAAAAATAGGAAGAAAAAATAGAATGGAGTATGCTCAAATGGCAAATGAGAAATTCAATGTAGTAGGAACCAATATTGCTGAAAAGGCAACGGTAATTTGGAATGTGGCGGATATGTTAAGAGGCCCATTCAAACCGCACGAGTATGGTCTTGTAATTTTGCCAATGACTGTCGTGAAAAGATTTCATGATTGTTTATTACCTACACATGAAGCGGTACTTGCTCAGTATGAAAAAGTAAAGAACTTTGCTGTTGTAGACGGATTTTTAACAAAGGCATCTGGTTATCAATTTTATAACACAAGTAAGTATACATTTGATTCGTTACTTGCTGACCCGGAAAACATCGAAGCAAATTTCAGGGACTATTTGAATGGTTTCTCAGCCAATGTTCAGGATGTGTTATCCAAGTTTGATTTTGATAACATCATTAAGAGAATGGTGGATAGTAATACCCTGTATCTTGTAATTAAGGAATTTAACTCGCAAAAAGGATACCTCGGACCAGATAAAATCAGTGCAGTAGATTGTGGTTACATTTTTGAAGATTTAGTAAAGAGGTTTTCAGAATCATTTGGTGAAGAAGCCGGAGCGCATTTCACAAGTAGAGATGTCATTTATCTTATGACTGACCTGCTTCTTTCTGATGCAGATTTGTCTAAGGGTGGAAATGTTACGGTTTATGATATGGCAATGGGAACATCACAGATGCTTAGCTGTATGGAAGAACGAATCCATGAGTTAAATAGTGAAATAGATGTTACTTGTTTTGGACAGGAGTTTAATCCTTCAACATATGCCATTGCCAAGGCTGATATGATGATACGTGGTGGAGACCCTAATAATATGAGATTTGGTGATACATTATCGGAAGACCAGTTTAGTGGTTATCAGTTTCAATATATTATCTCCAATCCACCATTTGGTATTGATTGGAAAAGAGAACAAAAAGTTGTTGAAGCAGAAGCAGCAAAAGGTGAACTTGGTAGATTTGCACCAGGACTACCAAAGATTTCAGATGGTCAGCAGCTATTTGTTCTTAATGGTTTATCAAAGCTTGCTACCAATGGAAAGATGGCTATTATTCAGAATGGTTCACCTCTATTCTCTGGTGATGCAGGTAGTGGGCCTTCTGAAATTAGAAGATACATTTTAGAAAATGACTGGCTTGATGCAATTGTCCAGTTGTCTAC
>JALEWA010000113.1 GCA_022788085.1 Lachnospiraceae bacterium
AAGAAAGATACAAACAGTTTTAGCGGAGGAATAAGCTATAATACTATAGGAATTCAGAATTTCCTTCTTGATATATCAAAAGATAAGTATGAAAACATACAAAAAAGAATTATAGAAAGAAAAAAATATAAGAAGGGTGTAACGGATTACAATCTGGAAATAAAGGACTTTAAGGCCAGTATGATAAAAGATGGCAATCCGGAAAAGTACGGAGGATTTACGTCTGTTGATTTTGAAGGACTTATGTATAAGCGAGAAATGCTCATCGAATGGTTGGAAAAAAACAAAAATCTGAAAAGTGAAAGTTTTATGAAAAATAATGCAAAACAGCAGTATGACAGAAGGGAGGAACGACTTGAAAAACTTAACAGATTCATAAAACTGTATTGTGAATCAAATGGAGTTGACTTTGAATCAGGACAACTTTTATGCGAAATGAAGGATGTAGAGGATGTACAGAATAAAGTAATGTATGCAAGTCTGCTCCTTGAAGAAACCCTGGCAGATATCAAGGAATCTTATTTCAAGGGTGAGGTAGATAACGACGGTATTGGCGACGAAGAAGATTTTTATGCCGAAGAGAAGGAAGAAAAGAAAGAAGAGAAGAATGAGAAAAAAGGTTTTATCGGGAAGACTATAGATGGTGTTAAAGCTGCAATGGATAAAGTAGATGAGGTTGTAGGCGCTGGTGATACTAAGTATAAAAACCAAAGAAAGGAAAAAATAGGCCAAGAACCTGAGGAAGAAGTGGAAGACTCATATTATTTCACATTAGTTGGAAAGAGTATAGAAAAAGCGGCTTTAGAAGGCGGTAAAAAGAAGAGAACAGCTCATTCCGTAAGAGAAATGAAAGTGAAAGTGGGAGCTTTAAAATCCTACTACAGTGTAGATGGCGGCATTGGAAAAATAAAGAACGAAGAGGAGGAAAAGGAATCATATACCGCAGGTATACAAGCAGGAGCAGGTTTTTCCTATTCAGCATTGAGTGCTGAATTCTCAGCAAAATATAATAGGAAGGTGCTCGGAGTAGAATTAGAGGCTGAGGGAAACGCACAGATTGAAGTAGGACGTATATCAGCACATGGTGAAGTTAAGGCTCAGCTTTTGGATTCTAATGGTAAGTTTTCGCCAAGCATACATATGGCTGCAGGAGCAGAGCTTGCATTACTGAAAATCCAGGCTTCAGCATCAGCTCAAATAGGAGGACTTATTGGTGCGGAAGCAGAATTAGCCTTAATGGTAGGTCTGGCTGCAACAGCCAAGGCATCTTTGAAAGACTGGAAATTGTCATTTGGTGCGACGGTAGCTGTAGGAGTTGGATTTAGTCTGGAATTTTCACTAGACTTTAGTGGTCTGAAAGATAAGGTTGCGGATCTTGCAAAGAAATGTGGTACTCCTATTGGCGATTATGTGCTTACAAGGCTTTGGAAATGGGGGTATCATGGACAAACGGAGAAGTGGCGTGAAATGATAAACAAGGATATTGACGAAAATGCTCATCAAATAATTTCAGATGCTGATGATGGTGCTATTGCAACAAGCTGAGGGTAAATGCTATATTAAATGTAAATATGTAAAATACGGAAAACAGGAGGAAAAATAATATGGTGATAGAAAATATATTACCAATTGGAACGGTTGTGGAATTGAACAATATTGATGCAAGATTAATCATTGCAGGATACTGCGCCCAGAGTGAAAATAATCCTGACTATACATGGGATTATTCGGCATTTGTGTTTCCTATAGGTTACTCAGGAGTGGATAATGTTATTTCTTTTGATTCTGACCAGATTAAGAACATTATTGCTTATGGCTATCAGGATGATGAGCAGCTTAGCTATATGAAGGAACTTGAAAAGATTATTGCCTCTATAGACAAGAGTGGGAAGGAGAAATAACGTATGTTAGAGCAGGTATTACCGATTGGAACAGTGGTTATGTTAAAGGGAGCAATCAAACGTATTATGATATTAGGCTATCAGCAAAGCCCGACACAAGATATGCAAAAGATATATGATTACATTGGTTGTTCTTATCCGGAAGGCTTTATCGGTGCAGAAAACATGTTGATGTTTGATCATTCTGATATTGATCACATCTATACATTGGGTCTTCAGAATGATGAGCAGGTTTCATTCCGCAAGGATCTGGAAGCAGAGCTTGACAGGCTTGGATTAAGAAAGTAATGATTTGTGAAATAAAAGGAGTCTAATCTCATATTAGGCTTCTTTTTTTATTCATTTCTTCTAAAATCTGAAATAAAAAAGAAATCCGCAATTAAATTGACAAAATATTATTTCTGGTAACGGTTCGGTAACAGATATAATGATATAATAAAAATAATTATGAGATAAAAATAATTACTAATCGCGATATGTCAGAATAAATAGGAGGGTGAAGGAAAATGAAATCAAATGTTTGTACCTTAAAGGGGATTGAGCCTGATTTAAAAGAAGTGCTCGCTGAGGTAGAAAAGGTAGCTGCTTATAATGGGTTAGCGAAGAAGCAGGCGTTGCAACTTTCACTTTTATCTGAGGAGCTTATAGGTATTCAAAAGGGAATACTTGGCTTTGTAGAAGGCAGCTTCTATATCGAGAATACAGGAAATGTATATAAACTCTGTCTCCATGCTGACATTAATACAGATGTACTGACACAGGAGCGCTTTGTGGAGATGTCCACCAGAAATGCCAATGAGGCTACAAGAGGAATCATGGCAAAGATAAAATATGTGGTCAATTACTTAATGAGTGGGAACTCCGCAGCCCTGCCTGACTATGATCTTTTTAATTCCCAGAGCAGCTATCACTGTTATGCGACACCGACTGCCTATGATAAGGTGTGGTCGCTTGGCGGATATAAGGATGGTCTGTCGAAGGAAAATGAGGTATGGGATGAGATGGAACGGTCAATCGTTGCCAATATCGCAGATGATTTGATTGTTGGCGCAACAGCAAATTATGTAGAGCTTACAGCAGTTAAAAAATTCGATTAAGAAAACGGAGGATAAGGAAATGACAGTAGAAAAGATTACGAATGGAAATAGTCTTACGTTGAGGGTGGAAGGAAGAGTTGACACCACAAATGCCAAGGAATTCGAAGAGATTATCACCAATAGTCTTGATGGTGTG
>JALEWA010000128.1 GCA_022788085.1 Lachnospiraceae bacterium
CTTTTGCGAATCGGTATTTAAAAAGCCAATGAACGGTGTTTTACCACAATTCATTGACTTTTTTATTTACTCATTATTTATCATGAATTTCACTGTGTAATTCCTGTAAGGACTTTAATTGACTGGATTCATGTGATTTCACATAATTGATGCCTTCTGCAGTTGCTAAAGCAGCGGCAATCGTTGTGATATATGGAACCTTCGCTTTAATTGCAGCTTTTCTCAAATAGCTGTCCTCATGAACACTGTTTTTGCCAATCGGAGTATTAACGATTAACTGTACCTCACCATTTGTAATCATACCTGCAACATTTGGACGTCCTTCGTATAACTTCTTTACCTTAGTTGCTTCAATTCCTTCAGAAGTGATTAAATCATAAGTTCCTCCGGTAGCAACAATATTAAATCCATTTTCTTTAAAAGCCTTTGCTACTTCTACGACTTCCTTCTTATCCTTATCATTTACAGAAATAAGAACGGTTCCCTCTAACGGAAGCTTAGACTGACATGCTTCCTGTGCCTTATAGAAGGCTTCACCATAAGAATGGGACAAACCAAGGACTTCACCAGTTGAACGCATTTCAGGTCCTAATACCGGATCAACCTCCTGGAACATATTAAATGGGAATACAGCTTCCTTTACACCATAGTTTGGAATTACCTGCTCCTTCAGCGATGGAACCGGTGAAGGGCGACCGGTAATTTCTGATGTAATGATATCAGTTGCTAAAGGTACCATACGAATATTACATACTTTAGATACTAAAGGTACGGTACGGGATGCTCTTGGATTTGCCTCAAGAACATATACCTTGCCATTTTCAATAGCATACTGCATGTTCATCAAACCTTTTACATGCATCTCTTCTGCAATCTTTCTTGTATATTCCTTAATCGTTTCCACATTTTCAGGAGTTATATGAACAGACGGAATAATACAAGCAGAGTCACCGGAATGAATGCCTGCAAGCTCGATATGCTCCATAACAGCCGGCACAAATGCATGTGTACCATCACTGATAGCATCTGCCTCACACTCTAATGCATGATTTAAGAAGCGGTCAATCAGAATCGGACGATCCGGTGTAACACCTACTGCCGCTTTCATATACTCTGTCATGCTCTCATCATCATATACAACTTCCATGCCTCGTCCTCCTAATACATAAGAAGGACGAACCATAACAGGATAACCTATCTTGTTTGCAATAGCTACCGCTTCGTCAACAGTTGTAGCCATTCCTGATTCCGGCATAGGAATCTCAAGCTTTTCCATCATTTCACGGAACAGATCACGGTCTTCTGCCAAATCAATAACAGAAGGAGCTGTACCAAGAATCTTTACGCCATTTTTCTCAAGCTCTGCAGCAAGATTTAATGGTGTCTGACCACCAAACTGTGCAATAACACCAAGAGGCTTCTCTTTCTTATAGATGCTTAAAACATCCTCTAAAGTAAGTGGCTCAAAGTATAATTTATCAGAGGTATCGTAGTCTGTAGATACTGTCTCCGGATTACAATTTACAATAATTGTTTCAAAACCAAGTTTCTTCAATGCGATTGAAGCATGTACACAACAGTAATCGAACTCAATACCCTGTCCAATACGATTAGGTCCGCCACCTAAAATCATAATCTTTGGTTTTTCGGTGCTGACAGGGTTCTTATCAGGTGCATTATAGGTAGAATAATAGTATGCACTATTTTCTGTTCCACTTACATGAACACCTTCCCATGCCTCTTCCACACCAAGTTCAATACGACGGTTGCGAATATCCTCCTCCGGAATCTCTAACAACTGGCTTAAATACTTATCAGAAAAACCATCCTTCTTAGCAGCAATCAACATTTCATCATTTAACATGCTGCCCTTACACTTGAGAATTGCTTCCTCTTCTTCCACCAATTCCTTCATCTGCTCGATAAAGTATGCCTTTACCTTTGTGATTTCATGGATTTCTTCTACGGTAGCGCCCTTACGAAGTGCTTCGTACATCTGGAAATGACGTTCGCTGGATGCTGTTCCAAGCTTCTGAAGCAGTTCCTCTTTGCTTAAAGTATCAAAATTCTTGGCATGTCCAAGTCCATAACGGCCTGTTTCCAGAGAACGGATTGCTTTTTGAAAAGCTTCCTTATAGGTTTTTCCGATACTCATAACTTCGCCTACAGCACGCATCTGCGTTCCAAGCTTGTCTTCAACACCTTTGAACTTCTCAAATGCCCAACGTGCAAACTTAACTACTACATAGTCTCCATCCGGAACATATTTATCCAGAGTTCCGTACTTACCACATGGAATGTCCTTTAAGGTAAGTCCTGTCGCAAGCATTGCAGAAACTAAAGCAATCGGGAAACCAGTGGCTTTGGAAGCCAATGCAGAAGAACGCGATGTACGTGGATTGATTTCAATAACAATAATACGGTCTGTAACAGGATCATGTGCAAACTGTACGTTTGTACCACCAATTACCTGTACTGATTCAACGATTTTATATGCCTGCTCCTGTAATCTCTTCTGACACTCTTCAGAGATTGTAAGCATAGGCGCAGAACAGAAGGAATCTCCTGTGTGTACACCAAGAGGATCGATATTTTCAATGAAGCACACAGTAATAATATTGTTGTCAGCATCACGGACAACCTCTAATTCCAGCTCTTCCCAGCCAAGAATAGATTCTTCTACCAAGACCTGACCTACAAGGCTTGCCTGTAAACCTCTTGCACATACGGTTTGTAACTCTTCCTTATTATATACAAGACCGCCGCCGGCACCACCCATGGTATATGCAGGACGCAATACAACCGGATAACCAAGCTTATCAGCAATTGCAAGTGCCTCATCTACAGAATAAGCTACTTCACTGCGTGCCATTTCAATTCCAAGCTTGTCCATGGTCTTCTTGAATTCAATACGGTCTTCACCACGCTCAATGGCATCAACCTGAACACCAATTACCTTTACATTATACTTATCAAGAATACCGGCTTTATTTAACTCAGCACATAAATTAAGTCCAGACTGACCACCCAGATTTGGAAGTAACGCATCCGGACGTTCCTTTGCAATAATCTGCTCAAGTCTTTCTACATTTAATGGCTCAATATAAGTCACATCTGCTGTTTCCGGATCTGTCATGATTGTCGCAGGATTAGAGTTAACAAGTACAATCTCATATCCTAACTTTCGAAGTGCCTTACAAGCCTGTGTTCCTGAATAGTCAAACTCGCAGGCCTGACCGATGATAATTGGTCCTGAACCAATAATTAATACCTTATGAATATCTGTTCTCTTTGGCATGAGAATTCCTCCTGAATCGTATTTTTTTCTCATTTCGCAACATTGTATCATTATAATGCAAGTCATGTCAATTTGTATTGTGCAACAAATGCAAACTTTTATTTCATTATAATGTACTAATGGTTACTCTGCCATTATCAGCTCTTACGCCATCTCGAACAGAACTTCCGGCTCCGTTTGTTTTCTTAGACGTCTAAGGATTAACCCTTTCATAAGGTATATTGTAACAGAAATAAAAAAAGTTCCCTATCTTGATAAGGAACTTAATTTTATGTGCTGTTATGCTTTTCCCATTTTCTGAATGATATTCTTGTTTGCACGAACCAGCAAAATTACGGCTGCAACCAATGCAACTGCTTCTGCAATCGGGAATGCAAACCATATCATAAAGGTTGCATTTGCGCATTTTGTAAACAACCATGCGAGCGGCAGAACAATAATGAATAATCGCAAAACGGATACTACCAATGAACTCATACCACAGCCTAAAGCCTGAAATACGCCCTGGATAGCTATGTTTCCTCCAGCGAACAGGAAACCTGTCGCTATGATTCTTGTTGCAAGAACACATAACCTTTCTGTTTCTGCTGACATTGCAAACAATCCAATCAACGGCTCTGCAAAAAGTTCCAATGCGATGATACCAACAAGCATAATTACCTCAATATACAAAATTCCATAGAACATACCCTGCTTTACACGCTTCTGATCTCCCATACCATAATTAAAGGAAACCATTGGCGTAATGGCATCTCGGAGTCCGAAGCCTGCAAAGAAGATAAACTGCTGAATCTTGTAAAAAATACCATATGCAGTTACTGCCGCTGCTGATACCATACCAAAGATAATATTAATACCATATGTCATAAAGGACATCAATGCCTGCATAATAATAGCAGGTAAGCCAACCGCATAGATATCCTTGATAATCGTCAAATCAGGCTTTAAATATTTCCATCCTGTAGGAACCTCTTTATTTCTGGCATAATGGAAGAACATTGCAACTAACATAGATACGACCTGACCGATTACCGTTGCATAAGCAGCACCTTCTATTCCCATCTGTGGTAATTCGAAATATCCGAAAATCAGAATAGGATCCAGAACAATATTCGTAATGGCTCCGGCTACCTGTGCTATGGTTGAATATACTGTCTTCCCAGTAGATTGTAATAGCTTTTCATAGATAGAAAATATCACAATACCAAAAGATAATACAGTACAAATGCCCAAATAGGAATTTCCCATTTCTAATATTATTGCATCCTTTGTCTGGCTTCCAATATAGGTCTCCACTCCAACAAGTCCAAAGATTAAAAATACTACATATATAATAAGTCCAAGTGTAATACCATTTCCCGCAACCTTTGCAACCATCTCCTTGTTCTTCTGTCCAAGACGCATTGCAAGTAATGCATCCACACCAACACCAGTTCCGATTCCAAATGCAACAATCAACATCTGTACCGGAAATGCCAGCGTAAGTGCATTTACTGCATATTCTCCCATATTTACAACACTATCTGTATCGGG
>JALEWA010000129.1 GCA_022788085.1 Lachnospiraceae bacterium
AAAGGAAAAAGAACGTACTACATGGATAGCCGGAGTTTCACATGATATCCGTACGCCGCTATCGCTTGTGCTAGGCTACGCAGATGCTATTAAAAAAGAAAGTTTCGATACAGAAGCTATGCAAAAGGCGCAGGTAATCGAAGAACAGGCAATCCGTATCCGGACTTTGATTACGAATCTGAATATGGAAAATAAGCTTGCCTATGGTATGGGAAACTGGCATAAGGAAAAACTGTTGCTCCCGGCGCTGATGAGAGAAGTTATCTGCGAGTTGATGAATCGTAATTTGGGAGAACAATACGATTTGGATGTCAATATTCCGGAAGAGCTGGAACAGCTTTCCATTACAGGAGACAGAGAACTCATAAGGCGGATGCTTGAAAATCTTATTAATAATGCTATCGTACATAATTCACAGGGGTGCTGTATTTCAGTAGCTTTAAGGAAAAAGAAGATGGGAATTCTTTGCTGCTATGAACTTGAGATTTCAGATGATGGCTGTGGCGTTTCTGGAAAACAACTGAAAAAGCTTCGTGCGCCATTAAGATTTGAGAAGCTTTCCGAGCATGGCCTAGGTATACGGCTTGTCAGGCGTATTGCAGTAATGCACCATTGGAGAGTGAGATTCCAGAATAATCAGAATGGTGGCTTTTGCTGTAAAATACAAATGTTTGGACGATAGGAGAAGAAGAGATATGTTATTTAGTATTGCACTGATTTTATTAATCGGCATGTTTGCAGGCTGGCTGTGTAAGAAATTGTATCTGCCAAGTCTGCTTGGTATGATTCTTACCGGAATCTTACTAGGACCATATGCCTTAAATATGATTGATAGTTCCATTTTAAATATTTCTTCGGAGTTACGTAGGATTGCGCTGATTATCATTTTAACCAGGGCGGGACTATCCCTGGATATTGAATCCTTGAAAAAGGTTGGAAGACCGGCAGTTCTTATGTGTTTTGTTCCGGCATGCTTTGAAATGCTGGGAATGGTATTGCTTGCTCCAAGACTTTTGGAGATTTCTGTTCTGGATGCAGCCATTATGGGAGCAGTCATTGCCGCTGTGTCTCCGGCTGTCATTGTTCCAAAAATGTTAAAGCTTATGGAAAATGGTTATGGAGAGGAAAAAGGAATCCCACAGCTAATTCTTGCCGGAGCTGCGGTTGATGATGTATTTGTTATTGTAATTTTTTCCGTGTTTACCGGTCTGGCACAGGGTGCATCCATTACACCTATGAGCTTTGTGAAAATACCGGTTTCTATTATAAGTGGTATTGTTGTTGGAGCTATTCTTGGAATTTTGCTTGCGAAATATTTTGAAAAGGTTCATATCAGGGATACGGCAAAGGTTATTATTCTGCTTAGTATATCCTTTCTTGTTGTTACCTTCGAGGACAAGTACTCGGATATGATCCCTTTTGCGTCACTGATTTGTGTTATGTGTGTAGGGATTGCTTTACAGAGAAAGCGTACCGTGGTAGCAGGGCGCTTGTCAGTGAAATTCAATAAATTATGGGTTGCAGCAGAGGTTCTTTTGTTTGTATTGGTTGGAGCCACGGTTGATATCTCTTATGTAAAAACAGCTGGATTGGCAGCCGTAATATTAATCTTTGGAGTACTTGTATTTCGTATGGTGGGAGTATTTATCTGTCTGCTTGGAACAAAATTATCCATGAAAGAAAGAGTATTCTGTATGATAGCTTACACACCCAAAGCAACGGTACAGGCCGCAATCGGTGGGATTCCCTTATCTATGGGGCTTGCCTGCGGAAACCTTGTCTTGGCTGTAGCGGTACTTGCCATTTTAATAACAGCACCATTGGGAGCATTTATGATTGATTGTACGTATAAAAGGCTCTTGACAAAAGGAGGAAAATTGTATGGCTAATACAAAATTTTATTACAATGATGCAAATGCACCAAAACCTGTACCAGTGTTTGTTATAGAAAAGACCATGTAATTCCTCCAAGATAATTTTATTATTGACTATGACGTAACGTCATAGTGTACGATGAGGTTATCAAGATGAAGGGAGTACATGAAAATGAATACAATTACTATAAAAGCAGTTCGTTCTGATATTTTGTATAAGAAAATAATGGAGGCACCTATAGAAAAAAGAGATGACATCTATCGGTTTGAATTTATGCAGCCCTTTGAAAAGAAATGGGCGAAGTATCACTGTCCATTGAAAGCAAAACAGCCTAACGGTTATGATGTAGTTATGGCAAGCAGTATGCTTGGGTATCTTTCACCGCAGAAAATTGATGCTTCTTTGAAGGACAAAATAAACCTTTTAGGAGATGAGACATTCTGGGAAATGTGTCAGCAAGCTATTGAAAAATCATTTAAATGCTTTGTAGACGCAGGTGTTGAACTTCCAATTAAAGAGTATCTGTTTACGATTATGATGTCTGACCCTGAAAGTCCTTATTCCATTATGTGTGACAATTGTTGTGGTGATGGCGGGATACCGGGATATATCTTTGGTTCTCTTGTGCCATCAGAATATACCATGAGCCGAATGCCTGCCGTATTGGCGCATGAAACAAATCATAATGTGAGATTTCAGTTTGAAAAGTGGACAAATGATATCACTTTTGGCGCATATATGATATCAGAAGGATTAGCAGAGAACTTTGCGACATCCATTTATGGAGAGGAATATTTAGGACCATGGGTGACAAAAACAGATATGCAGATGCTTAATGAATATATAAAACCGCTTATCCGGGATGCACTTACAGTTCAAGGATTTGAGAATATTTCAGCATACATGTATGGTGACGAACTGGCAAAAATGAGGAATTTCTTTCCGGTAGGACTTCCATATTGTGCAGGTTATGCATGTGGTTATTATTTAATAAAACATTATCTTAGAAAAACAGGAAAATCTATTGTTGAAGCAACTCTTACTTCTTCGGAGGAGATTTTAAAGGAAACAGGAGAGTTTTGGAATGAAGAAACAGTATACGGTGCATGAGCTTGCAACCATTTCGGGAGTAAGTGTAAGAACGCTCCATTATTATGATGAACTAGGCTTGCTGTACCCAATGTGCATTGCAGAAAACGGATATCGAATCTATGGTTCCAAGGAAGTGGATAAGCTCCAGCAGATCCTTTTCTATCGTGAATTAAAGGTTCCCCTTAAGAGAATTAAGGATATCATGGATGCACCTGATTATGATAAAGCAAAGGAGCTTGAGAAACAATTACAACAATTATTGTTGCAGAAGGAACAGTTGGAGCTTTTGATTCAAAATATATCAAAAACAATTGGTACCTTAAAAGGAGAAAATGTTATGAGTGATATCGAGAAATTTGAAGGCTTTAAGCAGAAAATGATAGATGATAATGAAAACGAATACGGAAAAGAAATACGTGAAAAATACGGTGATGAAATCATAGATGCTTCATATGCCAAAGTAAAAGGCATGAGCCAAAAGCAATGGGAAGAAGCACAAAAGCTGAGCGAACAGATTCTGGTTACACTAAAGGAAGCCTTTGAGCAGGGAGATCCGGCCAGTGAGCTGGCACAAAAGGCTTGTGATTTACATAGGCAATGGCTCTGCATGTTCTGGAAGGAAGGGACATATTCCAAGGAAGCACATAAGGCTCTTGCAGAAGGATATGTTGCAGACGAAAGATTTACTGCTTACTACGATAAAATAGCACCGGGATGTACCAAGTTCTTGCGTGATGCGATTGCTGTTTATTGTGAACAATAAAGTGAGAATGTAGAAATTACGTTATACAAAAATAATGATTTTCACAGTGACTTAAGAATTAAAAATCCAACGCAATAGGGCAATTTCTATTTAGAAATACAGGAATCGGTATGCTATACTTTTGGTATAGGAAGGGAGTGCTGTATATGAGTGAACATGCAATCGTTGACAGAATCACCGATTATATAGAGAAACATCTGGAACAGGATTTATCTTTGGACAGAATTGCGATGGATTTGAACTATTCCAAGTTTTATATTGCAAGGACATTTGCAGAAAAAACAGGAACCAGTATTTACAAGTATATACAAGGGCGCAGGCTGACTTTGGCGGCAAAAGAGCTGGTAGAAACGAAGAAGCCCATTATTGATATTGCGTATGAGGCACACTATAATTCACAACAGGCTTTTACTTTGGCATTTCACCAATTGTATCAGTGCACACCACAGGTATATCGGAAAAATGGCATTTTTTATCCCAGACAATTGAGAATGAATATGCAAAATACAAGCTGGATGAAAGGGGAGAGAATGGCGGCATGAGTACAATTCCTTATGTAATTGAGCAGACCAGCAGGGGAGAAAGAAGCTATGACATTTTCTCAAGACTGTTATCCGATCGAATTATTTTTTTAGGAGAAGAAGTAAGTGATGTGTCTGCAAGCCTGATTATTGCACAGTTGCTTTTTCTGGAAGCACAAGATCCTGAAAAGGACATCCAACTGTATATTAATAGCCCGGGAGGCTCTATTTCGGCAGGGTTAGCTATTTATGATACGATGAAGTATATCAAATGTGATGTATCGACAATATGCATGGGACTTGCCGCCAGCTTTGGTGCATTTTTGCTTGCCGGTGGAACAAAGGGAAAGCGAATGGCGTTGCCAAATGCAGAAATCATGATACATCAGCCTGCAATTGGTGGAAACGGAGTTCAGGGACAGGCAACAGATATTGAGATCGTGTCAAATCACATACAAAAAAGTAAGGAGCGGCTTAACCGGATTCTTGCAGAGAATACAGGAAAAACAATAGAGCAGATTTATGCCGATACAGAGAGGGATAACTATATGTCTGCCCAGGAAGCCTTGGAATATGGTCTGATTGACAGGATTATAGATAAAAGGTAAATTATAACAAAAGAAAGTTTATGTAAAAGCGGTAAAGCGATGACAGCCTTGCCGCTTGTTTTTTTATGAGTTACAATAATTTATAAAATAAACATGACATACAGGTGGCGTGTTTTAATTGATATCATGCTTATAAGGAGTCAGAAATGAAGATAGACAGACTGATCGGAATCCTTTCCGTATTACTTCAAAAAGAAAATACGACAGCCCCGGAATTAGCTGAGAAATTTGAGGTATCAAGAAGAACGATTAACAGAGATATAGAAGCACTTTGTAAAGCCGGAATACCAATACAGACAACTCAGGGAGTAGGTGGTGGTATTAGAATCATGGAAGGATATTCCATGGACAGAACGCTTCTTACTTCGAAAGATATGAAAATGATTATGGCAGGACTGCGCAGTCTTGATAGTGTAAGCGGAAGTCATTATTATAGTCAGCTTATGGAAAAAATAAAGCCGGGATCATCAGAGGTAATTACAGGAAGTGATGCTATACTTATAGACCTGTCTTCCTGGAACAAGGAGGCCACGGCACCAAAGGTGTCTTTGATTCAGGATGCTATTGAGGATAGAAGGCTCATTTCCTTCACTTATTATGCTCCGTCGGGTGACTCCAAACGTGAGATTGAGCCATATTATCTGATATTTAAATGGTCCAGCTGGTATGTATATGGATTCTGCAAATTGAGGAAGGATTTCAGAATGTTCAAACTAAACCGAATGGATAAGATAATCGTAAGTCAGTCGGTTTTTGAAATGAGAGAAGTGCCGGCTCCGGATTTGTCGGGAGAGATACTTTATTCGAAGAACATTGAAATCACTGCACTTGTGGAACCTGATATGAAATGGCGTCTGGTGGAAGAATTTGGTCCACACTGCTATAAAGAGCTATCGAATGGAAAACTGTTGTTTCAAGGATTTTATACGGATATGGAAGGATTGCTATCCTGGATTCTTACCTTTGGCGATAAAATTGAGATTTTAGAACCGTTTAAAGTGAGAGAAGAACTCCTGAGTATGGTAACAAAAATAAAGAAAGTATATGAGAAAGGAAAGGTATGATATTAGTATGAAAAAATGGTACGACGAAGAATATGAATTTGAGATTGAGGTCACGGGATTTTTGCGTAGTGATCATACAGAGCATTATTGCAGGAATGGGGAAGAGATTGGTGATAAATATACTTGTACCTATGGATGCCCGGTAAATGGGCAGGGCTATGGTATCTGTTCTAAAATGATGATGCTTCTATATGCTGATATGCAGGCAATAAGAAGTGGCGGAGACCTTACCAATGTCGGCGGAACGGATCAATATGAGAAGGATTATGTATGTCCTGACGGATGTGTCTGCTTTCATATGACTGCCACAAAAACCGGAAATGAGAATTTTTATAAAGGAGGATTTTACGAGAATGGCATTTGATTTTAAGAAGGAATATAAAGAATTTTATATGCCGAAAAATAAGCCCGAAATTGTGACAGTTCCTAAGGCAAATTATATAGCTGTCAGAGGAATGGGAAATCCAAATGAAGAAGGTGGGGCTTATCAAAAAGCAATTGGTGTATTGTATGCAGTGGCATATACTCTGAAGATGAGTTATAAAACGGAACACAAAATGGAAGGATTTTATGAATATGTAGTTCCACCACTAGAAGGGTTTTGGTGGCAGGACAATGTGGAAGGAGTGGATTATTCTGATAAATCAACATTTCACTGGATTTCTGTCATCAGGCTACCGGACTTTGTAAGAAAAGAAGATTTTGACTGGGCAGTAGAGACAGCAACAGCTAAGAAGAAAATGGACTGCACGGCAGCAGAGTACCTGACGATAGAGGAAGGTCTGTGTGTACAGATTATGCATACCGGTCCCTTTGATGAGGAACCGGCAACAGTTAAAATTATGGATGATTACCTGAAAGCGAATGGATATGAAAATGATTTTTCCAAGCAGCGGCTTCATCATGAAATCTATCTGTCAGATGCCAGAAAAGTTTCTTCCGATAAGTGGAGGACAGTTATTCGGCATCCGATTAGAGAGAGGAACGTGTAGAAAGCTTAGAGCAGAGGAAAATTCCCAGCAATAGCAAAACAGGAAAGATGATTCCTGCCAGCACTCCCATTTTCAAATTGTCATGTAATGCATTAGACACCATTCCGACAAGTGTAGGACCTGCCGAACAGCCCACATCTCCACCTAGAGCAAGCATTGCAAACATGGCAGTTC
This sequence comes from Lachnospiraceae bacterium, assembly GCA_022788085.1. Lineage (GTDB taxonomy): Bacteria > Bacillota > Clostridia > Lachnospirales > Lachnospiraceae > COE1. The sequence continues at coordinate 7,090 of JALEWA010000129.1, forward strand.
CTCCATTTGGTAAGGCAGCGGATGCCTTGCTGAAGGTACCGGGCCACATAATGCCCACAGACAGCCCACAGACAGCGCAGGCAAGCAGACTAAGCTGTGGAATGGGTAAAAGAGATATACCAAGATAGGCAAGGATACAAAGGCAGCAGCTATAAATCATAAAATGGTCCAAATGAATACGGTCACCATATTTCCCGTAAAAGGCTCTGGATGTGCCCATGAAAATGGCAAAAGCCATAGGGCCTGCCAAATCTCCTGCCGTCTTGGATATTCCAAGGCCTTTTTCTGCAAAAGTAGAAGCCCACTGACTGACTGCCTGTTCGCTGGCTCCTGCGCATATCATCATAATCAATAAAATCCAGAATATTTTTAAACCAAACAATTCTTTTAGCTGTAGTCCTGTTTCGCCTTCTTTTATAAGTGACGCAATAGGAACCTTTGTAAAAGCAAAAGCATTACAAAGAGGAACGACAGCCCATATCAGTGCCATCATTTTCCAGTTTTGTATTCCAAAGAAATGAAAAAATATCGTAGAGAGTAACACGACTCCAACATGTCCCCAACAATAAAAGGAATGAAGCATACTCATTGCTTTTTCTTTATTTTCAGAAGGACATGCTTCGACCACGGGGCTTACCAGAACCTCTAAGAGTCCACCGCCAATCGCATATACCATTACGGAAATCAGAATTCCTGCAAAAGGTGAAGGCAAAAGTTCTGGAAGGAAAGTCAGAAGGATGAGTCCTGCCGCAGAAAAAAGATGAGCAATAACCATAGATGCACGATATCCAATTCTGTCCACAAATCCAATTGACAGCAAATCTACCAGTAATTGCACGCCAAAATTAAAGGTTACCAGAAGGGTAATCTGTGAAAGAGGAATATTATAGGTCCTTTGAAAAGTTAAGAATAATAATGGTACAAAATTGTTTACAACTGCCTGTACAATATAACCGATGAAACAGGCGGTAATTGTCTTATTGTATTGATGATTCATGTTTATTTCTCCTCGAAAAAGTACTATATACCATTGTAATGGATTGAGAGATAGGAATCAAATCATTTATTTCTGTATCTATTCAGTACCTTCATAGTTACTTAATTCTAAACATAAACGGTTCATAACACACATATAAAACATCATAAAATAGTTCATAAGTACCTTGTTATATCATCTAAAATCCTCTAAGATAACCACCATATGAAATGGTTTGTGACATTTAGCCAGTCAAAATAGACAGAAGCTAAGTGGCTGGGAGAAGATTGATACAAATGAAAATGAATTGGAAGAACCACGTTAAGATTATTGGATATGTGGCTGTTATTATGCTGCTTCTCTTTAGTTCCCTTCCGTTAAGCGGAGTATTTGCGGAACCGAATCAGAGCGAGGATATAAAGGATGAGGTAGAAGAACAAATAACGGAACAAAGTACACAAGATATTAGTGAGCAAGAACCGGAGCAGACACAAGTAGATACTAAGGAAACGATACAATCAGATGAAGTCAAAACAGTAGCATCTACAGAAGAATGGCAGGAGAGTATATTGACAGAAGAGAATACAACAGAGGAAGAATCATCTACCGAAGAGTATATGGAGGAAACAGAAACCGACCATGTAGATAAAAAGATATTGGAGCTTCAGGCAAGCATGGAAAAGAAAGGGCACTTCTCTTACCGGGAGGATTACGGCAGAAATGTCATACTTTCTCTTTGGGCAGATGGATTTGATGAAGAGCAGGATGAAGACATCTGTTATACCATTTCTTCCAGTAACGAAGCAGTATTCAAGCCTAAAACAGAACAGGAAATATATTACTTAACCGATGGGGCAGTTCTTTTTGAGATTATGGGGGTAGGTCAGGCAGAGCTTACCATACAACCTATGGAGCAGGATTTCTACTCGATAGAAAAGCTCACATTTCCCATTGTCGTTGAGAACAGCGCCATAAGAGATGAAGATTATATGATTACTTATATAGAGACAGACGGTACAGAAACGCAGTTTTTGGGAGACTTTACGAAGTGGCAGGATTTTCTGGAAGCAAAAGGAAACTGGTTAAATGGTTCTGTCAGAATTAGGTTGTCAGAAGCAGGCGCGCAGTATTATGCAGGTCTTGGTCTTGCAGAGAGTCAGGAAGAGAAGCAGCTTGTGTTATCAGATGAGACACCTGTTTACCAATATGATTTTTGGTGCAGTAATTTACAGAATAATGTAACGACAAAAGAAAAGGAAAATGGCATCCGTTCTTTTGCAATGGGGATAGATAAAACAGCACCTCAAAATACAGAAATTTCTTATAATCAGAATGCATATGAGCTGACAAGTACAGAAACAACAAAATATTATGGAGAGACACTTGTCATAACCGGTGCATTTCAGGATACGCTTAGCGGGGTAGAAAGTATAGAATATACCACGCAGGCAGCATTAGGAGAAGAAGCGGAATGGGAAGCGATACAGAATATTACTAAGGAAGATGTAAATACATCATTTGAGCTTGTTTTAGAGCAAGGTTATTTTGAAGGAATTGCTATTCGCGCAACAGATATGGCAGGAAACAGAAGCGAGCCTGTGGAAATCAGAAATGAAAAAGGTGAATATCTGACCTTTGTTGTGGATAAAATGAGTCCTCTGTTAACAGTTCTGTCGAAAACTGCTGATGAGAAAGTCTATCATGGTGAGTGGACGAATCAGCCGGTTACCATTTCCGTACAGGAGGCAACAGAATATAAATCATTATCAGGAATCCAAACCATTCAGTATCAATATGTAAGCATAGGCGGTGAATACGAGCCTGACAAATGGGAGGAACTGCCGGAAGATGGACTTATAAAAATTGGTCATGACAAAGCAGGAAAAACAGACCAAAACGGTAATTATTATTTCCGTGCCATCTCAAATACAGGCATGATAACAACCCTGGAAGTCCAGAAACAGAATGCCATAAGAATTCGTATGCAGAAGACTATGGCAGAAAAAGAAGGTATCGTAGAAACAGCACCAAAGCGGGAAGAAGAGCAGATATGGTATAACAGGGAGTCTGGAGTTCCGCAGATTGCATTTGTATATCCAAAATATGACGATGGTGTCATAGACAGGGAATATGATGCCCCGATTACCATTCATACAAGGCTGTCTGATGAAAAAGAAGGAACTTCCATTCATCAAACAGCAACAATAGGAATACCGGACGATAGAACTTATCAAAAGCTGTGTGCAGGAGAAGAAAGCAAGGTTCCAAGTGATGATTTAAAGGCTATGGATATTGATTTTTCTCATGATGCGCAAACAGGCTATGCCGCAGATGGCATTTATGAATTAGAATACTGGATATCTGATGCAGCAGGAAATGAATCTGAGCATGATGTGTATACCTATTATATTGATACCCATGAACCTGAAAAGTTGGAAATACTTGTGAATGGAACTCCTATGGAGACTGACTCTTCGCAGACAATTATATTTGACCGTTTTTATCAGGAGGCGGTAAGTGGCAGTGCAAGTGCAGACTTTGGTATTAGTGGAAAAGGCATCATTAAGCTGATGCTTGCAGAGTCGATCGGAGACTGGGAAGAGAACAGGAATTGGATGCAGGGGGATAGCTTTTTGCTTGAACCATGTACAAGCGGCTGCATTTATATGATTGCTGAGGATGTGGCAGGAAATCAGGCTACGCTTAGAACTTGTGGCATTGTTGTGGATAATCAGGCTCCAAAGGGTGCAAACGGTGGAAGTTTCCTTTCCATCACAACAAAGGCAAATGACAATCGTTTCTATAATAAGGATATAGCATTTACGGTAATGGCAAATGATTTGCCACAAAATAAGGGCTTTTCAGGTTTGGAATCCGTAAGTCTTATAATGGGGACAGAAGGTAAGGACAACGAACAAAGAAAAGAATTGTTTGATAAGAATGAACTTACAGCTACACAGAGCTATACCACAGCAGGACTAATGGATGCATCTGTTTTTGAGGGAAATGACACCTATGTCGAAATTATAGCAAGAGACAGGTGCGGTAATACAGCCACAAGCAGGGAAGAGGTAAAGATTGATATCACACCGCCGAAAGTCGAAATCAGTTTTGACCGGAATGAAGCGCAGAATGGATGCTTTTACAAGACAGCAAGGACAGCAACCATTCATGTGCAGGAGCTTAACTTTGATAAACAAGGGGTAGAACTGAACATAACAAGAGACACACAACCATATACCATTTTGCTTTCTGACTGGCAGACGGATGGAATAGAACATTGGGCTACGGTTACCTTTTTGGAAGATGGCGATTATACGATGGAGGTCTCCTGTACTGACCTGGCAGATAACACGTCTGAGGCAGTATGTGCAGAACCATTTACGCTTGACCTTACAAGCCCTGTTATGGAAATAACCTATGACAATAATACGGCAAGCAATGACATCTATTTTCAAACAAAAAGAACTGCGTACCTTACGGTACAGGAGCATAACTTTCGGGAAGCAGATTTTAGAATAACAGCAGAACAGGAAGTTCCTATGAGTGGATGGAGCCATGAAGGAGATAAACATGTTTTACAGCTCTATTTTACCGAGGATAATCATTATCGCTTTTCCTGTGATTATACGGATCTGGCGGGAAATGCTGCTGAATCTCTTGTGGAGCAGGAATTCTATATAGATTCTGTTGCACCGCAGATTGTCATTTCCGGCGTAGAGGATGGCTCTGCCAATGCAGGAGAGATTACCCCGGTCATTACTGTTTATGATACAAATCACAATAGGGACGATGTTGACATTACCGTAACAACAGGAATAGGTGAGCTTGTACCACTTACCATTCAGATACAGGAAAAAGAACAAGGATGTTCCTATATTCTGACAGATATGTCAGAAAAAGAAGATGACATTTTTTCTTTGCAGGTAACGGCATATGATATGGCTCATAATAAAAGTGAAATGGTGTATCGCTTTTCGCTGAATCGCCATGGCTCAACCTATGACCTGACTCAGATATCACCAATCATAGAACGAGTTTACAATCGCTCTGACCAGATTACCGATATCAGTATTCTGGAAATGAATGTAGATGAAATTGAGAGCTATTCTATCTATCTGACGCGAAATGGAAAAATGCTTTCGTGTAAAGAGATACAGCAAAAACCACAGGTGGATTTGAAAGAAGATGAAATTTATTATTCTGTAGAAACAACAGGAAATGAGAAATCAGGATATTGTAACCGATATATTTTCTATCAGGAGAATTTTGCAAAAGAGGGAAGCTATCGCATTACCTGTTATTCTAAAGACAGGGCTGGAAATGAGATGAATAATACTCTGAAGGAAAAGAAGGCAGAAGTCAGCTTTGTCATTGATAACACACCACCCAAGGTAGTGATAAACGGAGTAGAAGCAGGCGGTGTATATAATAAAGAGTTTCAGATTGTTCATCTTATGGTGCAGGATAACTTTAAGCTGGAAGAAGCTAAGTTCCAATTAGTAAATCAGGCAGGCAAAGAGCTGCAAAGCTGGGATTATATGGAACTTGCAAGAGAGGCTGGAGATATGGTTTCCATTACGATACCAAGTCTTGAGGAAAAGCAGTCTTTACGATACTTTATATCAGATGCAGCAGGAAATGAGATTGTTCTATTGCCGGATTCTGAGGAAGCACCGACAGGCTTTCTGATTACCACGAATAAATGGCTGCAGTTTATCAGTTCACCCGGAAAAATAGCAGTCGTAGCATGTGCTCTTATCAGTTTTTTGGGAATTTGGGCAGGACTTTACCATAAAATGCGGCAAAAAACAAAATAGCATAAAACATAAGCTCTTTTTTACGGTTCCTTTTTATGTTATACTGTATAGAGTTATTTGAGGGAGCATTCATATTCAAGTAGGAAAGGAATGCAGGATCATTATGAAAAAATTTGTAACTATGTGGGGAAATGCAATCTCAATTGCAGATAGAAGACCGGAGAACTACGCAAAGGATTTAACGCTTCGTTATCCGATTCATCCTGTTTTTGATGGCGATAAGATAAAGATAACCCTGGATAATTTCTGTGGTACAGAGGATGTTACCGTGACAGAGGTTTTCCTGGCACAGAATGTGAAAAATGGAAGCAGGGAGATCAGGAAGGAAACAGTAGTACCTGTGACCTTTGGCGGAAGAACATCTGTAAAGCTTCCTGCCGGAGAAGCAGTTGTAAGTGATGAGATACCTTTTCCGGTTACGAGAGGAAATGACATCAGTGTCAGTATGTATTTTGGAGATTTTACTCTGATGCGTTCTGCAGTACTGATTACAGGACCATTGTCTAAGGGCTTTTATTCTGTAGGAAATCACGCATCAGAAGAAGAACTTCCATTAGATGAGACAAGAAATACAAATTGGTTCTATTTCTTAAGCAATATAGAAATCCGTACAGATACAGCAAATCGTGCAGTAATCTGTTATGGTGATTCCATTACTTCTCAGGCATGGCCTGATTATCTGACGCTTCGGGTAGAGCAGAATCCGGAGAACAAAACGGCTGTAATACGTCGTGCTGCAAGTGGAACAAGAATTTTGAGGCAGTATGATAATATTACCTATGATTCTTATGGATTAAAGGGGTCCATTCGCTTCCCAAGGGAGGCACTTGTATCGGGGGCAGACACCATTATCATTCAGCAGGGAATTAATGACATCATTCATCCTGTTGGCGTTGAGGTAAATCCATTCCGTCCTTGGAGTGATTTACCGACAGCAGAGGAGTTGATAGAAGGATACCGTATGTATATTGGGAAAGCGAGGGAATATGGACTTAAGGTCTATATGGGAACGCTTCTTCCGATTTGGGGATGGCGTACCTATGAGCCATTCCGTGATGATTTGAGAAATGCAGTAAATAACTGGATGAGGACAACAAGTGAGATTGATGGTGTAATTGACTTCGATGCAGCAGTCCGCGACGAAAAGAAGCCGGTGGCATTTGCAGACGGCTTTGACAGCGGTGATCATTTACATCCTTCAGAGAAAGCATACCAGAAAATGGCAATGACGGTGCCGGACTTCATTTTATAGTGCAGAGGAGAAGAATATGGAAGGAGAACGTAAGCTGAAAAACAGTGAAATAACAAAAGAAGCGGTCCGCATGGCGTGGCCGGCAGTATGTGAGTCCTTTTTTGTCGCACTTGCCGGAATGGTAGACTCTCTGATGGTAAGCTCCATGGGCTCTGCTGCAGTTGCTGCAGTTGGATTGACGACGCAGCCTAAGTTCTTAGGTCTGGCATTGTTTATAGCTGTGAGCGTTTCCGTTTCTGCACTGGTTGCAAGAAGAAGAGGAGAGAAACGTCAAAACTCAGCAAATCAGATTCTGCTGGTGGCTCTTATCTTTGTGCTTTTGGCAACGGTAGTCGTTTCTTCTCTTTGTGTAGGATTAGCAAATGAAATCATCAGGTTCTGCGGTTCGGCAGAGGACACACATAAAATAGCAGTCACTTATTACCGTATCATTATGGGTGGTATGATTTTTAATACGGTATCCATAACGATTAATGCAGCGCAGCGGGGAGCCGGGAATACAAAGATTGCCATGAAGACGAATATCATCTCAAATGTGGTAAATATGATTGGAAATTATCTGCTGATTCAGGGGCATTTTGGTTTTCCGGCGCTTGGAATTACAGGCGCGGCGATTGCAACTGTTTTTGGAACGGTAATTGCATGTATCATGAGTATACATTCTTTGTTCAAGCAGGATAATTTTGTAGGGATTCCGTATATTATCAAGGAGAAGATTAAGCCATCCATAGAACCTTTTATTAGCATGGTTAAGCTGGGATCTTCTGTATTTATTGAACAAGTATTAATGAGAGCCGGTTTTATGTCAACTGCCATGATGGCAGCCTATATGGGAACGAATGCAATGGCGGCTCATCAGGTTGGTATGAATATACTGGGACTTACTTTTTCCTTTGGTGATGGTATGCAGGTGGCAGCAGTTGCTTTGATTGGAAGAAGTCTCGGAGAAGGAAATCCGGAAAAAGCAAAGGAATATGGAAAAACCTGCAGGATGATTGGACTTGGGATTTCTTTTTGTCTTGCTGTTATCTATTTTCTTGGAGGAGAAGCCTTGTACCGCCTGTTCTTTGTAGAGGAAGAGATTGTTGCGATTGGTGTATCCATCATAAGGATGATTATTGTGATTGTACTATTCCAGATATCTCAGGTTATTTATATGGGATGTCTGCGTGGTGCCGGGGATACAACATATACGGCGATGGCTTCCACGATTAGTGTAACCGTAATCAGAACGGCAGCATCTTATCTTTTTGGATTTCCACTAGGACTTGGAATGGTAGGAATCTGGATGGGAATTCTTGCGGATCAGATATCAAGATTTTTGTTCGCATCGATTCGCTTTAAGCAGGGAAAATGGACGAAGATACACATATAACGAGATGGAAGAACTGTTACTACGTAACTATGAAGGTACGGAATAGTTATGTTACTACTTGATAAAGGAGACTTGAATACAATGCCGACACTTTTACTGATTAATGCCTGTGTGCGAGGAAAGGATTCGAGAACACTACAACTGTGTGAACGCCTCTTGGAGAGTATTAAGGAGGAAAACAAAAAGGATTTGGCTTTTCATATTGAGGAAATCAGATTATCTACAGAGAATCTTCTTCCATTGAATTATGAAAGGCTGCAAAGAAGGGATGAACTGCTTGCAAATGGCCTTTTTTCAGACACGATGTTTGATTATGCCAATGCAGTTGCGCAGGCTGACATGCTTGTCATCGCTGCGCCTTATTGGGATATGTCCTTTCCTTCTACTTTGAAGATATTTTTTGAAGCAGCAAGCGTAGTTGGCATTACCTTTGCTTATGCAGAGGATGGAACACCGGTAGGCTTATGTCAGGCACAGGATATGTATTATGTGACGACAAGCGGCGGATATATCGGAGAATGCAATTTTGGATTTGAATATGTAAATGCACTGTGTAAGCTCTATGGCATTGAGCGTTCGCATTTTGTCAGTGCACAGGGACTGGATATGGAAGGCGCTGACGTGGAAGCAATTATGGCGCAGGCAACAATGGAAGACTTTTAACGGTTCAGCGGGTATACGTATTTACTATGGATTATTAAGAAGGAGGTCTGCATGATACCATCCGGTGATAAGGAAAAGCTGAAAAAGGCAGAGGAGATTGCACAGCAGATATGGAGGCTTTCCAGAGATAAACTTTTAGTGAACTTAAGATTTTTAGACGTGGCATTGTCAAGTCTTGGCTTTCAGACAAGATATGGGTTTGAAGGAATCGGCTGTGACGGGCAGAAGGTATTTTATGATCCGGCATATGTTTTAAACTGCTATAAAAGGGAACCGAATCTGATAACAAGGGCATATCTTCATCTGCTTATGCACTGCATTTTCAATCATGCATACCGCTATGAGAAAATGCAACAGGATTTATGGGATATTGCGACAGACATGGCGGTAGAGAACGCAATCTTAGAGCTTGGACTAAGTGGAATGGAGACCTCACGCGATGAGAAGAGAAAAGAGGTGCTACACGAATGGAAAAGCCGTGTTGGTACGATGACGGCAGAACGGATTTATAAGAAATTGCTGGATGCTTCGCTTGATCCGGAAGACATTTCCAGTCTTGGGATTCTCTTTTTCAGGGATCGTCATGAAACATGGGAGAAGCAGGAGACCTTAGAGCTTACTACAGAGCAATGGAAGAAGATCAGTGAACGTATTAAGGCAGAATTAAAATCCTTTTCCCAGGATAAAATGGATAAGAAAAGCATTGTGCAGAATCTTGAGGAGGCAACAAGAGAGCATTATGATTATGGTGATTTCCTGAGGCGCTTTAGTGTAAGTGGAGAGGATATGATGGTCAATGATGATGAATTTGACTATGTATATTATACCTATGGTTTGCAGCTTTATGGAAATCTCCCGCTTGTAGAACCTTTGGAATACAAAGATGTGAAAAAAATTAAGGAATTCGTTGTTGCAATTGACACCTCAGCATCCTGCAGGGGGAAGGTGGTACAGGCATTTTTGAATAAAACGTATTCCATATTGAAAAGCAGTGAAAACTTTTTTCGAAAGGTTAATATCCATATTATTCAATGTGATTCTCAGGTGCAGAGTGATACAAAGATTACGTGTGATGAGGACTTTGAAGCTTTTATGAAGTATGGAAAGCTCGAAGGCTTTGGTTCAACGGATTTCAGGCCGGTGTTTACTTATGTAAACCAGTGCATTGACCGGGGAGAATTTGAGAATCTTAAGGGACTGATTTATTTTACGGATGGTTATGGTGTTTTCCCGGAACAGAAGCCGCCTTATGATACTGCCTTTGTATTCTTGGAGGATGACTTTGAACAGCCGCAGATTCCACCATGGGCAATCCGGCTTGTTTTGTCCTCTGAAGAAATTGAGAATGGAGATTAGTATGCAAAAACCATATATGGTAGTTTTTGCATACGGCAAATTTGAAGAAAGCATGGAGAGTAATACTATGAACATTAAACAGGCAAAGGAGCATATTAAGAACTCTGTTAAGATATATTTGAAGAAGGATGAGTATGGTGAATATCGCATTCCTGTGGTAAGGCAGCGTCCTATTTTTTTGCTGGGGTCACCAGGTATTGGAAAGACAGCAATTATGGAGCAGATTGCACAGGAACTTGGCATTGCTTTGGTAAGCTATTCCATGACACATCATACAAGACAGTCGGCGCTTGGACTTCCTTTTATCACACATAAACAGTATAAGGGTATGGAGTTTGATATTTCCGAATATACCATGAGTGAGATTATTGCTTCTGTTTATGAGGTGATGGAGCAGACAGGGATTGAACAGGGAATTCTTTTTCTGGATGAGATTAACTGTGTATCTGAGACATTAGCACCGTCTATGCTGCAATTTTTACAATATAAGGTATTTGGGCGTCATCAGGTACCGGAGGGCTGGGTAATCGTAACAGCAGGTAATCCGCCTGAATATAATAAATCCGTTCGGGAATTCGATGTTGTTACCATGGACAGAATGAAGCTTGTAGAAGTAGAAGCAGATTATCCGACATGGAAGGAATATGCTTTGAAAAAGGGCATTCATAATGCAGTTACTACTTATCTTGATATGAAAAAGGGCGATTTCTACAAAGTAGAAACGACAGTTAGCGGAAGGTCTTACGTAACAGCAAGAGGCTGGGAGGATTTATCTGCGACCATGCTTCTGTGCGAGGAAGAAAATATACCGGTCGATGAAACACTGGTTGGACAGTATATTCACAATGAGAAGATTGTCAAAGAGTTTACAGCATTCTACGAATTGTATAACAAATATAAAAAGGATTATAAAGTGGATGAGATTTTGTCAGGCACTTGTTCCGCACAGGTAAAGGAACGGGCAAGAATTGCCAAATTTGATGAGAGACTTTCCCTGCTTGGCATGATTCTTGACAGGTTGATTAGTCAGATGCGTGAGAATCTTGAAACATCAGATTATCTTTCTGAGCTTATGAAACCATTAAAGCTGATGAAGGCAACATCTGACAGCGAAGGACAAGCGGACTTGGGCAGCCTTTTAGACAAGCAGATAGAATCACGCAGGAAGCTTATGGATTCTATGTTAAAGGCAGGTACGCTTTCCGGGGAGGATAAAAAAAAGCATCGTGCCATTATACGTTTTCTGGAGGAAGGCGAAAAGCAGCTCCGCCTACAGGGAGTAAAGACTGCCCAGGAGGGATTTATGCTGTTGAAGTCCGCCTTTGATAAAGAGGTGGCAACCATGAAGGAAGAGAACGCGAGAATTCAGGAAATGCTTCACAATGTATTCACGTTTAGTGAAGAAGCCTTTATGGATGGAAATGAGATGATCGTATTGGTAACAGAATTGACTGTAAATGCATACAGTTCCCGCTTTATTGGTTTGTATGGAAGTGTGGATTACCGGAAGCATAATGAAGAGCTTATGCTGCATGAGAGACAGGATGATATCCTGCAGGAAATCGCAAAGCTTGAACTGTAATAGTTGATATGGAGGGAAGATTGAAAAATCCATAAACGGAAGATTTTTCAATCGGCAAATTTGTGCCTGCGGCCCAAAGTTTGCAGGTATTGGAAAGGGCATGGTAATTTAATTGGCAGAGGAAAAGGTATTATCGATTGAGGAGGGGACAATTGCCTATCTTGAGGAAAAGAATGGAATTGTGATGAAACGCTATCGTGGAATCGGCAAAAAAGCGATTGTACCTGAAAGCATAGAGGGTAAGCCGGTCATATCGATTGCACGTAAGGCATTTTTGAGTTGTAAGACGCTTAGGGAAATTGTACTTCCGAATTCCATAGAGGAAATTGGAGATTGGGCATTTGCACATACAGAAGAACTTCGTACCATTACCATACCAAGACGTGAACTTACAAGAGGAAAGGAACTGTTTCTTGGCTGTAAGCGGCTGAGAGAAATCCAGCTTTTGGGAACAGAAGAAGAACAACTTCAGGATAAAAAAGATGGAATAAACAGGATGCTTGCAGCAGCGGTAACCATTCTGCGTGACTATTTCCTTTTTACTCCGACAGAGGTTCGGGGGGATGCATGGATTACACGGTGGGATGAACAGCTTTTAAAGCTTGTTCGTCTTGATGATCTGGATGGCTTTGAAGAACTGTGGACCTGCGGAGAAGAAGACTATGAGGGAAAGGATTATGACATTAAGTCTTATCCGGTTGAAAAGCGGAAAATGAAGCTTCGTATGATATATTTTCGCCTGCTTCATCCGTATAAGCTTGCTGAAACTGTAAAATCCGAGCTGCAGCAGTATCTTCATGACCATACGAAGGGAACGAAGGAGCCGGAGGCATGGGAAGTGCTGCTTGAAGAACACAGCGAGGATATCATCTATTATCAAGTCTTTACAGAGGCCGGATGTGTAACAGAAGAGAACTTCGATGACTTACTTTCCGATATGCAGAACGTGAATGCGCAGATGAAAGCGTATATGCTCAAATACAAAGAAGAACATCTGACAAAAAGAGATGCCTTTGCTGCATTTGAGTTGGATTGGTAGTGGAAAGGAGTTGCTTGTGTGAATATATTGGTAAGTGCCTGCTTATTGGGCGTACATTGCAGATATGACGGAAATGGTGTCATGCAGGAAGGAATGAAGAGACTGTCAAAAGAGCATAACCTGATTCCTGTCTGCCCTGAAATTTTTGGGGGACTGAGTACACCACGTGATCCGGCTGAAAGAGTAGGGGAACATATTATCACAAAAACGGGACATGATGTGACAGCGCAGTATACAAAGGGAGCAGAGGAAATCCTGACCCTTTGTAAGTTTTATAACTGCCATTATGCCATTTTAAAGGAAAGAAGCCCTTCCTGTGGCTATGGAAAAATTTATGATGGAACCTTTAGCGGGAAGCTGGTCGATGGAAACGGTGTAACGGCTCAGCTGCTTTTCGAACAAGGTGTTATGATATATGGTGAAAGCAGGATAGAGGAGTTGATTACTAACATAAACAAATGTTAATATAAAATAGAAATGTTAGTATAGTAGAATTACTCCATAATAAAGTAAGACATTGTGGAGGTAGCAAGTAAATCTCCATGATCATTTGTAATGTTTACTTCATAGACGGCAATTTTGGAACCGTATTTGATTTCCCTGGCTTCGGCAATCAGCTTTGTGGTATTCACAGCAGGACTTAGATAGTGAATGGTGCTGTCAACCGTTACAACGGGCTTGTCATGTGTGAGGGCAGCAGAACCGCCAATTGTGTCAGCAAGCGTGAAGATACAGCCACCATGTACCATTCCGTAAGGATTTGTCAGTTCCTCTTTTACCGTTAATACGCCCCTGCAGTAGCCAAGGGAAGCATCTGTAAATTCAATACCAACAAATGGGATAAAGCCGGGTGCGTTTTGTGCCCGCTTTTTTAATTCGTCAACAGTCATATTAGAAATCTCCTTTAAATAATGTTATTAAGTAAGTATACCATTAATTTGTGCTAATGAATCGTGGAAAATAGTAACAAAAAAATTAACAGTAACAAAAATATTATATGGTAACAAAAAGATAAATGGCTTTAGGGTTTCAATACCTTAAAGCCATTTTGTCATTTCTGTTATTGAACATTTGCATTCGCTACAAGATAATCCATAACAACTTCCTGGATTTCGGCCTGAATCATATAACCCTGTCCGTAGTTTTCCTTCATGCCGGTTACATATTCTTCACCATAATCCTCAGTCATTTCAGCGGTAAGTGCTTCAAAATCTACGGAAAGTCCTGCTTTTTCATAAATTGCCTGATAGATAAGAGCCTGCGCAGCCATTTCCTTTGCACGATCCGTTAATTCATGCTCATAAGCAATCTCATCATCAATACCATCTCTGGTATCCCATACATTCTCATAGGTATCCATTCCATATTGTGCAAACATCTGATTATAATACTGTAGAGTATATTCATCATTGTATTTTGTAATGGACTTCAAATTCTTTACATAATCCTTTGGATAAGAACTGATGGTGGAATTATCAATGATATAGTTATGAAGATACTCTTCCAAATGCTGGTTATAATACTTATCTTCGATAGATTTGCGGTATTCATCAGCAGTAGAGGCTACATCTGAGAAATTCTCCTGTACAAATTCATCCGTTAATTCAGGAACAACGTAAATTCCATGAATGGAAACTGCAAAGTCAGCTTCCTTGCCGGCCAGGTCTGTACTGCTGTAATCATCAGGGAAAGTAGCGGTTACGGTTAGCTCTTCACCGGGCTTGTGACCAATTAACTGCTCCTCAAAGTTATCAATAAAAGAGCCGGAACCGATTTCGAGGTCATAGCCTTCGCCGTTACTGTTTCCACCTTCGAATTCTACACCATCTATGGAACCTACATAGTCAATGTTAACAGTATCACCATCTTTAATGACAAGGGAACTGTCTTCCTTTAACTCTTCATGGGAATCCAGCGTTGACTGGATATCGGAGTTCACTTCGTCTTCTGTAGCAGCTACTTCACTCATTGGAACAACAAGATTTTCATAATCTGCAAGAGTCACAGTGGAAGCAACATCAACATTCTTGATCATGCCTTCGTCAGTCAGGCATGCACTGAAATCTGTACCGGAGGTTGTCCTGATTGCTGCTTTATAAATTTGAAAGCCAATTGCTCCACCAAGCGTGCCAATAATGACAACTGCAATGATAATACCAATCATTTTACCAATCAGCTTTTGCTTTCTTTCTCTTGCGATTTCCTTTTGTCTTTCTTGTCTTTTCGCTTTGCTTTTGCTAAGCTCTTCAGTTTCTTTTTTTGCCATTTCCATACCTTACCTTTCCGGGTAAAACCCACTCAAATAAAGTAACATAAAATGAGGAAAAATGAAATACCAGAATAAGAATTCACAAAGATTTCAAAAAGATTGACAATAGGAAACCAGAACCCTTATAATTTTTATATAAGTATTGTGTAAAGAATTTTTGTGGAAGCGGGTGAGGAAATGGAAGTAAAGAATATTCCAATACCGTCCGTAGCAACCATTAAAGTCAGCAAGGAAGGCAAAGCGGCAGTATTTGATACAACAGTAATACATGTAACAGATGATAAATATATCTATGTTATGCCTATCAGACAGAATAACAAACTGGTCAATTTCAGAGGAGAAGGAATGTTTCGCGAGATCAAGATTCAGTTTGCACCGTTTGAAATGTATGTCTGGAAGAATATTTCGATTACTAAATTTATCGAAGATGGAAGAGTCTTTTTAAGAATTAAGACAACAACACCGGGGGTACGTTCTAATACCTGGAAGGATCGTGCTGCAAAGCGTGAAAGTGAGAAAGAAGCCCAATTGCTGTAAGAGGAAAACAGGAGATGTCAGCAAATGAAGAGATTAATCCTAATGGCAGCAGCTCTTATTGGAGCGGTCTGCGTGGTTATGACTTCCTGTGAGGAGTATTTACCACAAGGAGTACAGGAGCAGTTTGAGGAGAAGCAGTCAGAAGCAAAGGAGAAGGTATCTGATGAGTTGAAGAAAGCATTGATGGATCAAGTCGATGAATTCTTTCAAAGTGATGATTTAGAAGAGAGCCTTGGCTTTTCTGAGGAGCAGCTTGAAGAAACAAAACAGGCAATTGACCAATATATTCAGGATTATGATTTTGATTCGGGTGCATTAACGCAGGTTATTGATGAAATGAAGAATCTTTTTGAAGGAACAGATGGACTCAGTAAGGAAGAAATTCAGAAAAAACTGGATGAAATGTTACAACAATAAGAAAAACCATATTTTCTATTCAAATACGAAGAGGATATAAAATATGGTTTTTTAATTAATTCATACGTGTAATGGTTAGTTCTGGATGTTCACGCAGATCAATATATTGTTTGTTACAGTACACGGTTGGCTTGGAAAGCATATCATCATGAATTTCAGTGACACGGCAGACAGTACCATTATTCAGGCATACTCTTCGCTCAAGATAGCTATTGGCGATACGGGAAAGAATAATTTTTAAATTTTTCTCACCATATTTGTGAAATCCCTGCTTTTCGAAGACTTCAATCGCCTGAAACGGAGTCATGGCAATACGCTGTGCTCTTGGATGTGTCATGGCTTCATAGGTATCAACAATTCCGGCAAGTAAAGCATAGGGGTCAATACGGTTTTCCTTTATTCCGGCCGGATAACCACTTCCGTCACACCGCTCATGATGCATAATCAGAACGCTGATTACGTGTGGTGGAAGGTTTTTCTTAGTCTTTAACAAATCATATCCAAGATGAATGTGATGCTGCATCTGGAGCAGCTCCTCCGGCGTGAGTGCGCCCTGCTTCCATAACAGTTCATCAGAAATTTTTATCTTACCTACATCAAATGAGAAACCGCATAAGGTAATCGTATCCAAATCACTTTCAGGAAAATCACACCATTTTGCAAAAACATAGCATAATAAGCCACAATTAAAACAATGATTATAAGTAATCTGGTTCTGGTTTGCCATTAAGTTATAGAGATAGTCAAGAAGCTGTTCGCCGTCCATCACACTATGAAGAACGTCATCTCTTAAGGATATCAGCTTATTCAGATTTACATCAAGCCCTGTATCAAAGTTACGTAGAATCTTTACAAAAGAAGCAATGGCATCATCATAAATAGCATTAAACCGTTGAAAATGTTCATTATTATGGAGATGCTCATAGCGGGACTGTTCAACCTCCAGTGGCTCTGCCAATGGAACACTATCGATATGCTTCTCTATAAGAAATTCTATCTTTTCTTGTGTTAGTCTGGTATTTGCTTTCAAAAGCAGTATTTTGTCATTGGAATAAACATCTTCGTAAAGAGTCATTCCCGGGCTTAATGAATTGACAGGAAGTATATACATAAAAAACACCTCTTTATAAAAACATAAATTCTTTGTCAAATAACAATCTAATAATATTCTATCACATTAATTTCAAAAACAATAGAGAAATTTGTTTGAATATTACAAAAAATATTGTAAATTTTTTGCTTAATTTTTATAACAAAAAGATTGCATATTAAAATTTAGTATGTTAGTATTTAGCTGTAAAGTTAAAATTTGGAAGAGCGGCATCTATGGAAAGTTATTTGAAGAACATCTTAGGATTACATGTGGAAATTAGAACGTGGAAAGACCGAAATACTTTACCGGATGAGCTTAGAGGAGAACGGGAATTTTATCTTCTCGAAATATGTGGCGTTACCTGCCTTGTCATTGCAATGGAGGCATCTGAGTTTCAGATGTCTGTTTTCTTGAAAGAGAAAGAGCGTATTTACCAACATTGCAAATTACCTATTGTAATATGTTTTGACAGAATAACGTCTTATCAGAGAAAATGTCTGATTGAGAGCGGACAGGCATTTATTGTACCTGATAATCAACTCTTTATGCCATTTTTGGGAATTGCACTTCAGGAGCATTTTAAGGCTTTGCCGGTAGCAGGAAAGCAATTAACTGCAATGGCACAGTATATCCTTCTTTTCTTTATATATGATAAGACTGGAGGATATCATTCAAAACTTGAAATATCAAAGCAATTGGATATTTCATTAATGAATGTGACAAGAGGAGTACAAGAGCTGGAAGAACTCGGATTGCTTATAACTAAGAAAAAGGGCAGGAGTTCCATGGTTACCATGAGTATGGAACAGGAAGCGATATTGGATAAGGCGAAGAGTTTTCTTCGAAATCCCGTACAAAAGCGTCTCTATGTGAAGACGGAAGACTGGATACTGGCTTTGCCTAAGTCCGGAAGGGAAGCTAAGCTGGTAAATGTCGAATGGAAAGAGGAGGAATTTCCTCTAACAAATAAAATTCGTGCGATTGAGAAACGTGCATATCTGGATACAGCAGATAGCATGAAAGTGGTTGATCCTGCATGGGATACAAAGGAACCGTATATTGAGCTGGAGGTCTGGAGATACGATCCTGCACGATTTACGGATAAAACTATTGTGGATTCAATTTCATTGTCATTATCATTGATGGGAGAAAATGATGATGCTTTGGAACTGAATATAAATAAGCTTTGATACAACATGTTACTGCACCTTGAAAAACATAACTACAATGGAATTTTTTTGTGAGAAGTTAGGAAGATCATAGGGGTATTTTTGTGCATTTTTCCGAAAGTCACATAATATGTATAAAATTGTTTGAAAAATAGGGAAAAGTGCGCTATTATTAACCTAACAAATCGAGAAAAATCTACAAGGAAACTAATTATGTTAACAATTTGCTAGAATAGTGTGACTTGAATGTTTGACATAAGCACATTGAAAAGGGTTGAAAGGGGAACAACATCATGGTAGTAGCAAAAGAAAAGGTAGTAAAGAAAATCGAGATCGCAAATAAGAAACCACTTATCAGAAAGAACCAGGAAACTGGTGAAATGGTAGCAGGATTCTTAGATCCGGAAACAGGAGTGTTCGAAGTAGCTATGGACATCACAGACGAAAGAGACGTTGACGAATTTCTTGATTGCTATGACTTATCAGTAGTCATGATCTCTAAGATGTAAATAATTTCATATTGATTATAGGTGCAATCAAAGCTTAATAAACCGGAAGTAGATGGGACTACTTCCGGTTTTTTTCATGTAATGTTTTTGTATTTTGTATTCGAAATTGTTTTGGCGTTATATTTTTGTATTTACGGAATGTTTTGATCATATGACTACAGTCAGAAAATCCGGTCTCCTGGCTGATATAGGTAAGGTCACAATCTGTAAAGAGTAACAAATCCTCTGCTTTTGTGACGCGGATGTACTCAATATATTCTTTGCAGGAACGTCCATAAAGCTGGCGGAATTTTTTCGCAAAGAAGGAATAGCTCATATTGCAGCGTAATGCGAGATCTTCTACACGTAATGGCTGATTAGAATGAGCATCAATATACTCTGTAATGGTATCAATAGAGTGATATGCCGGCTCGGCAGCGACTCTGGAAGGAACAAAACCGTGGTTCCTCCAAATGCGAACCATGGACAAAAGAAGACAAGTCAGCGCAGCATGCATAGCGGTATAATATCCATATCCTTTTTGCTCATACTCATAGTTGCAAGTCCGAATATATTCTTCTATGGGATATTTTTGCATCTGTGAGGCAGAAAAGTGAATCGAAGCATGTTCATCTGCCAAAGCTTGTTGAACAACGGATTTTAACTGCGGAGTTAATCCGGTGCTCTCATGGAAACGGTTCAGATCAAACTTTAATACATAGTAACGAAGCCTTTCGTTTGAGGTTGCATAGATAGCGTGAAGTTCCTTTGGCGGCAGGCTGATCATATCACCAGGCTGGAGAATGTATTCCTTGCTGCCACAGCTTACTAAGGCAGTTCCGTCAAGCATAAATAGAATTTCCATATAATAATGCCAGTGTTGCCTCACTGGAAAGGAATGAATTGCTGTATCGAAAATAAACGCTTCATAGGGAGAATTCAGAATATCTCCATATTCAAATAAATAATGCATAGCAGCAGTTCCTCTCTTTTACAAATGATAGATTTATACAATTTTTGTCATTTGCTATTATATCATAACCTGATATTCTGTGCTATCTTTATCTTGTTTCGAAGAGTTGAAAATGGAGGAAATGGTATGGATTATATAAAAGGAATTACATTTGCCCCTTTTGCTTGTCAGGGAACTTTTGAAAAGGAAAAGACCTATCAAAGCCTAACGGTTATGAAGGAAAGAACGAGAGCAGATTTTATCATACTTGTGCCAAATGGTTTGCAGGATACACCACAGTCAGAGACTATCGATTATACAGGAAAAGCAACTATTGGCGATGAAGAACTTGAAAAATTTATTGCTTATGCTAAGAGCCTGGGACTACGAGTGGCATTAAAACCGACTGTGAATTGTAAAAATGGAACATGGCGTGCACATATCTGCTTTTTTGATGAAGATGTTGTATGTGAACCTAAATGGAGCAATTGGTTTGCAGCCTATACAGAATTTCAGCTTCATTATGCCAGAATTGCCCAGAAGTGTGGCTGTGAGATGTTCATTGCAGGATGTGAGATGGTGCAGGCTGAAAAACGCGAGACAGAATGGAGAAAACTTATAGCAGATATCAGAAAGGAATATACAGGATTGGTATCTTATAATACAGATAAGTATCAGGAGAATCGTGTGAAATGGTGGGATTGTGTAGATGTCATTTCTTCAAGTGGATATTATCCGATTGATCAATGGGAGCAGGAGCTTGATCGTATAGAAAAAGTAGTTAAGAAATTTCATAAACCGTTTTTCTTTGCAGAGGCAGGATGTATGTCTGTTGCCGGGTCTAATCGTATTCCTAATAACTGGTGTATAAAAGGTGAGGCTGATCTGAAAGGTCAGGCAGAATGGTATCAGACTATGTTTGAAGCCTGCAGCAAAAGAGACTGGGTTGGGGGTTTTTGCATATGGGATTGGCCGGCTTGGCTTTACCAGGAGGAAAATGCAGAAAAGCAAATGGATTATGCTGTTTATGCGAAGCCTGCAGAAAATATTATAAAAAAATACTATGAATTATGATACTTTTGTACAGAGTGTATGAATCATCCAAAGGATATGTATTCCTGAGATGTAAATAGTTTCATATTTTTTGAAAAAGTAGTTGACATGGAAAAAGAATTCGTGTAAAATGCATTTTGTTGTGAAACAGTGTACGAGTGAGTACGCGATGCCCAGATAGCTCAGTTGGTAGAGCAGAGGACTGAAAATCCTCGTGTCACTGGTTCGATTCCGGTTCTGGGCACT
>JALEWA010000130.1 GCA_022788085.1 Lachnospiraceae bacterium
TCTTCCGTTACCGTCACGGAACGGATGAATACAGAGGAAGTCTAGAATAACGCATGGAATTAAAAGAAGCTGATTGATGCCCGCGTCATTTCTTGCCTCCATATATGCAAGTTCCAACTGCTCCATGGCTTGCTTCGTTTCGGCAGCCGGTGTCGGGCGAAACCGCACTCGCCTGTTTCCGTCTGCGTCAACTTCCAGAATTACATTGTCGTCTGTTTTGTATTGCCCACCGTATTCGTATCCAGCGATTGACATCATCATCTCATGCAGGCGCAGAATGTCAGCTTCCCGAAAATCAATGTTGTCATATCCCAAATGGATCGCATTCAGAGCATCTCTATATCCTGCAATCTCGGCCTCATTATGATTGAGCGGTGCACTATTCTGATTGACAATCGCTACAATACGCTCATCGCTTGTTACGATTCCCTCAATGGCATTGGAGCTTTTAATGGACTGAATCTTTGCCACGGCCTCCAATTCCGTAAAAACCGCCTGATGCTCCTCTTTGCGTACACCTGCCATTGTCTTTAGCGATGCAATATTAGAAGTCAAGGTCACAAGATTTGCAGGCAGCAAACCGTTATTCAAAAAAAAGTAATCAAATTTTCTCATATTACGCCTTCCTTTCTGCATATATTTTATCTTTTTATATGCAGAAAGTCAATATCGCAGGGACGCCTTTCTGCATATTGTTATAACAGATTGTGTGCAGAAAATAGAGCGAATATACATATAGCATTGATTTATGATATAGCCTTTTAAGAAAAAAAGAATCCCGAAAATACTCGATTTTCGGGATTTGTTGAAAATATTTTCTTATCTCTTTGTTAACGTTTTGAGAACGAGAAAAGCCTATGAATAGGGAATTTGTGGTTGGTAGTGTTGCATATGTGTTGTATACCCATTACTGCCCACACATTCCCCGAACTACTCATAACTTTAACAAAAAAGGACAATCATTATGAAAATACATTTTGCTTATTGCAATCAACATATTTCATCTGCATTTTTCGGTAACTCATGCACGATTTTCAAAAAATCAATGCAATTCTTTTCTTCTTCGCAATTATAATGATATCCTAATCCTTCCGCAACATCCCTTGCTACATTAGCAAACATATTTACCATTTTAAAAACAGATTTCCAACACTCATCTACAGTTCCACATGAATAAGTAGAAAGATATTCTTTATAGTCTTCCTCTGGTATCCATTTATAAATATACTTTGAAGACTTTCCAACGCTTACTGCAAAGTCCGTTTTTATTCCAATCTGCCATGATATTACTTTTTCTAATTCCTTTCTTACGCAAAAATTAATCATATCATTAACATATAGCAGTTCTTCCCTCCAAAGTCCTTTGGCAACATTATTCAAACACCACCAAAACTCTGTACAAGTACATAAAAACTGTTCTTTTGAAGGTCTTTTAATAAAATAATCCTTATCTGTAGCTTCTGGTATATCTGGCAATATACCATCTTTATCTATTAGTATTTTACATAATTTATCATCTGTTATATGCTTTTTTGCATGAGTTATAGATTCCACATGTAGATCAATCCTATTCCCATCCCTAAATTGCATAAGCCAACCATAAAAGTTTTCTTTATCACTTGGGTAATCTGGATCTTCATCAGGATATTGCATAAACCATATATCGCCGAACCGGTTTATCCACCCTTTATCATCAACAAATGGTTTTGTATCTGTTACAACATATACAATATCATAGTCCTGAAAAATATCTTTGGGTACATTTTTATTTGTTCTTGAGCCATTCATGTAAACAGCTTTAATTCGCTCATCTTCCCTTGCAATTTGCAGAAGCATATCATACATTTCTTTTTCTGTTCTCACCATTACACCTCCAAAACTGCATCAAATGCCAGCGTAATAGCATATGCGAAATGTTCATTCCCCCAGTTTCTTCCATCATGACTATCTATATCAGCCAAAGAATCCGCCGTAAATAGAAGTTGTCCGAATACAACTTTTCTCATCTTAGCACATGCAGCCATGGAAGCACATTCCATTTCAACCACTGAACACCCTTCTTCTTTTCTGTATAAAATCATTCCCTTCGTTTCACGATAAAATCCATCTGTTGTCCATGTCTTACATTTACGATAATGTCTGTTATTTTTTATCAGCACCCTCTCTATTGCTTCAACAGCTTTTTCATCAAGCTTAACTTCTCTTGATGGTGGCAAATAGTGATATGATGTACCTTCTTGTCGCAAAGCGGATGTTGGTATAAAATAATCTCCTTCTGTATCTTCAACCAAAGAACCACAACAGCCTACTGCAATAATTTTCTTCGCACCACCTTTAATAAGCTGCTCCATAATTTGGACAGCTCCTGCACCACCTAATGGTGCCTGACAAAACGTAATTGGAACACCTTTATGTACTGTCTTATAAACCAAAAATGTTTTTGTAACACTCTCAAATTTCCCAACGAGCTCGCATTCATGCTTTATAACATATTCTTCTATCTCTGGTTCCATAAACAACATAACTGCTTTCTCTGTAAACTCATAATTCCATCTTTCTCCTGGCATCAATACAGCATGTTCTTCTGTATCATACTCAAGTATAGGAATCTCATTTTTGATTAATGCCATATTAGCCTCCTTCTCTA
The DNA here is from genome assembly GCA_022788085.1 of Lachnospiraceae bacterium. Lineage (GTDB taxonomy): Bacteria > Bacillota > Clostridia > Lachnospirales > Lachnospiraceae > COE1. Next base: position 2,648 of record JALEWA010000130.1, read on the forward strand.
TTCGTACAATTATCATCAAATATTGGAATAGCCCCATATCTACCTATCAGATATTCTTTATCAATTTTTTTGTCAAACCTTTCCTTAAATTTGTTTAATGAAAACACTTTTGAACTATGATCATCCTGACGTTCAACGAACCATATTTCATCTTGTCTTATAAGGCAAAAGAAGCAGTGGTGTTACTTGATAGAATCAAAGCATTTGTATCATCATTCAGATTATTTGCACCTACCATTGAAGAATATGCTAATCAGGTGGAAGCAGATAAAACGATTGATGCCGGAAATTCATTTCGCGGAATTTTGTATGAAATCGGAAAGTTGTTAGAGGCATTCAAAGAAATGATAAAAGAGGGATTATGTTGGTTTCCAAGACTTGTTCCATAGCCTCATTTTTCTTAACAATGGCATCTGTTTTCTCATTTACTATGTATCATTTTACAAATTTGAATTTCTTTAAACAAGCCAACTGTTATCCCATTTTAATTGCTCTGGTCAAAAAATGTAATTCCGTTATATCTTCCAACTGACATTCACTATAACCATTAATAACAAATCCACTTTCAATTTGTCCACCAATATAATCTTCCATAGTGTGTCCATACTCTACCCAATTACTCGAACTATCAAAATCTGCAGAACAATATGGCATTCTATTTACAGCCTTATAATATCCTCCGTTTTCATCATCAATAAAATCACATAAATAATTTATTGGACTTGGTGCCATCATTATAAATATTCCACCATTTTTCAAGACACGATAACATTCTTTAAATACTGGTTTTACATTTGGAACATACATTAACGAAGTAGGGTTTAATATATAATCAAAGCTACCATCAGAAAAACGTGACAAATCACACATATTTCCTTTTTCAATTTTAATATTTAGCTGCTCCACTTCTGCTATTTTTCTGTCTTTCTCTAACATCTTTTCAGAAATATCTAAAACAGTTACTTCTGCTCCTGCACAAGCAAGCAAGGGTGCCTGCAAGCCTCCTGCTCCTGCTAAACATAAAATCTTTTTTCCTTTTATATCGTTTAACCAATCTGACGGTATTTCCTTATCAAAAAACTTTATTGTTAGCTTTCCCTCTTTGGCATTCTGCATTTCTTCTGATGTTGCACATGCAGACCAATTCACATTATTTTCTACAAGTTCATTTATATTTCTTTCAACTTGTTCATATACATTCATCATAATCCTCCTCGTATAATTTAATGATACTATTATATCAAATTTTGTAGATTATTCAATCGCTTTATCGGTTGCGTTCCTGCTGATTTATTACCTCATAAGCCTTATCTCTGTTCTTGCGTTCCAATGCTTTTTTATCTTCAACTAACTTATTATACTTATCAGCCAAGTTATTATATTCCTTAACCATTTCACCAAGTTTCTTGTTTAGTTCCCTGCTTTCTTCTTCCATTTGCTTTTTGTATTCTTTTTCACTTAAACCACCAGTTCTACGGATTTTGGTATCTTCATAGCTTTCTACATTAAAACCGTGATTTCTTAATATCATAGGCATTAGTCTATGTATTGATGTTATAAAATCCC
>JALEWA010000169.1 GCA_022788085.1 Lachnospiraceae bacterium
ATAGGCACCATTATTTATTCGCATCACTCTTTAACCCTCTGGAAGGTATTAATAATCCAATTGCTATTAAAGTAATTGAATGTATTATCGTTTTTGCATAAATAAATTTTTTTATTTTTATTAAAGTAACATATGTAATCACTATAATTGCTAAGTATATGATACTTTTACGTCTAAATTCGTTCCGCTCACCACTGTTCAGCCTTTTATTAGGACTTTCTATAGGTGAAAAAAGAAAAATTATTATCACTGAAAAAAGCAGCAGCAAATTCATTAACACTATTTTCATTGGTACATAAAATATTAGTATCATGCATATCATCATGCTCCCATATGATAAATAATTACACCTTCTCTTACTATTTGCATGATAACCACCTGCATAAATCCTAATAGGAATATAGGTCAATTTAAAAATCAATCCGACTATAATATCTCCCATCAACCAACTGATAATCAGCGAAAATAATATACACGCAAGAGTACTTCTTATTCGTTGCAGACCCAGTTCGATAATCTTGTCATTCGATTCATTTACATATCCCTGTATACGCAACCAATTAAGAATTATATTTATCATGGTACTTTTTTAATCCGTCTGTCTGAGAATCTAACTTCTCTTGATAAAAAACAGCCCAACAAACAGAGTTTACAGCAACTTCTGCTGTTTTTAGCGCTGTATTATATACTATTTTACCTATTAACTTATTTACCTTTTTCACTTTTATCACCTCATTATGCATAATACCATAGAAAATGACATATTTTTACAAATTGGAAAAATCTAACGGATACTTGGAAAAGGTAAAAAAAGACAGTACATTTTGCACTGTCGCTACACATATAAGATAATATCTACTTTAAACATATCCTCTACTGTTTGTACCGTCATCTCTCCCTGATACTTCTCTACAATACTTCGAATACATGTCATACCAATTCCATGTCCTTCTTTTTTTATTTTTGTTGTCAATAATTTATTTTCCTCCCTTTTCACCTTTCCATCATAGGAATTATGTAAACTAATATATAACACTCTCTTTATATATTTTATTCTAATTGCTAATACTCTCTCTTCTGTTCTTTCAAGCGCCTCCACTGCATTATCCATCAAATTACTTAACAGCATATTCAAATCAAAATCAGACATAAATCGTTCCTCTGGAACTTCAATTTCTATAACTGTTTCACAATGCAGATTTTCGGCTCTTTCAAGATGATAATTCAAAATACTATCCAGTTCATCATTTCCTGTATTGGCATATTCCTTTAATAAAGTTGCCCTTTGAACCATTTTCCCTATGTATTCTTGTGCCTCTGCATATTTTTCTTTTTGTAAATAACTCTCCATTAACAATAAATGATTCTTCATATCATGCCGCAATTGTTTCATTTCTTGTCTAGAGGCATGGATAATCTCAAATTGATTCTGATACATTACAATCTGTTTTTCTAATACAACTTTCTTCATTTTTTCTTTGTATGCATCATAAACCTTTTCATACATATAATATGTACCTATATTTATTATACATATAATGCATAACCCAAGAAGAGCAGTTTCATTAGAAAAAAATGAAGCACTCAACATTAATTCTGCAAGTATCGCACTACCAACAGATACCACTATCATATTGAAGTAACTTCCCCATGTGAGTCTTGCTTCTCCATCAAATTTTTTACTCTTTTCTAGTGTACTAACTACCACCAACAGCAGAAAGTTCGATAAAATAACCCCTAAAGTTGAATTTATATCCTTACCATTGATCCAATTCAAAAATCTAAACACAATTCCCTCTGCTACAACTCCAAGAGCCATTGATAAGCCGACTGCTAATACTTTTTCCAAAATACTGCCCTTATAATTTGTATTTGTAATAATAAATATAGCAAAGAAAGCAGATAATGTTGTTATAATAGGTATTTGCACAAAGCAAAAAGATAACCAATTTAATACAACACATACTGCACATATACTCTTTAACACCTTGGAACAATTCTCCTTTGGTCGTAAAAACAACTTAATATATCGAAGGTCAACGTATATACTAAAAACATAAAAAACAATGCTTACTATCATTTCAAAAATCTTCATCTGCTCTTACTTATCCTCTTCCATTCATATTCCACTCTAATATCTTTTCTCTAACCTTTTTCCTCATAGACTGACTGATCGGGAGTCGGATTCCATTACACATGACTACCATATCCGGGCAGAATTCAGAAACATAATTGATATTCACAATATATGACTTATGTACCACACAAAATTTATTCATAGAAATCTGTTTCTCTATATCTGCCATCTTTCCATAATATTCTCTTATGCCTTTTGTAGTAATGACATGTATTTTCTTTCCTTCGCATTGAAAATACAAGATTTCATTTTCTGATATTCTATATGTACTTTTCCCAATGTTATAAGTAAAGAAGACATTTCTATCAATAAACAGACGTTTGTATTCTGCCATCACCTTTGACACTTTTTCCATATTTACCGGTTTTGTCAAAAAATCCAAAGGTCTTATCTGAAAAAGCTGCATCGCATAACTTTCCTTTGAAGAAACATAGATAATCTGCGTTGTTTCGTTTTCTACTTTTTCCCGTAATTTTTGCCCAACCTCAACACCATCCATTCCGCAAAGTTCTATGTCAAGAAATAACAAATCAAGAGGTTCATTAATTGTTATATATTTTAAGAATTCTTCACCACTATGAAACACTTCTGTTTCCAAACAAATTGTTTCACGCTCTGCATACGTTCGTACCAAGTTCTCTAACTCTGCACAGAATTCCTTTTCATCATCACATATTCCAATTCGATACATATCTCTTCATCCTTTTTACTAACTCCACAAGTTTTATTCACCCAAACTATAATGCAAAATGCCGCATACAATGGCATGTCGCATTATCCCCTTTTATTTTATCACATTCTAATACTACACACCCAAAAATGCACCAACCTACGAAATTTCCGAATGAACTAACGTTTACACTCTTATAAATCAGTTCATACTGAAACTGTTTCTTCTCTACCAAATATTCCTATTATATGGATGGAAGGATTTTATAGGCATTATTCGGAAATTTTAAAGGAATTACAACACCATATAAAACTCTTTCGTTTTTTCCTCCCCCTCATCAACATATGTAACCACAACTGTTTTTTTCTCGCGGTCAACTTCCATATCCTTATACTGCATGCCATTCAGGTCATCATACAGGATTTCTTTTTCTTCCTCTGTTTCAGGATTATAAGAGAATAAAACACACTCCGTAATGATTTCCCTCCCTTGTTCATCGAGTCTGACACGCACAACAAAATTATCGTCTCCAATCATTCTCAGATGTCCATCTCTCACTTCCGGAACAGGATCTCGCGTATAATCGGTATCAATCATGGATGAACTGACCGATGCATAATAGATAGAATACCCGCTTCCGAATGCACGCCCCTCTTCTGTCATAAAGTCATACGGAAGATAATCCTCGCTAAACTTCACATCTTTTCTATTTATATAACAAGTGCATATATAAGTAATTTCATTATCACCTGTCAGAAGTGCATATTCATATTTATTCGCTGCATTCTCGACCGCGATATATGCCGGATACAAGAACTTCTTTTCTTCATCTCTGAGAAGTTTTTTCTCATTATTTCCATATGTTTTTGATGTATTCTCCAATCTGTCAACTTCTTTGTGATAACTCTCATCATCATACACACACTTCAGATAGGTCTGTAATGTCGGTGAACCAAACGTATCCCGGTAATAATTATAAAACTCTGTTTCTATCACTCCCTGGGGAATTTTCTCCGGGAACACAATATATGCAGTCTGAATATATGGTTGCGTCAAAACAGCTTCATATTTATTAATATCTCTTGTTATTTTAGCCGGGCCTCCCAGAAAAAAGAGATAGAATAACACAATTACCGCTACGAATAAGGTAACAACCGTTAATATGATTCCGATCAAAATACCCTTACCTATTTTTTTCACTTTTCGATTCATAAATTCCAGCCTCCTCATTTGTCATATATACAAAATGCTTCTCTTTCCGTTTCAAAGAAATCCCCCCGCTGTCCATAATCCTTTGGCAGATACTCCTCTCTGAATGCAAGTTCCCTGCGGTTCAGTCCTTGTAAATAAATATAAATAATCATACATTCCTGATCTGATAGAAGTGCATATTCGTATCCTTCGTCATACAACATGGCATATACACACGGTAAGCTTGTTTCCTCCTCAGAGTATCCTGGTTGTCGTCCTGTCTTTTGGTCTGTTATATTGAAAAGACGTTGTTTCTCTTGCTCGTAAGCTTCCTTATCATATATACATTGCAGATAAATCTGATACTCCTGATAAAGCTTTTGTCCCTTGCAATCATAGTAGAACTCTTCTATCCTCCCTGTCATTTTTTCACTATCCGGAAATAATGCAAGCCCTGATATACCTTGATAGTCTTGTTTTCCATAATCTTCCGGCAATTCATAATGTTCTTTTACGGAATATCCTTCATCACTACCCACTCCTGTAAACCGGATGAACACCAACATTACTACAAAGGCCATCACAAAAAGAACGCCTAACAAAAGTCCTATTAACTCATAACGCCATCTCTTTAATGCACGGAAAATTTTTCGATCATTTTCCTGTTCATTTCTTTCTCTTTCCTGTCTTTCTAATACCAGATTCTCTCTGTATCGTTTACACTTTTTGCATGTTCGCAAATGTTCCTGTATCAGCTGCTCCGACTCTTCACTTGTCAGGCAGTCCAATGACAACGGCATAAGGTCTACCACAATATTACAATCTGTATTTCCTCTCAAAACACTCACCTCTTTTCTATTCCTTAAAAGAACAAGCACATATCAATGATACAAAATGCCATAATCAATGCTAAAACTAACAGATATCCGAGAATCCATATCCTTACAAGATTCTTTTTTCTATATTTGTGCCGCCTGTTTTTTTTCTTTTTCTTCTTATTTGCTATGATATCAAGTTCTCTTGTCATGTCTTCGTAAGCCTGCCTGCAGCTTTCACATTCTAAAAGGTGCTGTTGAATGACTTGCTGCGTTTCTTCACTTACCATGTTTTCAATGGAGAGCGGAAGCAAATCCAGAATAATATTGCAATCATATTGTTTCTTCATCCTTTTTCAGCTCCTTTCCCAAAATCTGCTTTGCACGATAAAAGGTTACTCTTGCCCAGTTCTCTGACTGTGACATAATATCACCAATTTCCTTAAAGCTTAATTCTCCTGTTAATCTGAGCATTACCACATCTCTCATTGGTGATGGCAGATTATATATTACTTTATATATATTCATTTTCGCTTCGGCATCTTCGATTGACTTCTGCGTTTCTTCATGCATAGCAATTTCCACTGCCTCATCAAATGAAACTTCTTTTCTACGCCGTTTCTTGTCTAAGCTCTGGTAATAGACAAATTTTGCTATTTGACACAACCATGTTGACATTTTAGCATCTCCGCGGAATTCTGAAATCTTCTTTGTGGCACGGTAGAAGGTTTCCTGTGTCAATTCCTCCGCAAGACTATGATTTCCGCCTGTGAGCGTACTCAAATAACCATAGACAGTATTAAAATATTGCTCATATGCCTCTTTTATCTCCAACGTTTTGCTCCTTCCCGTTTGGTACCTTTTATGTCTCTTGGGCTTCTATATTATGTGCTTACTTCTTGCTTTCTGTCAAATAAGTCCAACATACATATTGATTCGTTACAAATAATTTTCATTTATTTTCCAAACAAAAAAGTCATTTCAAAATGATTTTTTCTCTAAAAACAATCACTTCAAAATGACTTCTATTCATTCCTCTATATTCTATTGAATTAGTCTATGGAATTTCTACTCTTCCTCCATAATCTCGCACAGCGCCTTTCTTGCTTCGTCTACTTCATTTCGTTCTTCACGACGAAGCGCTTCCTCAAACTGGCGGATACCGTATTCAAGCTGGTTTCTTCTGTCTCCGATGGATTCCTCATACATACGCTCTGCCCGAAGAAGAACAAGCTTATTCTCCTCCTGATCACGAAGCTGTACCTTCAGGTAAGATAATTCCTCCATGCGCTTTGCTATCTCATCATCTGTCATGGTGTTATCGGCACCCTTGATGACAAGCTTTCGCACTTCTCCGGTAGAAACCACCTTTGCCTCTACCTCTAATAAAGAGTTAATATCGTAGGTATAGGTTACATCAATTGCTTCCTCTCCCTTTGCTGCCTTTGGCACCTTGATTTCAAGCTCACCAAGATAAAGATTATTCTTTGCAAAGCGGCTTTCTCCCTGCAAGACTCTGACGCTTACCTTATCCTGGTTATCCCTTACGGTATATAAACGCTTTGTCTTGCTGGTTGGAATGACTGTATTTCTGTCGATAATCGGGCAATAGTGTCCATCCTCTATCACACCGTCACTGTACTCCATAACTACCTCTGTTCCAAGGGTAAAGGAGCATACATCCGTTAAAATCATTTCCCTGACTGCCTGATTACGTTCCTTCATGGCTGCCTGAATCGCAGCTCCCAAAGCTACCGCTTCATCAGGATTGATGCTGGTATCCGGGAACTTATGGAATAGCTTGATAAAGAAATCACGGAAGATTTGAAGCTTTGTTGCGCCACCAATCAGAACCACTTCATCAATATCCTGTAACGATAAGCCCGCATCGGAGAGACTTCTCTTAACCGGTTCACGGATTTTCTGGAACAGTTCCTCACACCCTTCGGCATATTCCTTTGCATTAATCTCTGTTTCCTGCATCTTATCCTGAATCAGACAGCTCATCGTTACCTGTGCCTCATCACTGATGGCACGCTTGGCACTTTCTGCCTGACGGTACAGGCGCACCTGTTCCTTTACAGACAAGGAATGCATAGTGATTCCCATTTTATTCAAAAACAGCTTCTCTAATACCTTGGTAAAGTCCTCACCACCAAGATAATTATCTCCGGCAACAGCTCTTACCTCCAGAATATTGTGGTACAGCTCTAAGATGGAAACATCAAAGGTTCCGCCTCCCAAATCAAAAACCAGAAAACGGGTATCTTCCTTTTTCTCATACAGCCCATATGCAATTGCCGCAGCCGTCGGCTCGGAAATCATTCTCTCTACCTTAAGTCCTGCAAGCTCTCCGGCACGCTTTGTTGCCTTTCTTCTTTTATCATCAAAGTAAGCAGGCACACTAATGACTGCTTCCGTAACCGGTTCGCCCAGGAAGCTTTCCGCATCCTCCTTTAAGAAACGTAAAATGATACTGGAAAGCTCCTCCGGCCGGTATTTCTTGCCACTTAAAATATATTCCCTGTCACTTCCCATACTGCGCTTAAAGGCAGATGCCACACTATCGGGATACAGGCTCATTCTCTCCTGCGCCGTTTCTCCCACATAGACATTTCCTTCCTCATCCACGCTGACTACAGAAGGTGTCAGATGCTTCCCTAATCTGTTCGGGATAATCTTTGGACCATCCTCCGTATAATAAGCCACCAGACTGTTAGTGGTTCCAAGATCAATTCCTACAATCATAACGTACCTCTTCTCTAATCCTCTCTCATTCTTGCACCGCACCATGCAAACAGATTATAATTCTGCCCTGCATACAGGCTTTGGTATAGCATTTTCGCTTCTTCTATTCTACCCTGACGCTCAAACAGAAGCGCCTTTGCCAACACATTTCTCATACAAAAAGCATGATTGCAAAGCCGACACCGGCTGCTGCCAAGCATATCCTGTAATGCCTTTTCTCCAGCCTCCGCACCGTTCTTATACAGAGCAATCACAAACTCAACAAACATCGCATATCTGTCTTTATAGAAAAATTCCTTTGTATGAACCAGATTCCTGATATAGATTTTTCCATCTGATTCATTAAATTGTTCTTTACATACCATGGCATCTAAATAACAATCCAATTTTTCAACACATATTTTTAGCTGTTTTTCAAAAGCATCGATTCTTGCATCACCGCTTCCTTGTGCTTTCTTATCCGGACTGTCCTTCTTTTTCCCCCTGAGGATACGGCTTATTTTGCCAAGAATGCTCTTATTCTCATCCATATCCTGAAGCTTTGCTGCCTGTGCCATTCTCTCATCTTGTCGCTCCAAGTAAGGAAGTTCCTGCTTCAATTCTGAAATAGCAAGCGTCAGGAAAAAAAGCTTACTGATATAATAATCGATTCTTGCCTTTGACGATAAAAACTCATTGCTGCTTGGAAGGGAGCATGCACTCTCTATATTCTTTAGTGCTTCATCATACATGCCCTTTCTCATGTACTGCCATGCCAGCATATGCTCATACTCACTCTGCTTTGCAAGACGCAGCTTATCCATTGCCATGATGCTGATATAATTTCGAATCTTTTCTACGATTTCTTCTGCCTTTTTCCAATCCCCTGCATAGAGGCAGGCACGATATAGCAGCTTAAAATAATTATTGTCTGTTTTCACATTCTGTTCCAGTAATTCCAAAGCCTTATCCAATTGCCCTGTTCTTGCATAATTGCAGCTCAAATCTTTGTTCGTTATTACAGATGTTTTCTCGCCGTCTATCTGCTCCATCAGACGTTCATAGACTTCTGCTGCCTTTTTGTATTCCCCCATTAATTCATAGGTATGTGCTGTATTTCCAAACGGCATGGCATTTAGTTCTTCCTTACCTTCACGATACATATAATAATACGCCTGTTGGAAATGAGGAAGGGCTTCTTCATATTTACCCTGATATTTCAAAATACACCCGATATTATTATGGGCAAACTGATCTGCAGGATCTCTTTCAAGAATCTTATAGAAGTCCTTTAATGCCTGCTCATATTCCTTTGCTGACATACTAAATAAACCTCTGGTATTCAGAATATAATTGCAGGGATACTTAATCAAATGCTTTGTAATGATTTCAAAGCCCTTTTCATAATTCTTGGGATTACCTGTTCTTGCTATGATATTCGCATAACGTTTATTAAAATCATCTATCTTCTCACCAATTTTATAATTCTCTTCTTCATCCGGAGAATGAAGTGCATCCTCGTATGCATCCAGATAAATGCTCTCTACCTTATTCTCCTTTGCACGCTTCAGGATATCTTCCAGTTCTTCCTGATGTTTTAAATCATAATATACCTTTGCGATTTCCTCATAAGGCCTTGCATAATCCGGGAAATCCTGAATACATTGCATACCATATCGTATGACGCCACCGGCATCCCATAGCTTTACATATGCTTCCATCATCAGGATATTGGCATAACGTATCTGATAACGATTCAACAGAAGTTCTGCAAGATCAATACATTTCTGGTATTCCTCCTTCTCAAGCCATACTCTTGCCATCTCAATCAGAATATTCATATCCCGGTCTGCCGCATCACCAAGCAACTCATATTCTGCTACCGCTTTGTCATAATATTTTTTAAATCCTCTTCCCATCATATGATAAGAAGACAGCTTAATTCTATGGGCAATTCTGACATTTCTGTCATGTTCACTTCTTGCATTTTCATCCTCACCCAGAGTTTGTTCTTCCTTATTAAGCTCCTTTAACCATTCCTCCGCAGTCTCTACTGCCTTGTCATGATCGGCACGTCCCATGTAGATTCTTGCAAGAACACCAAGATATTCTCCTCTTTTTTCATCAGGAATATATTCCTTGATTTCCTCTGCCATACGTACTGCTGCGTAAAATTTATCCTCTTGCAAATAACACCAGACTATTTCCAATGCAGCCTCCACATTCTTATTTTTCTGCCATTTTTCCAGATATTCTCCCATAAGAGCATGATTTATCTTCTGACGAAGGTCAATAATTGCCTCATCCTGGCCTCTACGGATTACGATACGGGTACATTCCTTTGCTTTCTGATATTCTTCCTTTTCTACATACCAGAATGCAAGGCGGTAATTTGCCATATAATGAAGATTATCCTTCGTCTTAAGCTTAAGATAGCATTCTGCTGCCTTGTCAAACTCTTTCTGCGACCAATAGAATTCTGCAAGCTGATAAAGCAAGGCATCCTCTTTTGGATAATCATAAACCAGCTTCTCCAGGATTTCCCGTGCTTTATCAATCTCTCCTCTTTCCTTACAAAGTCCGGAACGGATAATTTCCATATATGGGTGTGTAATCTTTGTCGCCTGTGCCTGCACCATAAGTTCTTCTGTCTTTGTAAGATCCTTCTCCTGTAAAGCATCCCAGCAGGCATTGTAGCATCGTATGTAGGTATCATAATCTGCATCCTCTGCTCCTTCAAAAAGAGCGAAATCAAGCGCCTCACTTGACATGCTTCTGCGCACCAGAAAGTCTATGTAATCAGCCGGGAATTCTTCCTTCAGCTTTGCACTGTCCTTTGTAATGCTTAGATTCTGTTCTATCAGTCTCCATACACAGTCAGGGAACTGAAAGTGATTCATCATGAAAACTAACAGCTTCCTGCGGCACTCTTCATTTCCATCCAGTGAAACAAATACATCCTCTTCAAATAATGCCTTCCATGCATCCTCATCGCGTCTGCCGGAAAGCGTTGCATATAACTCCTGTGCCTTTCCTGCCCATATACCGGAAGGTGTTTCATCCTTCTGTGTTTCCTCCTCTTCCTCAGCACTTCTGGCATAGGAGCATGCTTCTTCATAGGCAGCTCTAAGCTTCTTAAACCCCTCCGGATCATCCTCAGGATTTGTTGTTACAAGCTTGCTACGATATGCATCCTTGATCGCTCTCTCATCCTTCGTTTTCTCAATTCCTAATATATAAAAAATCTCTTCTGCTTTCATACTTTCACTTGCAATTTCCTATTCCATAAAAAGTATTCGGGACAGGTTCCTAAATCCTGTCCCGAATTAACATTAGTTACACCCTAATGCTGCCCAGCTTCCTGCTCCAATAATCGGAAGCGCGAACTGGGTATACGCTGCCGATTGTGGTGTATCAATATACTTGAATACATTATAAATCTGCTTTGGTGTAGATGCCCAGCCATTTGCATCACAATTGTATAGACCACAGGCAATCTTATCACTTGCTTTCTCATAAGGAGAATCTACCATTCGATGTACTACAAATGCCTTAATGTATGGATTTTTCTCTGCCAGCTTATAAGCATAAGCGAAAGATGCTGCCTGAGTAGCTTCATTTGAGCTCATGGAATTAAACAAAATCTCAGAAATCATAATATATCGAACCTGTCCATTTGGACTTAAGTAAGCAGGCTGACACATATAATTTGTAAATACTTCCATATTCATCGGGTTAATCATTCTTGTATTCGATGTATGGTCAATTAGGTTCAATGCCTTATAGTTAGATGGCATATCCCAGAACTTTGCTGCTGTCAGTGGAACCGGATGTGGATGCCAGGCTACTCCCCAGTCAATATTACCATGAGAGATAATATCGACGTTGAATGCATCTATGAACTTCTTAGCACCATACTGGTTTTTGGTTCCATCTTCCCATGTCCATCTCTGGTCAATACAGGTCAGCACTCTTGCATTTGCATTCGTACTCTTAATCGCCGTATAGAACATACGGAATGCCTTCTCATATTCTAAAGTAAAATTATTTACATCATAATTTCCTGCAAAATACCATGGATTATTGTTATTTACTTCATTACCGATAATCCAGTTTGTTACAAGGCCTGTTGCAAAATTACTATATCTTTCGGTCAGGAATACCATCAACGCCTGTAAAGCTTCTGCACCTGCCTGCTCGTCCGTATTAAAAGCATAATGTCTGTAGCCTGCCACACGACCTGTCGGTTTCACAGTCAATGCAGTAGAAGCATTATAATAATTTACCACATTCATGGTTACCTCTACACCCTGTGTTGCAAACAAAGTCATAATCATATCATATTCTGCTACAACTGCCTGATTAAAATTATAGGCTTTTCCATTATATGCATAAGTGACATATGCTGCCGCCGGCTCAAAGAATCTGTTTACAGCCAGCTCATAGCTTGCATGTTGTACTCCCAAATTTGCAAGATCCAATATAGCAGCATTATCTGCTGTAATACCCTTGATAGAAGTAGTCACAGGGTTTGCTGCTGTCTTTGTAGCAACTACTTCCGGATTAGTAATATAAAATTCCTGACTAACAGGTGTAAACTTGCCTCCTGACTTTATAGCAATAACAAATTTACAATATAGCTTAGATGCTGCCGTGTTTAAATCCAATGTAGTTGACATCGTAACTATTCCAGCCTTTGCCGCTGTTGCACAAAAATCTGTTCTTGCGCCAATCGAAGCTTCATATGGCTGTAAAGCAAATAAATAATAATTGTTATCATCACTTGCTACATTTGATACTGTTGTGGCTGTTACAGTTACCTGATTTCCACCACTGATAATACACTGGTTAATTGTAACATTTCCGGCTGCCATTACTGTCATCTGCATCAAGCATACCAGTATCAGGCATACCGCTCCCCATAAGCTAATTTTTCTCTTCATTCATACCTCCAACTATTTTTGTCATTCTGAAATCTATTTACCATGATTACACTTTGTTCCATCATGGTCTACAAACACCTGGCAAATATCTCCTGCAAAAATGCCTGCCGTACTGTGTCCGCGAATATTATACCATTTATGGAAAGTAAATACAACGAATAAAAAGACCTCCACACAATGATTTTCATTGTGCGGAAGCCTTTTTCTTACTTAACCTAATTTACACCTAAATCAGCCCAGCTTGTTGCGCCCAGATATGGGAGTAAGGAATCTGAAATAGAAGTATTTGCTGTATCCATGTACTTGAATGCGTTATAGGATACTTTGGGTACACCTGCATCTGTTCTGATACCAACTGCCATGCCATCATTGATTACCTCAGAAGCATGATCAATTTGTCTATGAATGATAACGCCCTCAATAAATGGATTAGAGGATGTCAGCTTATACGCATATACCATAGCTGCTGCCTGTATATTCTGATCTGTAGGAATCTGTGCATTCGAAGAGGTGAATCCCATCTCTGAAATCAGAATATGTCTTACTGTTCCGCTTGGTGAAAGCAGGAATGGCTGTGTCATATGATTTGTAACAACATCCATGTTTGTTGGATTAACCATCTTGGAGTTATCTGCATGAGTTACCAGCTTCATTGCTGCATACGCCGGTGGCAGATTCCAGAACTGGCAGTTATATAATGGAACCGGATGTGGATGGATAGATAATCCCCAGTCAATATTACCTGTTTCATTAATATAATTTGCAAAGCTGTCTAAAACCTGTCTTCCTGCATAAGCGTATGGATTGGAATCTGTATGTGTCCATCTCTGGTCAATGTTTAACATTACCCTTGCACCTGAATTCTGGCTCTTAATTGCATTATAGCAATGACGGAATTCTTTCGCATACTGCACTGCAAAAGCTTCACCATCCATAGGGCCTGCATAATGCCATGGTGAATTATTATTTATTTCATTACCAATAATCCATGTATGAATCGTTCCCTTACCAGAACCGGAATACCTGTTAGCAAGGAAAGATAACAAAGCTGCTATTTTCTCAGAACCTGCCTGCTCAGATACATTCAGCGCATAGCAATTCTTACCAGGTTCGCGAGCTGCCGGAAGAATAAGATCAAGTGTTGCCGGGTTGTAAGAATTCTTAATTACCATGACAACATTACAACCCTGGTCTGCAAACTTCTTGCATACAATATCATACTCAGTTACCACGGTAGAATTAAAGCTATAAGTCTTTCCATTGTAGGTATAATTAACTCCACCTCCAACGAAAAATCTGCTAACATCTAATTCATAAGAAGCATAACCTGCCCCTAATTCACCTAAATCAGATGCATAACGCCAGTCAGCAGTCAAGCCCTTCTTTGATCTTACCGGATATCCTGTTGCTTTTGTTGCAACGGCTTCCGGATTCGTGATATACATCTCATTACTTACCGGTACGAAAACACCACCCTGATATGCTGTAACAACAAATCTGGAATATAGCTTAGACGTTGCCTTATTAAAATCTAAAGGTGTTGTAAACTGTACCATTTCAGCTGCGGGTGCGGATGCACAAAAGTCTACTCTTGCTCCAACTCCCACCTCATATGGCTTTAGTTCGAATAAATAATATAATCCCGTATCACTTGGTGCAACTGCCCCCGATGCGATTACGGTTACTTCCTGACCTGTAATCATACAATGACTGATTGTAACACTCTGTCCTGCAGCAGATACTGTTATCTGAAGCATGAACACAAGCAACATTGTAAGAGTAAGCCACAAGCTCCATCTTCTTTTCATTTGAATTCCCTCCATGTATTCTTTTGATTTTTAACGCTTCAAAGCCCTGATTCAAATATGCTATGAATCGTAAAGCTAGTATATCATTTACTGAAAATTCATTCAATAGATTGTATACATAATAATTGAAAGTTTTTATTCTTTATTTCGCAAATATGTCACAAATAAATTACCATATTTTTCAAACATTTGCGTTGCATCTTTCATTCCTATCTTATATACCGTTCCACTATTTGGATTCATTACAACAACATTAAGTTCATTAAATCCAATCACGAGCACTGCATCATCATTATCTAACGTTACCAGTACCGGAATATCCTGATTTACATAATATAGTACTGCATCCAGACTTACGCCACTAAGCTCAAGAACCTGTGTATTCGTCATACTTTCTTGCAAAATCTCTGTAACTGTCATTCCATTATCAAGCATACTCTGCGTATTTCTGGAAATTCCTGCAAAGGACAAAATAGTATTCAGACAAACTGCAAGGGCAGAAGTATTCTCTTCCTTCATGTTTCCCTTTATCGCCATAATCTGATTTCTGGTACTTCTGCTGGTTTTCTTCCAAATATAGTCACCATTCTCATTGATAACCGTTCCGCTCTTTTCATATGCCAGATTAATTGCGTCAGATGAATGTGTAAAGGTTCCCATGATTCCTTCCTTACCATATACGTAGAATCTCTCAACCGGCTTCTCAACCTGAATCGCCAATTCTCTTGTTCCTTCAAAAATAACCTCCTTAGGTTCTGTGAATTTCAAGTTCTTTTGCTCAATGCTTCCCTTTAATACAAGCTGCACAATTTTCTCATAATCCTGTGTTGCAACTACTTCTACTGTATTATAGCCACTCTCTTCTATAATATTATTAACGATCTGGTCATCAGCAATTTCCTGATAACCGGTTCCCTTTTCATCCTTTTCCACACGTTTTAACGTAATCAGATTATCTGTTATTGTACTTCCTACAACATAAGCACCCGGTTGTTCATAACTTTTCAGTATATCTCCATCCTCATTCTGAATGAAAACAGCATACATCGGAAATGTAATAGCACCATTATAGTCCTCACTGATGTCTGTATAATGTGCAATTCCATAGATCAAATCCTCACCAATAAAGCCCAAAGGAAGAATACGCTTTCCCCCCTGAACACTAATCTCCTTGCGAACACCCGTATTCAGATTCATTAAAATCAGCTTTGTGCAATCATATGCATTGCTCGCATTCTGCCAGACCAGCATTTCATCGCTGTCTGAAACCTGAAAGCTTCCTTCCTGAAGCTCAGATGCAACCTCTGCGTAGCTTTGTTCCTCCATGTTGATTGCAAGAATGGAGCCATCCAGATACAAATACACCGTACCTGTCTTATTTACATAGGAAAGCTGTTCCACATCAGCTTTTAAAGTAGCAAAGGATTTATAATATGGTATGAAGATACGCTCTTCTACTGTATTAACCATACCATTATATTCATAAATCTGGATGCCGACTCTACCCTCCTCGCGTCCACGATTCATATATCCATATACCATAAAGGTTACATTTCCCGTTTCATCTATACTTAATATCTTAATATCATGCTGATTATGATAGGTTCTTATATCCATCTTGTCATAAAAACTAAAAAGACTGGAGAATTTCTTATCTGCTGCATGATAACAGAAAAGCTGGTCTTCATTAACAAATGCAAGGTTACTTCCACCATCACTTTCCATCATCTGTACTTTACTGTCACGGATGCCTAACATAATCTTATTGCTTGCATAAACATCTGCTTGCGTATCAAAAATCTGGTTCATGGTTCTTTCATAATCCAGAAGATACACTCTGTCCGTTGTATAACGGATCTGATAATATTCACTGACAAGATAGTTGTACTTGATCGTATCCTTTACAGACTGTACCACATAATTCATTCGAACAGAAGCAGTCTGTTTCTCTATTTCCTGAATGATAATATCAGGCTCAGTCAGCTTTGCAATCTGTAAATTGGCCCATGTAATCTGGCTAAGGCTGCAATGAATATCCACCTTGCTTAAGGTTGTATTATCTCCCTTGGAATTTGATTCCAGATAAGCAACCAAGTCTTTTGCCTTCTCCTTATCAAAGGTTCTTTCATGAAAATCTTTTACAAAGGCAAGCTTCTCTAAGGTATAGTAATCATCAGCATCTATGATCCGTGTATAATAATTAATGGTTTCTGCTGATGTTTCTACTTTAAGTATCCAGTTATACTCCTGCTGCTTTTCAATCAAATCCTTAATTGTTACAGATACCTTAATTGAGTCTGCATCTTCGTTATAATCAGTAATCTGCGTACTCTCTACAAGTCTGCTTCCATCAATGCTTCTGACCTCAAAGGAGAGGCTTTTTATCTCATTATTATATTTATCAATTACAAAGGAAAGCTTTCTGCCTGTTTCCAAAGGCGTTATGGTATCCCTTAAAAGCCGACCGTCCATCTCCTGACGGTAGCCATAAAGTGTATTAAACTCGATGCCTCCTGTAGTCATATGAACAAGTGGTAGTGTTGCCGAATCCATGGTTGCCGTCATATCTGCATTTCCCTTATTATATAAACTGCTGCTTATTACAATAGTCAGAAAAAATACTGCAATACAGACAATTACTTTAATGATTACCTTTTTCATCTTCTCTTTCCCTTACTCCCATAAAGATTACAAATGAAGAAGCTTGTCCAGCGTAGGGCTTATATGCGGGAACTCTTCAAGCTGGTTAAGACTGGTCTGTTTTTTGTTTTGATAGCGCATACCTTCCTTCTTAACTGCACGTATCAGTATATTTTTGGGTGTATGCTCCATATCAATAAATTCCAGAATTTGCGTTTCATAGCCCTGCTCCTCTAATAAATTGGCTCGAATGGCATCCGTAATCAATGCTGACATCTTCTCCTTAATCAGACCATATTTTAATATGGGCTCAAGCTCCTTGCACGCTATCTGCTTATTGATCTCATGCTGACAACATGGAACGGAGAGAATGACTTTTGCATTCCAACGCACTGCCTTTTCCAATGCATAGTCGGTAGCGGTATCACACGCATGAAGTGTTACCACCATATCAACCTCATCCACACCATCATAGGTACTGATATCACCCACATGGAAGGAAAGACCATCATAACCATATTTCCTGCTTAGTGCATTACATTTTTCAATGACATCCTCCTTCAAATCCAATCCTATGACACGGATGTCATATTTATTCATAACCTTTAAATAATAATACAATGCAAAAGTAAGATATGACTTTCCATAACCAAAATCAATAATGGTAAGTGTCCTGTCCTTTGGAAGACTTGGAAGAATATCACGCACAAATTCCAGATAACGATTAATCTGGCGGAACTTGTCATATTTTGCATTTACAATCTTTCCTTCTGTTGTCTGAACACCAAGATCAATCAGAAACGGTACCGGAATATCTTTTGGCAATACATACTGCTTTTGCTTGTTATGACTCATTTCCTGGGCAGAAATTTTCTTAGCCTGCTGTTTTTTCTTTCTGGTTATCGTTACCTTTCCCTTCTTGCTGACAAGAACAGTCATTTTCTCATTTTCCGTATCCAGCTCAAGCTGTTTGAATTCCTCCCTCATAATCCGCTCCACATATTCCGGCAGTTCTGCAGGTACAAGATTCTTATGATACGCCTTTGTCCCTATAAAGCTTTCTGCCTGATAGGAGAGCTGTTCTCTTATGATAACAGGACGAACCTTTACTTTACTTATTTTATCCCGATTTACCGGATTACTTGCAATTGCTGACTGAATTGTCTGCTGATTGTCTATATATTCCTGAATAAGTCTTCTTAATTCTTCCATATATGTTTACACTTCCCTTGCTGATGTTAATACACCGCTTGTAATCGTTCCGATGGATATATATCTATCCATAACAGCTCTGATATCAGTTCCTTCCTGAGCTTCCTTAATTGGATTTCCACCTGCTTCCAAAAGAAATCCATTCTCGCTTTGCTCTTTAACCTCATAATAATCCTGATAGAACTGTGTATCCGCAGGAATACGATTTTCCAGAATCCCCTGATAATCCTCCAGGCTGCAGCCAGGAAAATTCACATTCCACAAAGTATCTGATGGCAAACTTCTTCCTGATAAATCCTTTGCTATCAATAATAAATATTTCTCTACAACGTCATAAATGTCATTTGCCTCATTAGAAAAAGCAATTGCCGGTATCCCATTCGAAAGAGCTTCCACAGCAGCTCCCACCGTACCGGAATATAAGATATCCTGTCCTGCATTATATCCAAAATTAATACCTGAAAAGACAATATCCGGTTTTTGAGGCAGAATATGTAGAAGTGCTACTTTTACACAGTCTGCCGGAGTCCCGCTGACACTGTATGCATGAACCCCTTCTACCGGAAATTCTCTTTTTCTTACTGCAAGTTCGCCACGAACCGTAATACACTGAGACATAGCACTGCATTGTCTGTCCGGTGCAACTACCCATACCTCACCAAGCTCCTTTGCAGCCTCAGCTAATATATGAATGCCCTTTGCATCAATTCCATCATCATTTACTACTAATATTTTCATGGTCTTCTAACCTTTCCTTCTTTTGATTCCTTTTACTTGTAATTATCCAAGATATATCTTACCGTATAACCATACTCTTTTTCAATATCCTGATACAAGAAAAAGAAAACCCCATGCCTGTTAACACGGGGTTCATAACTAAAAATATGAATTGTTCTTTCTTTTCTGACGTCTTTTTAAAATCTCATAATACAATAACAAAGTTACCAGTTCCTGAATCCATGCCCATTTGGTATCATCTGCCTCCTGCCCGGGATTTGCCTCCATTTCTTCTCTCTTGAGAATTGCCACAATACTTCGTACAAGCCGCTCTAACTGCCAACGGTCAGGATACTGGTCATAAATCATGCTTCCGTCGTAGTCCATTTTATCCAGTATTTCCTTAACACGTACCTGATAGCGCTTGGCATATGCCGGATACATCTGCTGTAAATATTCCAGGTCCTCTACTATCCTGTTCTCGCTCATCTGATCCCAGTTACGATACTCAGGATACATAGGATAGTAGGGAAAAGCTCTATGATAATCCATTGCTTCACAATCCTTGTTTTTATCATTATCATATGCATTTTCTTCAAATTAAGTTCGCTGATATGCTGAAAAAAATGTCACAAAAGCTCTGACACAGGAATCTTTCTCCTACATCAGAGCTTTTATCTTTTCCTTATTTAAGCTTCACAGCATTAATTCTTGCAATGGAACGCATCAATGCTGCCTCTGCTCTTGCAACATCAATGCTGGACTTATCACCGCTTAATCGGCTTTCAGCCCTTTCCTTTGCTGCCTCGGCTCTTTCTTCATCAATCTCACCCGGCCATTCGATAATCTCTGCAAGGATGGTTACTTCCTCCGGCAGAATCTGTACGAATCCGGCATGAAGAGCAGCATTCCTTACCGAATCCCCCTGGGTAATGGTAAGAATACCTGGCTTCACGATAACCGTAAGTGGAATATGCCCTTTGTAGATGCCGATCTCACCCTCGGTTGTATTGAATTCCACCATATCCACGTCTTCGTTGAAGAATTCACGGTCCGGTGTCACAATCGTCAGTTTAAACTTCTCTGCCATATGCACCGCTCCTTATTTATTATGATAACGCGCTACTACATCATCAATCGTACCGGCATTTAAGAAGTGACCTTCCGGAATCTCATCATGCTTACCTTCCAGAATCTCCTTAAAACCGCGAATGGTTTCAGCGATTGGTACATATTTACCATCCAGACCGGTAAACTGTTCTGCAACGTGGAATGGCTGTGACAGGAATCTTTGAATCTTTCTTGCACGGTTTACGACAAGCTTATCTTCATCAGAAAGCTCATCCATACCAAGAATTGCAATAATATCCTGTAATTCCTTATATTTCTGCAGAATCTGCTGTACACCTCTTGCTACTTCGTAGTGCTCCTGTCCTACGATACGTGGATCAAGAATTCTGGAAGTAGATTCCAATGGATCAACTGCCGGGTAGATACCAAGCTCTACGATAGAACGTGATAAAACGGTTGTTGCATCCAAGTGTGCAAAAGTTGTTGCAGGTGCAGGATCCGTTAAGTCATCTGCAGGTACATAAACTGCCTGAACAGAAGTAATGGAACCATTCTTAGTAGATGTAATACGCTCCTGCAATGCACCCATTTCTGTCTGTAAGGTTGGCTGATAACCTACGGCAGAAGGCATACGTCCAAGCAACGCAGAAACCTCCGAACCAGCCTGTGTAAAACGGAAGATATTATCAATGAATAACAATACATCCTTTCCACCTTTATCACGGAAATATTCTGCCATAGTCAGTCCTGTAAGACCAACTCGCATTCTTGCTCCCGGTGGCTCATTCATCTGACCAAATACCATGGTAGTCTTATTGATAACACCTGACTCTGTCATTTCATGATAAAGGTCATTACCCTCTCTGGTACGTTCACCTACACCGGTAAATACGGAATATCCACCATGCTCTGTAGCGATGTTACGAATTAATTCCTGAATCAATACTGTTTTACCTACACCGGCACCACCGAACAGACCAATCTTACCACCCTTCTGATAAGGGCAAAGAAGGTCAACGACCTTAATACCGGTTTCGAGTAATTCTGTCTCTGTTGCCTGTTCCTTGAATTCCGGAGCAGGTCTGTGAATCGGTTCAAAGCTTACTCCTTCCGGAACCGGCTTATTATCTATTGGTTCACCCAGTACGTTGAACATACGGCCTAATGTATTCTCGCCTACCGGAACGGAAATTGGAGCACCTGTAGCTTCTGCCTCCATACCTCTTACTAATCCGTCGGTCGGTCCCATGGCAATACATCTTACCGTATCATCACCTAAATGCTGTGCAACCTCAACCGTAAGTTCAGAACCATCCTGTCTCCTGATCTTAATTGCTTCATTAATTTCAGGGAGCTCGCCTTCCTTAAACTTAACATCGAGAACTGCACCGACAATCTGGGTAACCTTACCAAAAACTGTCTTATCTGCCATTTTATATTCTCCTTATTTTTCATGTCAAGCAGCCGTCAGGCTGCTCGTGCGCCAAACGCATGCAGCTTTGCTACAATTTCCTCATGCGTTCGTGTGCATAAATTATCATCTATCATAATGCGAAGCGTTATGATATCGCCTCAGCACCTGCAATAATTTCTGTTAATTCCTGCGTAATAGAACTTTGTCTTGCTCTGTTGTAGAGAAGGGAAAGCTGATTGATCATCTCGTCAGCATTGCTGGTCGCATTATCCATCGCCTGCATTCTGGCTCCGTTTTCACTGGCAACAGATTCAATCATAGCCCCGTAAATCAGACTTGTGATATACTTAGGAATGATTAAATCAACTGCTTCTTCTGTTTCCGGCTCAAATTCCAGAACTGCCTTATTCTCCTCTTCCTTCCGCTCATCCTCTACCTTAACAGGGAGCAGCTTTAACAGGGTTGGTACATGCGTCACAGTATTCTTAAATCCCGTATATGCGACATAGATTTCCCCGATTTCACCTGCCGCAAAATCCTCCAGCACACGATTACTGATTGTCATGGCATCCGCATACGCCGGTTCTTCAATCATGTCGGAATAATCCTCACGAACTTCAAATCCAAACTTTGCGAGTGCATCCCTTCCCTTGCTTCCTACCGCATAGACTACAACGTCTTCCTTATCGAACTCACCGTTTTTGACCAGCTTCACAATATTGGAATTATAGCCTCCGGCCAACCCTCGATTGGCTGTAATCACAATAATTCCTTTTTTACCGTTAGAAGCTGCACGCAAATACGGATGGTCAATATTTCCTGCCTTTGACAGCATGGAAGCTACGGTATCATACATACAGGAAAAATATGTCCTGGAACGCTCCGCACGTCCCTTGGCACGCTGTAGCTTTACCGTAGATACCAGCTTCATTGCCTTTGTAATCTGCTGCGTACTTTGTACAGAGCCCTTACGCCTTTTTATATCTCTCATGGAAGCCATAAGAAAACTCCTTTCCTATTCAAAGATGTCCACAGCTTCTAGCGGAAGCGCTTCTTGAACTCTTCAATTGCCGAAACAAGCTTCTTCTCTGTTTCATCAGAAATAACCTGTTCCTTCTTGATTGCCTGTGGAACCTCCGGATACTGCGTATCAAGGAATTCGAAGAATTCCTGCTCAAATCTTGTAATATCAGCAACCGGTATATCCAGCAAGTATTTCTTAGTAGCAACATAAAGAATGATAACCTGATATTCTACCGCCATCGGCTTATACTGTGGCTGCTTTAAGACTTCCTTGATTCGGATACCCTGTTCCAGCTTCTCCTTGGTATCCGCATCCAGTTCAGAACCAAACTGTGCAAAAGATGCAAGTTCACGATACTGTGCAAGCTCAACACGGATAGGTGCTGCAATCTTCTTCATAGCCTTAATCTGGGCAGAACCACCAACTCGTGATACAGAAAGACCTGCATTTACGGCTGGTCTGAAGCCGGAATTGAACATTTCTGTTTCCAGATAAATCTGTCCATCTGTAATCGAAATAACATTGGTAGGAATGTATGCAGATACATCGCCTGCCTGTGTTTCGATAATCGGCAACGCAGTAAGGGAACCTCCACCGTATTCCTCACTCATACGAACAGCACGTTCCAAGAGTCTGGAATGCAGATAGAATACGTCACCGGGATAAGCCTCACGGCCGGGTGGACGTCTCAGAAGTAAGGAGAGTGTACGGTATGCAGTAGCATGCTTACTCAAATCATCATAGATTACGAGAACATCCTCTCCATTTTCCATCCATTCTTCACCAATCGCACAGCCCGCATACGGTGCAATGTACTGTAATGGTGCAAGTTCACTGGCTGTTGACGCAACAACGGTTGTATAAGCCATTGCTCCGAACTCCTCCAGTGTTTTTACAATATTTGCTACGGTAGAAGCCTTCTGACCGATTGCAACATAGATACATTTTACATTCTGACCTTTCTGGTTAATAATTGTATCGATGGCAATAGCAGTCTTACCTGTCTGTCTGTCACCGATAATCAACTCACGCTGACCTCTTCCGATAGGAACCATGGCATCAATAGCCTTGATACCTGTCTGTAATGGTGTATCAACAGATTTTCTGGTGATAACACCGGATGCAACTCTTTCAATCTGACGATATTTATCTGTCTGTATAGGACCTTTTCCATCAATCGGCTGACCTAGTGCATTGACAACTCTGCCAAGCATAGCATCACCTACAGGTACTTCAACAACACGACCTGTTGTCTTTACGGTGTCGCCTTCATTGATATTACGCGCACTACCAAGTAATACAGCACCTACATTGTCTTCCTCAAGGTTCATTACCATACCATATACTTCACCCGGGAATTCAAGAAGCTCACCCTGCATTGCTTTCTCAAGTCCGTGCACACGAGCAATACCATCTGCAACCTGAATTACCGTACCCACATCAGATACTTCCAGGTCAGAAGCATACCTCTTAATTTGATCCTTAATCACAGAACTTATTTCTTCTGGTCTTAAATTCATATGGATCTTCGCACCTTTCCTATAATCATTTTAAATCTGAATCGCCATCAATTCACGTTCCAGACTTCCTAACTTTGTCCGAATACTACTGTCTACGACACGGTCACCCATACGGATTATCATTCCACCAATTAGCGTCTCATCTACCTTATAGTGGCATTCCAGGGTTTCATATTTTGTAGTCGCAAGCAGCTTTGCTTCGATATCCTTTTTCTCATTTTCCTGTAGCGGAATCGCTGTTGTTACATAGGCAACACCAATTTTTAAGTATTCCTTGATGCTGTCAATAACATATTCCAGAATCTCTTCTATTTGGGCATATCTGTCCTTCTCAACGATAGTTACCAGGAAACCCAGAAGTTCTTTATCCATTCTGTCACGGAAAATATTTTCCATGACTGTAAGTTTCTCTTCCTTTGGAATCTTTGGATGGTTCATAAACTGTCCAAATTCCTGATTTTCCTGAACTATCTTGAGCAGATTGCCTACTTCCTCCAAAAAGAGACTCGTTTTATTTTCTTCAACAGCAAGCTCAAACAGCGCTTCCCCGTATGTTTTGGAAATTAGCTTAGCCATGTGCTATCACCTATTTCTTTCAAAGTCTCTTCTATCAGCTGATGCTGAACATTGGTATCAATATTAGCCTGTACAATTTTGGCTGCCATAACAGATGCAACGGCGATCATCTCCCGTTTTACTTCATCTGCCATTTTCTTCTTCTCAAGTTCGGCTTCTACTCTGGCTCTTTCTACAATCTTTCCAGCTTCTTCCTTCGCTTCCGCAACGATTCTGGCTTCATTTTCCTTACCACGCTTACGGGCATCCTCTAAGATTGCTTCTGCTTCCTTATCTGCCCCGGCAAGCTTAGCTTCATAAAGAGCCTTTGTTTCCTCTGCACTCTTACAGTCTGCTGCTGCCTGATCCAGTTCTCCCTTAATCTTATCCTGTCTGTCCTGTAACATCTTTCTGACCGGATTGAACAGAAAGTGTGATGCAAACAAGAACAGGAAGAACATTGCAATAATCATCAAAGTGGCATCTGCCAAAAGTTGAAAGTCAAGGTCGAAAAGCCGGCTCATACCTACTGATTCAGTAGCTAGTATCATGCCTTAAGCCCTCCTTTATTACTTTCTAATGTTATGCACACAAAGTCTGCGACTTTGGCGCTGAATGGTTTCATTTCTTATAGTTCTACACATTCTTTCACGCACTAAAGTTACGGAACAAGAGGCTTAACGAATAACAGAAGCATAGCAACAAGCAGACCATAAAGACCTGTTGTCTCGGCAACCGCCTGACCTAATAACATGGTAGAGGTTACATCAGATTTTGCTCCCGGGTTTCTACCTACTGCTGCTGCTGCGTGTCCTGCTGCGATACCCTGACCAACACCAGGTCCGATACCTGCAATAACTGCAAGACCTGCACCGATTGCTGAACATCCTAAGATAAAGTTTGAATTAAATTCCATAAATATTTCCTCCTATATACTTCTAACCTTCAATAGCATTATTAATATAAGTCATTGTTAACATTGAGAATACATATGTCTGAATTGCCCCGGAGAACAAATCAAAATACACATGCAATGCTGCCGGCCATGCCGTTGCAATCCATCCAAGCAATCCATAGATCAACGCCATCATTACAGTTCCTGACAATACGTTTGCAAACAAACGAAGTGACAGTGAAATCGGAACTGCAATATCACCGATAATATTGATTGGCGCCCAGATTGGCCACGGCTCGCACAAGCTCTTGATCACTCCTGACACCTTCTGATATTTGAATTTGTTGAAGGTAATCAGCGTAAAGGTAATCAAACCGAGTGCCAGCGTCACACCGTAATCTGCTGTAGGCGGGCGTAAGCCAAAGAGTCCTGAAATATTGCTAAGCAGGATAAACATGAAAAGAATACCAATGTAATTAGCAAATGCTGCTGCATTCTTTCCCATAACTCCCTTAGTCATGTTATCAAGCATCTCAACTATCAGCTCTACTACATTCTGGAAAGCTCCCGGAACCTCAGTCGCATGCTTTACTGCCCTGTTTGCCAGCAGGCAAAAGATAATGATCATCATAAAAACAATGAAGAGACATGCATGCGTCGTTGTTATCCACACGGTCTGACCAAAGAATTTATATTGAAAGATTCCATGGACCATAAAATCAATCTCATCAGCCGAGGATAACAGAATTCCTGTTCCCATAAACTCACCTCCTTATTCTATTTCTTTATTCAGTTTTCTTTTATGAGACAGCTTCTCAAATAGCGGCTGGAGATAGGCGGAAACCTTAAGTCCCATGACTCCGACAAAAGCTGCTATCGGATTGCCTATCCGTGTTATCATAAGTATACCCAAAATAAGTACCACTATCAGATATCGAATGATATTCTGTCTCGTTGCTGTCGCCTGCGCCCCCTTTACATCCCTTTCCACGACACTGTTTAAGGATAATGCCATGTGAAAAGCCATAAATATTGCTGTCAGTACTCCAATCCAGAGTCCTATGCTGTAGTTTGCCTTATCCGTCACAAGAAAGACGCCCACAAGCTGGCTTGCTGCTCCAAATAATATGATTCCGACTAATAATCCAGGCAGGGCATTATTAATGCTTCTGATTTTCTTAATCATCTTCTTCCTTTTCATCTCCTGCTACTTTGGTTTCTGTAAGGTTCTCTTTCATTCCCTTTCTACGTTTCATTTCCATGGAATCATCCTTTGTCTCAAAAATCTTTTTTGACAGAATGAATATATTCCGAAAGCCTGCCAGAGCACCAATAAAAAATAATGCGACAAACAGCCAGGAGGTCTGGAGCCATTGATCCAGATACCATCCCAGAAAAGAGCATAAAAAGATAGGTACGAGCATCGTAATACCGAATTGAGTAATCATTGCTAAGGACTGATAAACTGACTTGTGATATTTCATAACCTTACCTCCATCCGGTCTTTACTTCCAAGATACCTATACTAAATTATACAAAGTTTTAAGAAATCTGTCTAGTAAATGGATATTTTTTCTAATTAATTTATTTCTATTCTCATATTTTATTAAATTTTTCTTAAATGATGTTTACTTTACTGTGTTGAACACGTAAACTATTATCATATAGTCAGGCTGACATATTACTTATTTAGAATATCCAGAAAGAAGTGATCTTATGAAAGAAAATCCCGCAATCTATAGAAAACGCATGATTCCGGAAGAATGTATTCTTCTAAAAGACGATATCTTACTTGAAGTTTCCGATGATATCATCGTTTCAAAATGGAATACCCTAAAGCCAAAACGTGAATTGCATCACGGCTATTCCTGCTATTTTCTAAAGCAGGGCTTTAAAGTAAGCAAATTCTATCGTGCCGACAATACGCTCATGTACTGGTACTGTGATATTGTTGATTATGATTACAATGAAGAAACGAATACGCTTATCGCAACAGATTTGCTTGCTGATGTGATTATTTATCCTGACGGCTATGTGAAGGTCGTTGATCTGGACGAGCTTGCCCTCGCCGTTGAGAAAAAGATTTGTGAACCGGAAAAGATAACCTTGGCTTTAAAGAATTTAGACAGACTTTTGAATCTTATTTATGAGGATAAATTCGATGTGCTGACAGCATATATAGAAAAGTGGGACAGATGAACTGTCCCACTATAACTATAAGTGCTTCCTCATCGCAGCCCCAACCACATGTCCGACAAGTACGGATGTGGTAACGCTTCCTGCGCCACCCGGTACCGGTGTAATCGCATCCACGATTTTCTCGGCTTCTTCGTAATTCACATCACCGCAAAGCTTTCCTTCTTCATTCACATTGATACCTACATCGATGACAACCTGACCTTCTCTTAAGTATGAGCCGTCGATAACACCTGCCCTGCCTGCTGCCACAATGACAATATCAGCCTCTTTTACAACAGATGGCATATCCTTTGTCCTGGTATGACAGATGGTAACGGTTGCATTTTTCTGAATGAGCATCATCGCAGCCGGCTTTCCAACGACAAGGCTTCTTCCGACTACAACTGCCTTTTTACCGGTACAGTCGATTCCATAATGGTCAAGAATCTCCATACAGCCCTGTGGTGTACAGGGTGGAAATCCCTGCTTCTTACCTGCAAATACGCCTGCAAGCGAACCATCTGTAATTCCATCTACATCTTTTTCAAAATCAAGCGCATTAATAATTTTTTCTTCATTCAGATGCTTCGGTAATGGACGAAACAGCAGCACGCCGTGAATCGCATCATTCTTATTTACCTGGTCAATAACTTTAAGAAGTTCTTCTTCTGTTACGTCCTGTGGAAGAAGGAACTTTTCATATGCCACACCAAGTGTTTCACATCTTTTCGTTGCTCCTCTTTCATAAGAAATATCGTCATCACGCTCACCCACACGAATAATGCCAAGTGTTGGTGTGATTCCCTTCTCCTGCAGCTTTGCCACATTGGCCTTAATCTTCTCATTCATAGCGGCGGTAACTTCTTTACCTAATAACTGCTTTGCCATGCTCTTATCCTCCTTATTTCAAACGTTCATTAACACTATTGAATACCTTGTCTGCTTTTTCGGAATACACACGAATCATCTCGTTTGCTTCTGCATTCAGTTCTTCTGCATATTCACGGTTTGCCATGGATTTTGTGTTAATAAAGACATTCAGGGATGCTCCAAGTAAAGCAGCCTTACAGAATGCTGCTCCTACACCCGCATCACTTAAGGCAATCACGCTTCCCTTTTGGGCAAATTCCTCTATAACATCAATGGCATCACAACATTTTCTCATGATTTCCATTGGTACTAAGCAGGCATCCTTTAAGACGATTTCCATGACCCGTGCTTTTTCCGCCTTTTGCTCCTCTGTATCCTTTGGCATACCATACGCCTTGGACAATGGCTCAAACACTCTTGCATCCTCTTCTACCAGATGAAGAAATTCCTTCTGTAAAGCGTCTGCTTTTTCCTTCAAGGTAATGATATCTGCCTCAACATCTGAATATTTTTTTTTACCAACCGTAAGACTTCCTACCATGTTACCAAGTGCTGTTCCGATTGCACCAACCAGAGCAGATGCACCGCCACCGCCCGGAACCGGTGCCTTTGTAGACAATACCTCGACAAAATCCTCGCATGAATATGTAGTAAAGCTCATATATAACCTCCAAATAACTATTATGCATTCTCAGAAATCCATATACAAAAGATTCCGAGAGTATATTATTTTTTGTAACAATCAAAGCACTTGATTACACTGTATGGCTCTGAATAGATACATAGTAACATATATCATAGTTCTTCCTCAACATGTATATATGTAATATCCTGCAGCATGTTAAATTGGACTTTTTCACCATTTAATATTTCTGTTTTATCTTCTTCCTTGTCTTTCGACTGGTTCCCCCCCAGTTTTACTGTTTTCTGACTGTTCTTTTCTGATTTTTTTCTTTGTTTTGACTTCCTTGATGCAGTTTTCTTTCTCCTGCCCGCATATCTTTTTGTGCTGTTTTTCTGCCCCTTTACTGCCCGATATGCTTTTGGAATCTTTAGTGTAATAAACAGTACCACTGCCACAATTCCAAGCACCACAGCAATTGCCAGAAAAATATATGACATTGTTGTCATTTCCTCTATTGTCATCTTTCAACCATACCTTTCTGAAGGCCTACACATCTGTATAGCCGGATGAAATTAGTTCATCAGCTCCTTCTAACAATCCACGGATTGCTGCAATCTCCTGCCTTACATTTTGTGTGGCCTGTTGCTCTATTCGCAAAAGATCAGCCTCTATGGATGCATACACTTCTTGAATCTCCTCCTGACGAATGCCATCCTCGCACAAATACCGTGCATACTCCATAGAGCGTGTTACCAACTCCCGATACATACGAAGCGTAATCAACTCTCTGTCAGGCTGCATATCATTCATCTGCTTCCATGCTACCAGTTTTGTCCAATAGTCACCATACATTCCTGCATCCACGCCTTCTATCTGTGCAGCTATGATTTTCTTATAAAAGCCTCCCATATCCATATAAAGCAGACTTCTTCGAAGCTCTTCCTTGCGCTCCTCCATGCCTTCATAAACCTTTACCGCTTCTTCAAACCATACAACAGCATGCGTCTGCCTGCTTTCCTCATGCTCATAATAGAACCAGTATGCATTTCCTATATCATAACAGAAATCAGCATAAGCTGTTGGATTTTTTTCAAAGAAATTCTGTAAATATTTCTTTGTACTTATATTAATCCCTAACAAATAATTTTCTTCCCCATTATCAAAAACGCCATCCTCAAGGACGCGTTCGCAAAAGCTTTCATATGCCTCACTTCTTGTGCTGTCTGTATCAATCGCCTGTATATATAATTCCAAGGCGTCCTTTTCTACGGTTGTTCTTGCTGCCATTTCCATGAATTCTGCATAAGTATCTTTTTGTAAATTTCTGGAAGCCACTCCAAAACCTATTGAAGCAATAAAGCATAGAAGGGATGCTATAGCAGTCCCAAGGAAAAGAGCAAGTCTTTTACGGTTTTGCCTGACCGTTGTGATATCCATATCACGATAATGCTGCAATGCATATTTAAGCTCTCTTGCAGACTGATATCTGTCATTTGGATTCTTACAGGTACATTTTAAAATAATCTGCTCTAATCCTGTTGACAGTTCCTGATTCCAATATGTAATCGGATACATTTCATATGGAGGCTCTGATGGATTATGTCCGGTAACAAGATGGTACATGGTAGCACCAAGACAATAGATGTCCGTTCTTGCGTCTGTCTGTCCCATGTTCCCAAATTGCTCCGGTGCTGCATATCCTTGTGTACCAAGGCATGTTGTGTCTGCCACATTTCGTTCCTTATATTCCCTTGCTATACCAAAGTCAATTAAAATGACACTTCCGTCAGATTTTAGCATAACATTGGAGGGTTTCATATCGCGATAAATCACAGCCGGATTTCTCGTATGCAAATAGTCCAGTACATCGCATAGCTGGATTGCCCATTCTATCACTGTCTCCTGCTTCTGCGCTCCCTGCTCTGACAAAACCTTCTCCAAAGTATTCCCTTCGATATAGTCCATGACAATCATAATATTTTCTTTCTCATCAATGACATCAATGATGCTGGGAAGATTGGGATGCTTTAGCTTCTTTAACAGCTCCACCTCCATCAAAAGACTCTGACGAATCATTTGAAAATCCTTTCTACAGGACTTTCTGATCTCTTTCACAGCCCAAGGCTTGTTCGCCTTTTCATTTATGGCAAGATAGACTGTACTCATACCACCATGCCCGATTTCATTTAATATTTTATATTTTCCGTCAATTATAGTTCCTAATTCTAACATGCTTGTATCTCTTCCATGGTCTGTATCAATATGGCAGAAATATTATCTCTTTCTCCACGGCTTTTACTCATTGAAATCAGCCTGTCCAAAGCACGATTCATTCCTTTCATAATGCCCTCTTGGTTATTGTGGCTTTTCACTTGCTCCCATACCTCTTCTTCTATCTTCTCCCGTATTTCCTGTTTGGAAACCTCATGGCGAAAACCATCCGAGCAAAGCAAATAACATGCTCCCGGAACAACCCTTCCTGATAAAAATTGCGGTTCTACAGCTTCCTTCACACCTATACACTGCAGAAGCACATTTCTCCTGCTGTCTGTTCTTGCCTGTTCCTTCGTCATATGACCAAGAGCCACCTCTCTTGCTACATAAGTCTGATCCTGTGTGAGCTGAAACATCTCCCCGGTAAGCTCATACGCTCTGCAATCCCCAACATGTATCACATAATAATGACCTGCAAATAACAGCATTGCCGTCAAGGTCGTTCCCATGTTCTGACTTCCTTCCTGCCGGATTCTGGAATTACAATCTGCTATAAGCTGTTCCCATTCTTTTCTTAGAATTGCTTCTTTTAACTGTCCCAGTCTTAGGGGAAGCTGCTCATAAAACCATTTTTCAAAGGCTCTGACTACAATTGCACTTGCAAGCTCTCCTTTGGCAAGTCCCCCCATACCATCGCAGATTACTGCAAACGATACCTCACCAAGCTTCGTATCTGCAACCTTTACTGTTAAGCTATCCTGATTTACCTGCTTTACCAGACCAATATCCGTCTGGGTTGCTGCCATATAATGTATTTTCATCCTGTAATTTGTTTTCCTTTCATTTATCTATCCTATAACGAAAAAAGGTATATTTCCCATTTTCCGGTCAGAAGCAAATCATACTACGCTTCTTTTCCTTTTTCAATAGTACTCTATACCTAAAATATTAAAATATTCATAACATGAACCTTAATAGAAAATATGACCGCCTATCGAAAGTCCCGTCAGACCTTCTATTGGTGTCCTGAAATATAGGCAGTGTCCGACATTTGTAATACCACTCATAGCTTCATCGGCTGCCTGATAACAGCTTGCTGTCGCCTTGTTATTGGCAAGTGCATAAGCAAGTCTTCCATTTCCTACCGGTGAAAACTGCTTATTCTGATAGATAACGCCTACCATGGTGTCCGGATATCGGGAACTCAGTATACGATTGATAACAACAGCCCCAACTGCCACTTTTCCGGCATATGGTTCTGCACCTGCTTCACAATATATAAGATTTGCAAGCAGATACCTGTCTCCCTCGGCAAATGTAACCTCTGAGATATCTCTCCATGCTGACTGTGCTGCAAGTCTTGATAAAGCAAGCTCTTCTTCATACTGCTTCTGGAGTGCTGCAATATCCTGCTCCTGCGCAGAAAGCATATTATCCAGGGCATCTATCGTGGCTTCTGTATCCTCTATCTGATCTGCATAACTTGCTACACTGTTGGCTGTCTGCTGGACAAGCGCCGCTACCTTTTTCTGTTCCTCTGATGCCTGTACCTGCAATTCATTCAACCCTTCCAACTCTACGTTTAGCTGTGCTTCTACCTCTTCCACATGCTTTCTTGTTTCCTGAAATTGTGTTAACATCTTACGGTCATATCTGCTGAGTGCTTCTATATAATCTCCTTTATTCAGTAAATCACCAAAGCCGGAAGCTGACAACAATAAATCGAGATATGTCTGATTACCTCTTTCATACATAAACTGAATACGAAGCTTCATAGCTTCATATTGATTTTCCTCTGTTTCAATCGCCTCCGCAAGAGCTTCTTTTGTCTGCGCAATCTCCTGCTCCTTGACATCTATCTGCCTTTCGATATCTGCAAGATTGTTACTGACCGCTTCCAGATCATCATTCAAAGCCCCCAGCTTTCCAAGCAGCGAGTTCTGTGTAATCTGTAAGGACTCCTTTTTCTCCTCTGTATTCCCCTTTGCCTCTTGCGTTTTCTTCTGCTCTTCTTTCGCCTTTTGCAGCTTTTCAAGCGTTGTTTCCGCATGCACCTGCACCGGCACATTTCCTGCGAATACAAGAACTACAGCAAGGAATATCAGTAGTGCTCTTCGATGCTTTCGCGTCGATTTCATATATCCCCTCCATATATCGTAACTATTCAGTACCTTCATAGTTACCTATTTTGTTCCAAATATTCTGTCTCCGGCATCCCCAAGACCAGGCACAATATATCCATGATCATTTAACTTCTCATCCAATGCACCAATGTATATATCTACATCGGGATGCTCCTCCTGCATTCTTGCAACACCTTCAGGTGCAGCAATGATACACATAAAATGGATATTTTTACAACCTCTTTCCTTCAGCATTCGAATCGCTGCCACGGAAGAACCTCCGGTTGCTAACATGGGATCTACTACAAATACTTCTCTCTGTGCGCAATCTGCCGGAAGCTTGCAATAATACTCTACCGGCTCTAGGGTCTCCGGATCACGGTACAAACCGATATGTCCGACCTTTGCTGCCGGAATAAGCTGCAACATACCATCTACCATACCTAATCCTGCACGAAGAATTGGTACAATGGCAAGCTTTTTACCGGCAAGCTCTTCCACAGTAGTACTGCAGATAGGGGTCTCTATTTCCACCTCTGAAAGCTTTAAATCCCTTGTTGCTTCATAACAGATCAGATTTGCAATCTCTCCGATTGTCTGTCTGAAGTCTTTTGTCCCGGTATCTTTCCTTCTAATGTAGCCTATCTTATGACGAATCAGCGGATGATCCATTACGACAACCTTTGCCATAGCCATACCTCTCTTTCGTTTGCTTTTTATTTCTCAATCAAGTCAATTCTTCTCTGATGACGCTCTTCTCCTGAGAACTCTGTTCCTAAAAATGTCTCTACAATGGCAAGCGCCAGATTTTCACCAACGATTCCTGCTCCCATTGCCAGCATATTTGCATCATTATGAAGTCTTGTCATCTTAGCAGACAGTGTATCGCTGCAAAGTGCACAACGAACGCCTTTTACCTTATTAGCTGTAATAGAGATACCGATACCTGTTGTACAGATTACAATACCCTTCTTACATTCTCCGCTTGCAACTGCTTCTGCTGCTGCCCTTCCAAATTCAGGATAATCACAGGACTCCTTACTATAGCATCCGCAATCCTTTACCTCTATATTCTTTTCTTTTAAAAATGCTACTACCTTTTCCTTTAACTCAAATCCACCATGGTCACATCCAATTGCTATCATTTCTTCTTCCTCCCTATTAATCCAATTTAATTATTTTATGACCTGCCGCCTTTAACAGCCGGTTCATAATAGCTTGTCTCATACCTGTTCCTGCAAAGGATTCCGCATACATATATGCGACCTCCTCATCATC
The DNA here is from genome assembly GCA_022788085.1 of Lachnospiraceae bacterium. Lineage (GTDB taxonomy): Bacteria > Bacillota > Clostridia > Lachnospirales > Lachnospiraceae > COE1. The sequence continues at coordinate 34,628 of JALEWA010000169.1, forward strand.
AAATTCCCGTAAAAAAGTATATAATTGTCTTGCAATGGCAGCCTCATCCTTACGGCTTCCTGCTATCTTAACACTATCTGCCTCATATCTTCCTGCCATTTCACTCGTTCCGATAACCCCAGTCTTCTCGCCGCGTTCCTTTCGCATCCTTGTCTGTTCGTTAATATACGAAACAACCGCCTCGGGATTTCCCTCTACAAGCACCAGTTCTCCCTTTGGTGCATAATGTCGGTACTTCATACCCGGAGCCTTTGGGTGAAGATTGGAATCTGCCTTGAAAAGAGTCTGGTCAATTTCGACCTGCCCCAACACCCTGTCCAACATTTCTTCGGTGATATAGCCGGGACGTAAAATCATCGGTTTGTCTCCGGTTAGGTCAACAATCGTTGATTCCAGTCCAATATCAACACCATCACCATCTATAATCATATCTATTCTGCCATCCATATCCTGAACAACATACTTTGCTGTAGTAGGACTTGGTTTCCCTGACAGGTTGGCACTTGGAGCTGCCACATAACCGCCTGCTGCCTTAATAAACTCCATCGCCACAGGATGACTCGGCATTCTGACAGCGACAGTATCAAGACCACCCGTTGTCTGACAGGGAACCTCCTCAGCTTTTGGAAGTATCATAGTCAGTGGTCCCGGCCAAAAGGCAGCCGCAAGTTGATATGCACTTTGCGGTACTTCCTTTGTAATTCTTCCCAAATGCTCCATATCTGCAATATGAATAATCAGTGGATTGTCTGAAGGACGCCCTTTTGCAGCATATATCTTTTTAGAGGATTCCGGATTCAGGGCATCTCCTCCAAGACCATACACAGTCTCTGTAGGAAATGCAACAAGTCCACCCTTCCTGATAATCTCTCCTGCCTCCTCTAACGCCCTTTTTGCGCTGTCAGATTTCTCTTCATCCTGCAAATCTTCTGCATCCACACGAATTAACTTTGTTTTCATGAACTGATTTTACTCCATTTCTATGCGCTTATAGCCATACTTGGTTTTATTGTAGCACAAACAACCGCAATTAGAAAGCATCCTGCTGTATTTTCCATTTAATCTGTCATATTTAAGTAGCGTAATATTCCCATATGAATTGCCCAGGCTGTTTTTTCCTGATATGCAGAAGATGTTAACAGCTCCGCTTCTGTAGGATTAGATAAAAATCCACATTCCACGATAATAATCGGCACACTTGTTTTTTTCAAAAGATAATAAGTCCCGTTTTCTTTCGCTTCCCTTTCCTTTTGCGGCTTGAGACAATCAATCATCGTTTCCTGCATAAGATGTGCAGCCTGTGTTCCCTCCTGGCTGTCCTTATAATAAAAGACCTGCATACCACTAACAGCTTCTTCCGGATAGCTGTTCTGATGAATACTTACTGCCAATGCAGGATTTGTCTCTTCAATGATTGCCAGGCGGTTCTTCATATCCCGCACTTTTTTATTGGAATCCTTTTCCTCATAGAGACCTTCGTCTGCTTCCCTTGTCATGACTACCTTGATATCCTGTTGCTCCAGATATTTCTTTACCTTTAATGCAATAGATAAATTGATATCTTTTTCTAATGCGTCATTAATTCCTACCTTACCCGGATCAATACCACCATGTCCTGCATCAATGACTACTGTTATCCTTTTCTCTGTCTTTTCCTGCATATGCAGAACGTTTACCAGTTCTGCCGATTCCTTTGCCACAATCAGCATGGACAGAATCAGCAAAAAGGACATAACAAATCCCATTATTTTACTTTGTTTCTCACTCATATCAAGCTCCAAAGAAAAGCTGTTGTTATCATATATATGAGGATTTTTCCACTTTCAGAATGAATATTTTCCTTTGCATCCCTGTCAAAAAGATGATGTCCAGCGGCATCATCTCACAAGAATTTGCAAAGCAAATTCTTGATTAACTACCACTACGTTACAGCAACCTCATATCACATAACAAAAGACCATAGAGCACAAAGCCCCATAGTCTTTTCTTTAATTCATTGTTCCATTCGCATACTGTTCCATCACATCCCAGACAGCCACATCTTCAATGCCAAGCTTCCATGCAGCTACACCTGCAATCTGCTGTGCCTTCATAACCTGCAGCTTCACCTGTATGGAATTCACATCCTCAAGCCAGCACTGCACTGTTTTTCCATCGGTCTGATATTCCACATAGTTCTGGCAATATTCCTCCAGCCACACAGGCTCTACACCACTGTTTTTCACCCATGTACCCTGGTTTGCCATGGTAAGTGTAGATGAAGTCGGTTCACCATTTCCGCTTTCCCATACTCTTGTATAGAAAGGAACGGCATTAATGATCTTCTCTGCCGGAACATCTTCCTTTGTCTTGACAATACCATTTTCCACATAATTGATAGAAGCGTTCGAACCTGCCTGACCGCAGCCTGAGTAGTATTCGTCATAACCCATAATGACTACATAGTCAACCACAAGTCCCTGTTCTTTCCGGTTGTAGTGTGCGGTATATTCTGTTGGTACATAATTATCAACAGAAAGAACAATTCCACGCTTTCTTGTTTCAATAGAAAGTTCTCTTAAGAACTGTACAAAATGCGTACCTGCATCATTACGAACCTTCTCGAAGTCTATATTAATACCATCAATTCCATATGCATCTACCTGCTCCATCAGTCCATGAATCAAACGTGCTCTGTTCTCCGTAGAAGACAAAATATCATAGAAATTGATATCGATACCATATAAATCCTTACTATCCACATCAGTAATCAGCGCCCATACATCCACACCTAACGCATGTGCCTGCTCCACATAGGAAGCGGAAGCTATGCTTGTAAAATTACCGGCATTATCACTTAAGCGGAACCAGGTCGGGCAGATCACATTAACAGCCTTTGTGTTTTTCAAAGCGTTAGATACACTTACGGAAGCATTTCCTTCAAATACCTGATGGAATACCATATTAATCGTACCTTCTTTATGTACATTGCTATATGTGATTTCCATGGCATCCTTCACCGGAAGCTGCTCTACACCGGTTTTCTTTGTCAGGTATTTACTTTCCACATAACCGATAAAAGCATCCTCAGACTTTACCTTACACCAGTTTTCCAGCTCCTCCAATACGATAACCTTATCACCGGCCTTCACATCTGTCAGGATCTCACTCTTAACACCACCACGATAGCGAATATTTGTATTCTTTGTGATCTCTGCCTGCGTTACGGTATTCCACTGTGTATAGACCTGCATATGAAGTGGGGAGTCATATAATTCATAGCTAAAGTTGGCATATCTCTTCACATAGTCTGCTGCTATATAAAGCGTCTCTCCTTCATATACCGCAGCCTTGTAATCGATAGAGGTACCTGTATCTGACACATAGATTACATTACTTCCATCACCGATTTCAATACGGATTACATCTTCTGCGGTAGTAAAAAGAAGCACCTTCTCTACCGTATTCACATAGAATCTGTCCGTAAAATACTTTTCGACCGTAGCCATGTCAAAATAACATACGCCATCAATCAGCTTTGCCTTCTCTTCTACAATCTCATCCTGTAATACAATAGCAATCTCATCCTCTGCCGTTATATTAAAATAACTGTTTAAGTCTGCTCTTTCCTTAGAATACGAATACTTTTCTAAAATTTTGCCTCCAAATGCAATCGCAATAACTAAAAAAATGAGAACGATTGCAAGAAGCACCGGAATTATTTTCTTTTTCATACGGTTTCCTCCTAATCGTTCTCATTATAGCAAACTATTGATTTATCGTCATTACCAAATTGTTGTTATTTCAATTTTTATCCTGTTTCCTCCATGATAAGACTGCATATGATATAAGTACAATTACTTTTTCTATGTATAGAGGGGCTTCTATTCAGACAAAATATATCTGGTTTACCATAATTAACCTTATATTAATAAGGAAGAAATCGGATAACGAAAAATCGGATAGCTCTAACCATGGCTTATTTCTTAAAGAAAAGACCAAAAGTTTTTCGTGATATATAAATTTTTTCAAAAGATGTCTGAGAACATGTACCAATTGTGATTAAATTATTGTATAATGGATATATAAACTTGAAAAGTTTGGAAAAATAATCTTCCAACAAAGCACATAAGCTAATAAGACTACCTCTTTTATTCAAGAGGCATAGATTTGAAAAATAATTTTTCAGATTGTTTTTATTATCTTAAACTATGTTTCCTCGAACCCTCCTGTCTGTACAAGATTTGTTCCCGGAACATCTTACAACAGAATTATTAACACATAACAAAAAATTATGCAACCTATATTGTAATAATTCGATGTTATTTTATAAATTTTTTAAGAACTCCTGGAAAGTCCTATTGACTTCCCTTATTTCACAGTATATGATAACTTATCATAAGATAAGTTTTTATATAGCATACTGTAATATCAATAGAGTGAGGATGTGATATTATGAAAATTGAAAAAGTAAATGATCATCAGATTCGTTGTACCCTTACCAAAGCTGATTTAGCAGATCGTGAACTGAAAATCAGTGAACTGGCTTATGGAACGGAAAAGGCAAAAAGTTTATTCAAGGATATGATGCAGCAGGCATCTTATGAATTTGGATTTGATGCTGAAGATATACCGCTTATGATTGAAGCAATACCTTTGAATTCAGAATGTATTGTTCTGGTAATTACGAAAGTAGAAGATCCGGAGGAGCTTGATACAAGATTTTCCAAATTTGCTCCTTCTGTCCACGATGAAGACGAGGATAACGATGACAGCAATACCTTAGATAATATGCTGCAAAGTCTTTCCGAAGGTGCAGATGATGTTTTGGATCTCTTTAAGAAGATTCACGACACTAAGGTTACAGATACCATTGCTGATGCAGCAGATTCTCTTGTAAAGCAGGCAGGAAGTAAAGAAGTTTCCAAGAAGCCTGTTAAGGTTTCTGTTGAGTTAACAAGAATCTATTCCTTTGATTCTCTGGCGCAGGTAATCCGTCTTGCACATGTGCTTTCTGCACATTATGATGGAAAGAACTCTCTTTACAAGAACGAGAAATTATCTTCCTATATTCTTGTAGTAACCCAGTCAGAGCATACACCTCAGGAATTTAATAAAATCTGTAACATGCTTTCTGAATATGGTAATCCTGAAAAGTTCGTATCCGCTAGTGAAGCATATATGGAAGAGCATTTTGAACCTGTCATTAAAGATAAGGCAATTCAATCTCTTTCTCTGGTATAAGGTAACAACGAAAAAGGCTTTGGTGAAAACCAAAGCCTTTTGGTGTTATATTCTGAATATAATCTATCTGAATTAATTCAATTCGGCAATCTTAGCCATAAGGGAATCAATATCCATACCATGTACCATTGCTGCTTCTTCAAGGGATTCTCCCTGAGCAGATGGACATCCAAGGCAATGCATTCCTGCTTCCATAAGAACAGGTGCTACCTCCGGCTTCATTCTTAAGATTTCTCCAATTGTCATTTCTTTGGTTATTGCTGCCATCAGCTTCTCCTCCTTTTCATTTATATATAAGACTAAATGCTATACAAGTAGGGATTTTTGTCCTTTTTACATTGCATTATTCTTTGTTACTGTTCACTTCGTTCCAGTAACTATTCTTCCACTATAATACTTTATTCAGTTATTATCAAGTCCTTCGTTATTTTTAACAATTTTTTTATAAACTATTCCGTTCTGTACAAGAAAAAGTACAAATTAAGGTGTTGACGTGTATACAAACTTGAGTCTATAATACACTTACAGAATGTTATGACAAAAGGTCAATACAAAAGAGAGATGACATTCTAACTTGAGTAACTAGCGGTGTAATCCGCATATTAATTTTTTTAAATTTTAGGAGGCTTTGCAAAATGAGACCAGAGTGGAAAGATTTTGTAGGTGGCAAATGGGAAAGCGAAGTTAACGTACGTGACTTCATTCAGAAGAACTTTACTCCATATGATGGAGACGAATCCTTCTTAGCAGGTCCTACACAGGATACTAAGGATTTATGGCAGATGGTTCTTGATCTTCAGAAGAAGGAAAGAGAAGCAGGCGGTGTTCTTGATATGGACACAAAGGTTATCTCTACTATCACTTCTCATGGACCGGGATACTTAGACAAGAGCAAGGAGAAGATCGTAGGATTCCAGACAGATAAGCCTTTCAAGCGTTCTTTACAGCCTTACGGCGGTATCAGAATGGCAGAGAAAGCTTGCGCAGATAACGGATACGAAGTAGATCCTGAAATCAGCGAGTTCTTCTCTACACATAGAAAGACACATAACGCTGGCTGTTTCGATGCTTACAATCAGGAAATGAGAGCTTGTCGTTCAGCTCATATCATCACAGGTCTTCCTGATGCATACGGACGTGGACGTATCATTGGTGACTACAGACGTGTTGCTTTATATGGTATTGACTTCTTAATCGAAGACAAGCAGGCACAGAAGGATTCTACAGGACGTGTTATGACAGATGATGTTATCCGTCTTCGTGAGGAACTTTCAGAGCAGATTACAGCATTAAAGATGATGAAGGAAATGGCAGCTTCTTACGGATGCGATATTTCCAAACCGGCTACTAATGTTCAGGAAGCTATCCAGGCTACATACTTTGGCTATCTGTGTGCTGTTAAGGAGCAGAACGGTGCAGCTATGTCCTTAGGACGTACTTCTACTTTCCTTGACTGCTACGCTCAGAGAGACTTAAAGAATGGTACTTTCACAGAAGAGCAGATTCAGGAGTTCGTTGATCACTTCATCATGAAGTTACGTTGCGTTAAGTTCGCTCGTACACCTGAATACAACCAGATCTTCGCCGGTGACCCTGTATGGGTAACAGAATCCTTAGGTGGTGTTGGCGTTGATGGACGTCCATTAGTAACAAAGATGTCCTTCCGTTACTTAAATACATTAACAAACCTTGGACCTTCTCCAGAACCAAACTTAACAGTTCTTTGGTCTACAAGACTTCCAGAAGCTTGGAAGAAGTACTGTGCTAAGATGTCTATCCAGACCTCTTCTATCCAGTATGAGAACGATGACCTTATGAGAGTAACTCATGGTGATGATTACGGTATCGCTTGCTGTGTATCTTCCATGGTTATCGGTAAGGAAATGCAGTTCTTCGGTGCTCGTGCTAACGTTGCTAAGTGCTTACTGTATGCATTAAACGGTGGTGTTGATGAAGTTACCAAGAAGCAGGTAGGTCCTAAGTATCGTCCTGTTGAAGGTGATGTTCTTGATTACGATGACGTAATGAGCAAATTCATCGATATGCTTGAGTGGCAGGCAGATGTATATGTAAATACATTAAATATCATTCACTATATGCATGACAAGTACTGCTATGAAAGAGCTGAAATGGCACTTCATGACAGAGACGTTAAGCGTTACTTTGCTACAGGTGTTGCTGGTCTGTCTATCGTTGCTGACTCTTTATCTGCAATCAAGTATGCTAAGGTTGAGCCAATCCGTGATGAAGATGGTATCATTGTTGACTTCAAGACAACAGGAGACTTCCCTAAGTATGGTAATGATGATGACCGTGTAGACTCAATCGCTCAGGAAATCGTTCATAAGTTCATGACTGCTATCAGAAGACATCATACTTATAGAAATGGTATTCCTACAACCTCTATCCTTACTATTACTTCTAACGTAACATATGGTAAGGCAACAGGTAACACACCTGATGGACGTAAGAAGGGACAGCCATTCGCTCCAGGTGCTAACCCAATGCATGGACGTGATACTCATGGTGCTGTAGCTTCCTTGTCTTCAGTAGCTAAGCTTCCATTCAAGGATGCTCAGGATGGTATTTCTAATACATTTACTATCATCCCTAGTGCACTCGGAAAAGAAGCTAAGGTATTCTCTGGTGATATCGAGGTTGACTTAAATAAATAATCATTTTGGAAGGAAAGGTGTTACTTATGGATGAGAAATCAATGATTGATGATCTTGTTGCACAGCTTGATGCCGGCTTCTCAAAACCAAATGCCGTAGGTCATGTAAATGTAGAAGTTGACGACAGCGTTTCTACGAAAGAAGTGCAAACCCTTGGTTGCACTGACTGTTCCAGAACTCCCCTTGCATGCAGTGTTCCTACACTGCATCAGGGACTAGAAGATTATGAATAGAGCACGAATTCTGATTCGTGCAGGAGAATTTAACTTATGTTTCATTCTCCACTGGTATTGAATTTGATAGGAGGAATTAAAAATGGCTGATTCAACTCAGGTAAACAATTTAGTAGCTTTATTAGATGGTTATGCTACAAAGGGTGGTCATCATCTTAATGTTAACGTATTAAACAGAGAGACTCTTTTAGATGCTCAGCAGCATCCAGAGAACTATCCTCAGTTAACAATCCGTGTATCTGGATACGCTGTTAACTTTATCAAGTTAACTCCAGAACAGCAGGCAGATGTAATCTCTCGTACATTCCACGAAGCAATCTAATTTCGTAGATGTATATATACCCCGGAATAACTATTCCGGGGTTTTTTTGACACAAAGGATATAATAATGATACACTAAAGATATAGATAGTAACGAATATAAAAATATACTAATTAAAGGAGTATTGATTATGAAAGGAAGAATTCATTCTTTGGAGTCATTCGGAACTGTAGATGGACCGGGTGTACGTTATGTTGTTTTTGTACAAGGCTGTCCTATGAGATGTGCTTATTGCCACAATCCAGATACATGGGAAATGAATGCCGGTACGGAAATGGAGCCGTCTGAAATTATTGAAAACTATGAGAGAAATAAACCTTTTTACCGTGATGGTGGAATCACAGTAACAGGTGGCGAACCTCTTATGCAGATAGATTTTCTTCTCGAGCTCTTTACCTTGGCAAAAGAAAAAGGTATTCACACATGCCTTGACACATCCGGTATTGCGTACAAGCCTAATGGAAATCCTGAATGGCTTGCAAAGATGGACAAGCTTTGTGCTGTTACAGATCTTGTTATGCTTGATATTAAGCATATTGACCCGGAAAAACATAAAGAGCTTGTAAAACAGCCTAATGATGGCATACTTGCCTTTGCAGAATATCTTGATAAAATGCATGTTGATGTATGGATTCGTCATGTTGTCGTTCCAGGCATTACCGATGATCCCGTATATCTTCATAAGCTTGGATATTTTATCGGTGGCTTAAGCAATCTAAAGGCTCTTGATGTATTACCATATCATACTATGGGAAAGAGTAAATATGAAAAGCTTGGCATGGAATATCCTCTTAAGGATGTACCACCTATGGACAAGAATAAGATTCCTGAATTAAAACAATACATTTTGGATGGAATCAAGGAACGTCGTGGTGAAGCACAATAGTTAGTTGTTACTACTTTGTATATTATTGAATACTTTCGAAATTATTAGGTTTCACGCTTGTAATTCCACTGTATTTATATTAAAATAATTATATCTTGATAATGATTTGTCAATTATGAAATCATTTCAATGGCTGTGTACCATAGCCTTAACTGGCTATAAGTTTTTAACGATATAAGGAGGATTCGTATTATGGCATTCCAGATTTCTGATGCATGTGTTTGCTGTGGAGCATGTGAAGCTCAGTGTCCAGTTGGAGCAATCAGCATGGGCGATGGC
>JALEWA010000134.1 GCA_022788085.1 Lachnospiraceae bacterium
CTATATAGCTTATCCACTTCCGCTTCATAGACCTTTTCCGTATGCTCATCAAACAATACCCATTCCACAAAATCAAACATTCCCTCATTATTATCAAGAAAACGCTTCACAGTATTTACAGCTATCTTTGCTGCCTGTTCAACTGGGAAATGATAAATTCCCGTCGAAATAGAAGGAAATGCAATGCTCCTGATTCCATTTTCCATTGCCAACTTCATGGAATTATAATAACAGCTTGCTAAAAGCTCTGCTTCATTTTTACTTCCACCATTCCATACCGGTCCAACTGTATGTATTACAAAATCACAAGGCAGATTATATCCCTTGGTTATTTTTGCTTGTCCGGTCTTACAACCACCAAGCAATCTACATTCAAATAAAAGTTCCTTCCCGGCAGCCCTATGTATTGCACCATCCACACCGCCACCACCTAACAGATTGGTATTAGCTGCATTTACAATTGCCTGTACATCTGTAACTTTCGTAATATCTCCTCTGACAGTTTTAATCATCCGTTTCACCAACCTTATTCTTCATAAACTATTTCTATTCTATCACATTTTTTCATATTTAACTTTGGCATATATCATACACTTACACCTGATTATATTATCGGCACAAATCATAAAAAGAGACAGACAACCATATCAAATATAGTCATCCGTCCCTTTATCCTTACATTGTCTTACTTACAATCAGCCTTTTATTAAGTTGGCACATCCACTGTTTCTTCTACTTTCGCACCATTCCCCTTACTTTCACAGAACTGGATATTCTCTACCACCACATCCACAGTCGGGATTTTCATGCCATTCTTCTCATAGCTGCCTGTACTTAAATGCCCTTCTACTGCAAACTTTACACCCTGCTTGCCGAACTTCTCCAGAAACTCTGCATTTCTGTCAAAGCCGATACAACGAATGAAATAAGCATTGTTCTCTGCATCTGCATCATTTCCCGGCTCCTGCTTCTTTCTCATTTTATCCACCGCAAGTGAAAATGTTGCCATCTTACCTGCATCCTCTCCCTTGGAATCCATGATTTTCGCATCTCTTGTAAGTCTACCCATTAAAATTACTTTGTTATTTACCATCTGAATTTCCTCCATTTCTATTGCCTATGCAATGTCTTTTGCTTCTTTTTGTTTTCTTGCCTCTTCACGCTGCTTTTCAAGCTCATACTCATGCCTTTCCTTCGGATTTGATGTAAGCAAGCGATAAATTTTCGTATCCTTCGGTATGCTTCCATGGAAAGGAATCACATTCTTACCGGTATAAATAAGTCCCTGCCCTGGTGGAGAGTTGGTTATGTATTCCAGATTTGTGTCTGACAAGTTCAAAATCCTCTGTAAGTTGATTCTGTCCGGTCCTGCCTGACCTAATATCTGAATGAAATTACAGTTCTGCAACATATCTCTTGCAATCGGACTTTCCAAAATCGGTGTTACATTCTGGCTGATACCTGTAAATACCGCGCCATACTTTCTGCCTCTACGCACCATCTCATCCAGTCTGTGAGCAGAATATTCATTCTTGAACAGCAGATAAATCTCATCAATGTAATACCATGTGGTTATGCCAAGCTTTCTGTTCTTCACAATCTCATTCCAGATATGCTCTAAAATAACCAGCATAGCAAGATTCTTCAAACGTTCTCCCACATCCCTTATCTGGAAAATAACAAAACGGTTTGTAATCTCCACATTGGTATGATGTCCGAAGATGGATAAAGAACCATCTCCAGTATAGAGTTTTAAGGCATATACCAATTCTCTTGCCTCTGGCTCATTACGCTTTGATAACTCCAAGCGAAGGTCAGTTAATGTCGGCATCTCCTCATCCGAAATCTTACGCAGTCTGCCATTCACCATAAATGGTTCAAATAATGCATGTACACACTCATCCACAATGGTTTCCTGAATGGAATTGATACCAAACGGCGATTTTACCACACACTCCATCAGCTGTAAGATACTTCCTGCCTTTTCATTGACCGGATCACTGTCACTGTCGTAATCATCACTGACATAAATAGCCATAGGGTTAATATGATTTTTACCACCGGGAGAGATTACAATTATCTGTGCATTTAACGCATTTCCCAAATGGTCAAACTCATTCTCAGGATCAATTACAAAAATAACATCTCCCACCTTGAGAAATCTTCCTGTAATCTCAAACTTTGCCGTAAAGCTTTTTCCTGTTCCCGGACATCCAAGTATAAAAGCATTGTAATTGATACCCTTCATACGGTCATAGAAAATCGGATTCTTCGATAACAGGTTGCAGCTGTAATTGATACCATCCGGATCATTAAGTTCCAATGTAGAAAACGGAATAAACATTGCAAGGGATGAGGTTGTAAGCGTCCTTGTCTCTGCTATCTGGTTATAGCACAGGGGAAGTGTTGCATTAAATCCTTCCTCCTGCTGTCCGTTCATCACACTAAGCGTAAAAGAATTCTTCTTATACTCTGTAATCAGCGTATCCGTATGCTCATCCAGCTTCTCCTTATTCTCCCCAAATGCCGTTACCGTCATTGTTACATGAAACAAATTTTCATCCTTGCCACGAATGGCATCCCTTAGGCTAAGAGCCTGTACCTCTCTGTCCAGAATTTCCGGACTTACATAGGAATCGTCATACACTCCCGCTTTCTGTCCTGCCTGCATCTGCTTCCTTTTCATATCCCTTACAAAGGAAAGATTTTTCGCCACAATGGCATCCGCTTTCTTTGGTGGAATTCCCTTTAAATTAATAGTTGTAATACAGTTAAAATTCACATCTGATACATTGGTTAAAAATTCATCACTCATCTTGCTCGCAACATTCGTTACCCGAAGCGTCCTTGCAAGCTTTGAGCCCATCTGCAAATAATCCCTGTTGACCTCAAATGTAGTAGGTGCAATGACATCATTTACCGTCAATCCCATAGAACGCATATGTTCATAGCCAAAGGAAGTGATCTCCTCCACATTTCCATTTTCATCAATCACACGGGATTTCTGTATCAGATGCTCCTCGGCATCATTGTAAATGCCATACAGAATATCAAGCATTTCTTCCAATGGTACAGGAACAGCACTGGAACCGATACGGCTCATGGTCTTTTCAATGTCTTGGTCTATTCTGTGAAATGCCCTTGCAGCCTTTATCACATTGTGGGAATGAACTGCTATGGTTATGAATTTATCTACCTGAATACCGTTTCTTCCTTCTTTTAAACGGTTCAGTATCATATCATTCATTTCTTTCCGGTACTCGTCATGGGCATCTCCCACTTCCTTATAAAGTGCCTTTTCACAATAATCCTCCATATTAACACTGTGGGTATATATGGTTATGGCAGCCTCTACATCCGTTCCCAAGGAATTGATAACTTTCTTCCATCCCTTATATACCACCGTCTGCTCATCTTCCGAAGCAGTCAGATAATTATTGTTCCCTATATAATAGGACTTTTCATAGCAGCCTCTATAAGTTTCAATAAGCTGGTATTTCTCATGTACTCCCACAATAGGAACACTTGCTGCCGAACTCTGTGCATAGTTCTGTGTCGGCACACGCTCTCTTCTGGGAATATTAGAAATCTTTTTCTTCTTACCATTTACCATAGTCTGCCTCCTATCTGATTTTCTTCATACTGCTTTTTTTCACAGCACGTTTTCTGTTCTTAGCTTCCTTTTTCAGGCTCTTTTTAGCCTTCTTATCCTGCATATCCATCTGCCTGCGTCGTCTGTACTCTTTATTCAGCATTGTGATATAGCGATTCTTGGTTTTATAGACTCTTTTGTTATTTCCGTAAATCTTAGTCTGAAGCTTCTTTAACAAAATTTTCTCCATGGGTAATCCATCCTGCTTCATCCATCCAAAAGCAAAACAGATACCACCAACTACAAAGCAGGGATAAATGGCAATGGTAAAATCCAAACCTAAAAATACAGCCATAAGCACACTACAGATAATCGCTATGGAAAGACAAACCACCTGACGAATGGTAAAGTTTAAGATTACCTTGTTTTCCTGCTGTATCTCTTTTTCAATTTCACGACTAATCATCAGCTCCACCTCCTACGACATGCCCAAGACCTGCTTTGCAATTCCCGGTGCCTTTACCACAAGCCCAACTTCCACAATGGCAACCACAATTTCCTTCCATACACAGGAGAGAAAGTTGCTCTCACTCATAACATTGGCTGAGAATATTCCATACTGTATCTGCTGACAGATAAATACCGCAAGCATAATAATGGCTCCTGATAAAGCCAAAGCTATGACATTTTTAATGCCTCTTACTGCATTTGAATTCATTCCTGTGCCA
>JALEWA010000143.1 GCA_022788085.1 Lachnospiraceae bacterium
TTATGGAGAACTGCTGAATGCCTATGGATATGGTGTGGAATCTGGAGCAAAGTCTATGGAGGCATTGAATTATTATACAAATGAAATGATAACGATTCCGCTTGATCCTACATTAACACCGGGGGAAAATGCCAAGAAATATTTTGATAAGTATCAGAAGCTGAAGAGAACCTATGAAGCCTTGACTACACTGACGCAGGAAACGAAGGAAGAAATTGACCATTTGCAATCTGTCAACACATCACTTGATATTGCATTAAGAGAAGAGGATCTTGTTCAGATTAAGGAAGAGCTGATTGAGAGTGGCTACATCCGAAGGAAAGGTGGAATGAAGAAGGAAAAGATTACCAGTAAGCCGTTTCACTATGTAAGCAGTGATGGTTTTGATATTTATGTAGGCAAGAATAATTATCAAAATGAGGATTTAACCTTTAAATTTGCAACCGGCAATGACTGGTGGTTTCATGCAAAAGGAATTCCTGGCTCTCATGTAGTTGTGAAGACAAATGGTGCAGAAATGACGGACAGGGCATATGAAGAAGCAGGAAGGCTTGCAGCATATTATTCTCAGTCAAGGGGACAGGATAAGGTAGAAATCGATTATACTCAGAAGAAGAATGTAAAGAAACCAAATGGCTCCAAGCCTGGCTTTGTCGTTTATTATACAAATTATTCGCTGGTAATAGATTCTGACATTAGTGCGTTGAGAGCGGTAGAAGAAAAATAAGTATCGGAATTTGTTGGATAGATTGACAAATTCTTCTTTTAAAGCTACACTAAAAATAACAAAGTGTTCGAAAGAGGAAAGGAGAATGAAAGTGGGTATTAGATTAAAGAAATTTATGGCTGCTGCGTTAGCAGTAGTATTGACTTTTTCGACAGCACCGGTAATGGCGGTAAATGCAGAAGAGGTAACACCAACGCAGACTTGGGTTAGCCAGGGAAATGGTTGGCATTATCTACAGGGAACAGATATCAAGGTTCAGATTGCAAATAACATGATTAGGATATCAGGAAGTGGTGAACTGCCGGATTGTGATTATTGGAAGTTATATGAGCGGCCATGGCATACGTCATCCTGCGAATATCTGACAATTGACAGCACGATTACTTCCATAGGTAAATATGCATTCTATGGTATGAAGAATATTAAATATGTATTCATTGATACACAGACTTTTATTAAGGACAATACCTGTTTCCAGGGAATTTCGTACATGCCGATCTTTCGAATTACCGGAAAGCAGACAAGAACTGAGATGATTGGTACGATTCCATACACCAGTCTTGACAGTATTCAGGCATTTGCACAAACAAACTCTATGGGAGCAGCGTATGTTCTGGATGATCAGAAGACTGCTACCGCATTCCAGACAAGTGTGAATCCATCTATCTGTAATGTTTATTGTGCAACTGATGAGAAAGCACCATGGAATAATATAAACGATAATGGAAATGGAAATGTAGCAACTCCAATTCTGAAGCTGTCACCTTTGACACCTGATTCCTCTTTGAAGGTATCAGCACAGAGAAGATATCCGGGAAGAGCTTGTTACGAAGCTTACGCAGCTTTTATTGGAGATTATAACTTTGCTACTACTTATAGTATTGTTGTTGAGAAGAATAATAAGAAGCTGGAAAGAACAGATACTACATTACAGTATGTCTTGACAATACCACAGCAATACAGACAGGTAGGAAGAAGCTTCCGCTTACTTGCTATTGGCAATGGTGTGGTAAATATCTATGATGATTTAGATATGGATGATGCTACAATTACCTTTGCAACGGATACTCCTTCAACAGCATATGCTTTAGTTTATAAGTAAAATGAAATGCATCGGGATTCAGTCCCGATGCATTTTTATAATGTTATTGTTTTTATTATTATATTTCATATATAGTTCTATTAGAAGATAAATGGCAGCGCATATAAGTGATATAACAACTCCAAGTTTGAAGCCTTCCGGGAAATAGGAAAGGTAAATTGTGTGCTCGCCTTCTGTCAGATACACGCTCATAAAGGCATCTTCAAACAAATCAATGGCTGCTTTTTTACCATCTACCAACAGCGTCCATCCTGGTTCATAGGGAACAGATAATATCAGCTGACCTGGATTTGTAACGCTAATATGACCTTCCATATGAGTATCATCAAAGGAATCCACGGTCATTGTCTGATTACTTAACAAATCGATAAATTCGGAAAGCACAGCCTCGTCTACCATGTAAGCAGAGAGATTCAGAGACTCACCATTTTTAGAAGAAAGAGAAATGGTGGTACCGGCTTTGTGATATCCCAAATCAAGAATGTATTTCTTCTTGATATCTTTATAATCCTTCGAACTTTCTACTCCAGTCATTTTAATTATATCGATTTTGGTATTTTGTGTATATGCATAAAAATGACCGGAAGTTTCTACGGTAATCGTTGCATAGCTTCCATTTTGATTTACGATAACAGGAAGAAATACATCTGATTCAACACCGAGTTTGTTTACTAATTGATTCTGCCTTTCTAATGGATTAAGAGATTTATTATAATTATCCCCATCGTGAAGATTTTCCTCGACTTCGTCAACACTGCTGAACAGTTCATCAAAGGCATTTTCCTCAATAGAAATATTGCTATTTCCAGAGACAGGCAAGTCTGATGTGGTGTCTGTTAGTGCATTATGGTGTGCTGTTATCGTATTCATATCAGTAGAAGAGACAGAAACATCAGAAACCATATAGCCTAATGGCAGGGTGTAATTATTTCGGTATAAATAAAGATTTCCCTCTGTATCATCCAGCGCAAACAAATTGTCGTAGCCCCGGTCAAGGGTGTAAAGCATGTAGCGGTTTGTAAGTAAGGCAGCCGTAACCGGGGTAGCACCATCATAGCAATAATAAACTCGACTGCTCTTCATGCCATATTTCTCATAGAAGTCTTTTACCAAAGCGTTTGAGGTAGAAGAGAAATAGGAGGCAGCAGGGAATCCAATCAGCATTGCATCATTCTGAGTTCTTCTTGCAAATTTCTCGAAACGTAAGAAGTCATTTTCTTTTTCCATGGTTCTGGAAGTCAATTCCTGATAAGAATCGTAATTTGCCAGGTAAGTAGTTCTTGATACGGTAGAACAACTGGTAAGGTAGGTATTAAAGCCGGTTTCGAGAGCAACGATTGCAATTGTGAAAATGGCAAGATATTTAGAAACTTTTTCGCTGCTTCGATATATATGAATCACACAGCCATAGCATATCAGGAAGATTCCGGTAAGCAGAAAGGAAGCTCCTGTAAAGGCTTCATCAGTAATCAGTTTTTCAAGAAGCAAAAGAAAGAACATGATTCCTATAAATACATTCATGATTTCTGTTCTTGATTGTTCCTTCAAATATAGAAATGCTTCAAAGCACATGGTCAGCATAAGAAAAATGTATAAAAAGGATTGTCTTGCAGGAAGAGAATCGGGATAATTCAGCCCATGCCAGATGAAATTTAATACATTTGTTGAATAGCTGATTAAGATAAAGCCAAGTAAAATGAGTTTGGCTGCTTTTTCACGTATAGGAATGTTTCTTTGCAATACATATAATGGAAGCAGTAAAAAGATAGCGACACCACAATAGATATTAGGCCAATGATCCAACCCTGTTTCTATTTCTACATTGAAGCAATGTCTTGCAAGCATGTCAATGACAGAAAAATAAGTCTTAATCTCTTTTGGAAAGTTAAAGGCTGTAAACTCTGTAAATTTGAGTGCTGCAAGTTCAGGAAAAAGCAAAATCGCAGACATACCGCCGGCAAGAAGGGAATACACGCCAAAGCGGATGATTGCTTTACCATAGAAAGAACGGATATTGCATATAACCGGAAAGGTGATTGGCCTTGCGGTATCTTCAGCATTTGGATTTTTCACAATTAACAGTACAATGAAATAGAGTACGAGGAAAATACATATCATAATACAGATATAGTAATTTGATAAAATAGCAAGGGCAAGGGTAAGGCAATAAAGCCTTCCGCTACCTTCATTTACCAGTTTTTCCAGACCCCGGATGATAATCGGAGCCAGGGCAATACAGTCAAGCCACATAACATTCCAGTTATAAGCAGCCATATAGCCGGAAAGCGCATACATGATAGCGAAGCAAAGGATGATAGGACTATCTGTTTTAAAGTGTTTTCTAATATAGTAAGTGAAGGACATACCACATAGTCCGATTTTAATAATAACCATATAGGATATGAATTCCATAAGATATTGTTCAGGGCACAAAAGTGCAAGCCAGTTGGTCGGCGTGGCAAGGTAATACACATATAAAGCCAGAAAATTGGAACCTATTCCCGTATTCCAGGAATAGAATAAACTTTCTCCATTTTTAACTTTGTGGTAGAACTCTACTAAAAATGGAAAATACTGGTGATACATATCAATATTAAGAAAAGAACGATCCCCGAACGGGAAGATTTTTCGTGCAATAAAAATGACCAGCATAATCAGTACCGGTAGCAGAAATGCTGCCAGATACAGCTTATCCAGAAATTTTTTGATTCCCATCTTGTTCTTACTCATGATGTATTATGACCTCCGTAAATAGTATTGATTATTTTCTGTCAAGCAGATAGTAGTATTGAAGGATAGCGTAATCATTCAAATCTTTTTGGACTTCTGTGATCTCCGAGCTTGTTCCTGTGGCATCTTCAACGCGAATAGAAGAAATGACAGGATATTTTTTCTCTAAGTCGGCAAGGAAGCTGCGATAATCAGATAACGGAATGCCCGCTTCTTCTAAGACTCTATTGCCTAGAAAGTTTGGACTTGTTTCTACATTTGCTTCTTCATTAATATCAAAATTTGCCCAGATGAAAAATGGAACCTTATAACGGAGGGCTTCCTCTTCAAAGGTCAGAGTACTTGATGATTTTCCATTTAGCTTCCAAACAGGTGCTGCAACCGAATCAGTAGGCTGGTGATCACCAAAGAATACAATCATAGTATCTTCATCTTCTTCGGAAAAATAACCAATAAGCTCCTCGATAGCTTTGTCTGATATTTTCATCAAAGACAGATAGTTGGGTAATACTTTAGAATTCGTTCCAGCTACCGTGATATCCGGTTTAAAGTTGTCAAATTCTTCGCTATACGAGGAATGGTTCTGCATGGTAACATTAAAGACGAATAAAGGTTTATTCTCTTCTTTTTCTTCGTATTGTTCAATGATTTTATCATAGCAGGCCTTGTCACTTACATATTTACGTATTTTCTCTGGATTTGTCCAATCTTTGATAAAGAGCGATTCGGAAAAGCCAAAGGAGGGATATACTGTATTTCGATTCCAGCCTGTACTGTTGTAAGGATGCATGGCAACCGTTTTGTAGCCGTAACCACGAAGCTGGGAAACCAGTGTAGGCATTTCACCTCTTACATATTGCTGGTAAGCTACACTTCCTTGTGGCAGGAACGCCATGGTATTTCCTGTAAGGAATTCGAATTCTGTATTGGCAGTGTTACCACCCAGAACGGATACGTTCAAATTACCGGAAATTGTGTTGTCGGTTCCCTCTTTCATAAGAGAATGGACAAATGGCATATAATCTTCATTTGTTTCAAAATCGCCAAGGATGGACAAATCAGAGAATGCTTCGTTCATAATAACAATGATGTTAGGTGTGCTTTGAGGCTTTGATATGATATCTTCCTGATAAGGAGCTAAAAGCTCTTCGGCTTTTTTGACACTATAATGGGCAGGCTTATCAATGGTCAGATATTCAAGCTCCATAAGAAAGGCAACTGCTGTTCCGTCCCGTTTACTCATGACAGTAGGCGTAAAAAGTTTGTCATACAGTTTGAAGCGGGTAACTGTGCTGTCCTGATGAAGCATATGGACAAAGCCGAATAGAACGCACAAGGAAGCAAGGAAACCACCAATTCGTATTTTCCAATTTCCCTTTAGGGTAAGGGTAGTCTGCCATTCCAATAGAATCAGAATGACAAAGCCAATTAAGACAAAGATGGTTTCTTTTCCGAGTGCATAGCTGAAATTATCAGAGACACTTGCGGCAGTCTTTATGGAATAGATATCCCACGGCATGATAGGTGCGGAACGGAAGGAAAGAACATAATAATTTGCAAGACCATAGACCATAAAGAGGGCAGTCTCCGTAATCAAGGCAGCCTTCAGCTTCCCAAATACCATAAGGAAAATAACCATTACTAATTCAAAGAAAAAAATATTCAGAAACTGAATACGAATCTTCATGGTTTCCCAAGGATTGTGCGTATACCATTCAAACAGATAGAAGGTTATAATAGGAAACAGGAACATGGGTATGATGTTTCGTATGAACCAGATTAGCTTTGGCGTAGCCTTTTTCCCAAAAGTAACCTTAGGCATTTCCTGTTTGGTATGCGAATGTGTATTTTTACGAGATTTCCTTTTTGACATAATTTTTGATACTCCTTACGCTGAAAGCAGATTGTATAGTAATAAAGAAATAATATTGCCAATAGCTACATTACAATAGCATTTTTAGTGTGTTCTTTCAAGATATTACGAAAAATTTACGAAAGATTTGAGGGAAGGGCAGGACTCTTATATGCATTTATAAAGAAAATACAAGAGGATTCGAGGGAATTTTATTGACTAAGAGTGAGGATTATTCTATAATGTCATAGAGTATGCGAACATGTTTATAATAGGCATGTTAACGAAATAATGAAGTGAAGTCACCGAAGACCATGATGACTTGACGCTTTTAATGCAGTCAGGGGGATTGACATGATAAAAAGTATGACAGGATTCGGCAGATGTGAGATTGAAGAGGGTAATCGCAAGGTTACTATTGAGATGAAATCAGTAAATCACAGATATCTTGATGTCAATATTAAGATGCCTAAGAAGCTGAGTTTCTTTGAAAGCTCCATTCGTAACGAATTGAAGAACTATGTACAGCGCGGAAAAATTGATATTTTTATTTCATATGAAGATTTTTCTGAAAATACGGTATCCATTAAGTACAATAAAGAGCTTGCTGCTGAATATTTGAAATATCTCAGGGATATGTCAGAGGAATTTGATTTGGATGATGATATCCGGGTATCAACCCTGTCAAGGTATCCCGAAGTATTCTCAATGGAAGAACAGATGGTAGATGAAGAGGAAATCTGGAAGGTACTGGCGAAGGCAATTGATGGTGCAGCAGAAAGCTTTGTTGAAACAAGAATCAAGGAAGGTCAGAATCTTGCTGATGATCTGATTGCTAAGCTTGATGGTATGCTGGAGCATGTCGCTTTTATCGAAGAGCGTTCACCACAGCTTATGGATGAATACCGCAAGAAGCTTGAGGAAAGAGTAAAAGAACTGCTTGGTGATGCTTCCGTTGATGAGAGCAGGCTTCTCACAGAGGTTACTATTTTTGCAGATAAAGTCTGTGTGGATGAAGAAATCGTTCGTTTAAAGAGCCATATCGAGACCACGAAGCAGGCATTGATTGCCGGTGGCAGCATCGGACGTAAGCTTGACTTTATCGCACAGGAGATGAATCGCGAGGCAAATACCATACTCTCGAAAGCAAACGACCTTGAGATTTCAAACAGAGGAATTGAACTAAAGACAGAAATAGAGAAGGTACGTGAGCAGATTCAGAATATTGAATAAAGGTGACAAGGAAGATTCTGATCAGTTACGAGTAAAGTGAGGGACAGTATTGGAGAAGTTGATTCACATTGGTTTTGGAAATATTGTGAATACCGCTAAAATTATAGCCATTGTCGGACCGGATTCTGCACCTGTAAAGCGCCTGGTTCAGAAAGCAAAGGAAGACGGCAGAATTATTGATGCTACGCAGGGACGTAAGACAAAAGCAGTTCTTGTGATGGAGAATAGTCAGGTTGTGTTGTCTGCATTATTGCCGGAAACAATTGCAGGAAGAGCACAGGCAGATTACTCCGATAAGGAAAATCAGAATTCTGATGAACAATAGATTTGTATGTAGAAAGGAAAGGGATAAATTATGTTACATCCATCTTACACAGATTTAATGAAAGTAGTAAACAGTGAGGTTGAGCCTGGCGAAGCACCTGTTGTTAACAGCCGTTATTCTATCGTAATGGCAACCTCTAAGAGAGCTAGACAGTTAATTGCAGGAGAAGAGCCACTTGTTGCAACAAGACAGACAAAGCCTTTATCTATTGCAATCGAGGAATTGAATAAAGGCAAGATTAAGATTATGCCGGAAGATTAAGGATATTTATGAAGATATTATTTATTTCACTGGGATGCGATAAGAATCTGGTAGATACGGAAATGATGCTGGGAATGCTGACCGGTAAAGGTTATTTCATAACAGATGATGAAAATGAAGCAGATGTCGTTGTTGTCAACACATGCTGCTTTATTAATGATGCCAAGGAAGAAAGTATCAATACCATTTTGGAGATGGCAGAGCTTAAAAAGAATGGTAATATAAAAGCACTTATTGTTGCAGGATGTCTTGCACAGCGTTACAAGGAAGAAATACAAAAGGAAATCCCTGAGGTTGATGCCATTGTCGGAACGACAGCAATTGACAGTATAGTTGATGCTTTGGAAGAGGTTCTGAAGGGAAATGGTCATAATCATATCGAGGATATCAACAGAAAACCTGTTTATGATAAGAAGCGTATGGTCACAACAGGTGGGCATTATGCATATTTAAAAATTGCGGAAGGCTGCGATAAACGTTGTTCTTATTGCATTATTCCAAAGGTGCGTGGAAGCTATAGAAGCATTCCAATGGAAAGTCTTGTAGAAGAAGCGAAGAAACTTGTGGAGTTCGGCGCGAAGGAATTAATTCTGGTGGCACAGGAAACAACCCTTTATGGTAAAGATTTATATGGTGAAAAGAGTCTGCCAAAGCTTCTGCACAAGCTTTGTGAAATAGAAGGACTTTATTGGATCAGAATTTTGTATTGTTATCCGGAAGAGATTACGGATGAGCTGATAGAGACGATTCGCACAGAGGACAAGATTTGTAATTATCTGGATATTCCGATTCAGCATGCATCAGACCGCATATTAAAAAAGATGGGACGAAGAACGAATCAACAGGAACTTCGTGGCATGATAGAAAAGCTGCGTAATGCGATTCCTGACATTTGTCTTAGAACAACATTGATTACAGGATTCCCCGGTGAGAAACAGGAGGATCATGAAGAGCTTCTTTCATTTGTAAATGAAATGGAATTCGACAGGCTTGGCGTATTTACGTATTCTCCGGAAGAGGATACACCGGCAGCAACCTTTACAGACCAGATAGAGGAAGCTGTAAAGACAGAGCGACAAGCCGATATCATGGAGCTTCAGCAGGAGATTGCATTTGAAAAGGCAGAAGGCATGATTGGAAGAACGGTTCTTGCAATCATTGAAGGAAAAGTACCGGATGAGCATGCTTATGTAGCCCGTACTTATAAGGATGCACCAAATGTTGATGGCTTTTTATTCATTCAGACAGGTGAAGAACTGATGACAGGAGATTTTGTACGTGCAAAGATTACAGGATCTTACGAGTACGACTTGATAGGAGAGATTGACCATGAATTTACCGAATAAGCTTACTGTTTTCAGAGTAATATTGATAGTACCTTTTGTACTGCTTTTACTTGGTGGATATGCACAGTGGGGATGGCTTTGTGCTGTTTTGGGAGGAACTGTAAAGTATACGGATTATATTGCACTTGCAATATTTATTATAGCAAGCCTTACCGATTTATTAGACGGTAAGATTGCAAGAAAATATAATCTTGTCACTAATTTTGGAAAATTCATGGATCCATTGGCAGATAAGCTTTTGGTATGTTCAGCCATGATTTGTCTGATAGAGATGGAAAGAATACCTTCATGGGTGGTTATCATCATTATAAGCAGAGAATTTATTATCAGTGGATTCCGTCTGGTGGCATCTGATAATCATGTTGTGATCGCAGCAAGCTATTGGGGTAAGTTTAAGACAACTTTCCAAATGATTATGGTATGCCTGATGCTTGCCAATATATCTGCTTTACAGATGGTAACGCAGATTATCATGTGGATTGCTTTGATACTGACTATTGTTTCACTCGTTGATTACATAGTGAAGAATAAGAACGTCCTGCTTGATGGTAAAATGTAGAAAAAGGTCGATGTTCAGTAGGCATGCGCATTTACTGCTGTGAGAAAACATACATCTGGAAGGTACTGAATAGTTATGCAAAGAGCTTTGAAACTGTGATTAATGGTTTCGAAGCTTTTTCATTATAGGATTAGGGTGTCAAAAGATGCCATATTCATTATACTAAGGCACTTTTTGACACCTTGATAGTTATAAGAAAGATCTTGACACAGTAAAGTGTGAAAGTCATTTGCAATAAACGTAAAAATGCTTCGTGAGGATGTGTATACTTTTGCAGAGGTAAAATGTTTCAAAAATGTGAAGTCTTTTGCAAATAATACATATAGGCAAAAAGCACAAAGAATATATAGGATAATGAAATTGTAATAGCAAAAAATTGTTAAATATATATGATTAGGTGTAGTACACATGGTAATATAATACAAAAATATTAACATATATTTATAAAAAAGAAACATTTACACCAATTATCCATTATGTTAACCTTGAAACTGCAAGGAGGTGTATAGTTAAGTGAAAAGAAAAATCAAAAGTGTTTTGTTGACAATTGTGCTGTGTACACAGCTTGTATTGTCATCAGTTGGCGTACAGGCAGCAGAAGTGCTCTATGACAACACAACAGGAACACAGGACGGATACAACTATGAGTTGTGGAAGGACTATGGTAGCACAAGTATGACACTGAATGGTGGTGGAAAGTTTGAATGCTGGTGGGAAAATATCGGAAATGCCCTTTTCAGAAAAGGCAAAAAATTCGATTGTACACAGACTTATCAGCAGATAGGAAACATTTCAATCGATTATGGTGTAGATTATCAGCCAAACGGTAACTCATATTTGTGTGTGTATGGATGGACAAGAGATCCACTCGTAGAGTACTATATCGTAGAGAGTTGGGGAAGCTGGCGTCCACCAGGAGCAACTTCTAAAGGAACCATTACTGTAGATGGAGGCACATACGATGTATACGAGACTACTCGTGTAAACAAGCCCTCTATCGACGGAGATACTACTTTCCAACAGTACTGGAGCGTACGTACTTCTAAGAGAACAAGTGGAACCATTTCCGTTACTGAGCATTTTAAAGCTTGGGAAAGAATGGGAATGAAGATGGGTAAGCTTTATGAAGCTGCATTGAACGTTGAAGGTTACCAGAGTAGTGGTTGGGCAGATGTTTATCAGAATGATATTCGTGTGGGAGGAAGTATCAGTTCTGGCAATTCAGGATCAAATTCAGGATCCGGATCAAGCTCGGGTAGTGAAAACAGTTCTGCACCCGGTACTGCACAAGGAACAAGAGTTGAATGCGAACAAATGACAATCTCAGGTCAGTATGCAGGTACAATCTCTTCTCCGTTCAACGGTGTTGCATTGTATGCAAATAACGAGTCGGTGTCTTATACGCAAAACTTTACAAGCGGGACACATGATTTTACTTTGAGTGGTGCATCAGACGGTTCCAATATGGCTAAGGTGGACTTACTCATAGGAGGCCAGAACAAAGGAACATTCTATTTCGGTGATGCAAATCATGCAGAATATACAATTAAGAATGTATCGCATGGTACCGGAAATCAGAAGATTGAGCTTGTTGTCAACGAAGACGATGGTAACTGGGATGCATATGTTGATGCTTTGATTATTTCAGGAAGCGGCGTAAACACAGGCAGCAATACGGGAGGAAACACAGGCAGCAATACGGGAGGAAACACAGGAAGCAATACAGGAGGAAACACAGGAAGCAATACTGGCAGTGCAAGCACAAAGATTGAATGCGAGAGCATGACCATCACAGGTCAGTATGCAGGAAGTATTTCTTCACCGTTTGCAGGGGTTGCATTGTATGGAAACGATGAATCTGTAAAGTTTACTCAGAATTTTACAAGTGGTACAAGTACATTTGTATTAAAAGGTGCATCCGATGGAAGCAACATGGCAAGAGTTGATTTGAAAATCGGCGGGCAGAGCAAGGGAACATTTTACTTTGGAGATGCAAATCCGGCAGAATTTACAATCGAAAATGTGAGCCATGGAACAGGTGACCAGCAGGTTGAACTAGTTGTAACAGCTGATGATGGCAGCTGGGATGCATATCTTGATTCCCTGACTATCATTGGTGGTGTCGGTGGAACAAGTAGCGGAAATACCGGCGGAAATATTGGTGGAAACACAGGTGGAAATACCGGTGGAAACACAGGTGGAAATACTGGTGGAAATATCGGTGAAAATACCGGCAGTACAAGCAATAAAATTGAATGTGAAAGCATGACCATCACAGGTCAGTATGCAGGAACCATTTCTTCACCATTTACAGGAGTTGCATTGTATGCAAATGATGAATCTGTGAAGTTTACACATAACTTTACAAGCGGAACCGATAACTTTACGTTAAGAGGTGCGTCCGATGGAAACAACATGGCAAAAGTTGACTTAAAAATCGGTGGTCAGACCAAAGGAACCTTCTATTTCGGAGATGCAAATATTGCAGAATATACTATTGAAAACGTAAGTCATGGAACCGGAAACCAGCAGGTTGAATTGGTTGTAACAGCTGATGATGGTAGTTGGGATGCATATTTGGATTACCTTCGTATTGGTGGGGAGTCAAGCAGTAATAATTCTAACAATTGAGGAAACAGTGGTTCTAACAATGGATACAATGGAGGAAAGATTGTTGCCTTGACGTTTGATGATGGACCTTCATCAACAACAAACGATGTTCTTGATGTTTTGGAAAGAGAAGGTATTGTTGCAACATTCTTCCTGGTAGGAGAAAATGTAAATTCAAGTACAGCGTCTATTATGCAGAGGCAGGTAAACATGGGATGCGAATTGGCTAATCACTCCTATAATCATGTAGATATGAGTAATTATAGTGCATCTGACATCAGAAACCAGATTAACTGGACTCAGTCTGCAATAGAGAATACGATAGGTGTTACGCCAAAATTCTTCAGACCACCTTATCTTGGAATCAGTAACACTATGTATCAAAATATTGACTTAACATTTATTCAGGGCATTGTTACTCAGGATTATGACTCAAGCATATCTGTTTCACAGATAGTAAACAATGCAGTAAATAATGTTTCCGATGGTTCAATCGTTTTGCTACACGATTTCCAGGGCAATTCAAAAACGGTACAGGCATTACCTACTATTATTCAAAGATTAAAGAGTCAGGGATACAGTTTTGTAACAGTAAGTCAGTTATTCGAATATAAGGGTATAAATCCAAATCAAGACTATAAAATCTTTTCAAATGTATATGATTAAAATAATGAATCCAAGGCATTTTTGCCTTGGATTTTTAAAATAATATTAAAATTGAATAACGAAGTCTTGCCGTATTTGATTAGTTGTGATAAGGTTACGAAGTAAACATTTTTGTAACTACTTTTTTACACAATAACAGATTAGCACACGTTTTTGGAAGATCTTCCAAAATTCCCCCGTATTTTATTGTAAACAAATAATATCTATTGACAAAAACGAACAGATGTTTTATTATATGATTTATAGATGAACGTTTGTTCTAAAAGGAGAAGGAGACCAGATATGGAAAGAGAAGAAAAATTAAAGGCATTAGATGCTGCATTGGTACAGATTGAGAAACAGTATGGTAAGGGTGCTGTTATGAAGCTGGGTGATCCTGCTGCGCAGATGAACGTTGAAACATTTCCAACAGGCTCGTTAAGCCTGGATATTGCATTAGGACTTGGTGGAATTCCTAAGGGAAGAATCATTGAGATATATGGACCGGAATCTTCAGGTAAGACAACGGTTACTTTACATATGATTGCAGAAGTGCAGAAGAGAGGCGGTATTGCGGGATTCATCGATGCAGAGCATGCATTGGATCCTGTATATGCGAAGAACATAGGTGTTGATGTGGATAATCTTTATATTTCGCAGCCTGATAATGGTGAACAGGCACTTGAGATTACAGAAACTATGGTAAGGTCAGGTGCAATTGACATTGTAGTAGTAGACTCTGTTGCTGCATTGGTTCCTAAGGCAGAAATCGATGGTGATATGGGTGATTCGCATGTAGGACTTCAGGCAAGATTGATGTCACAGGCACTTCGAAAACTTACAGCAGTTATCAGTAAGTCTAATTGTACGGTTATCTTTATTAATCAGCTTCGTGAAAAGGTTGGGGTTATGTTTGGTAATCCTGAAACTACAACCGGTGGTCGTGCATTGAAGTTTTATTCTTCTGTAAGACTTGATGTGCGCAGAATTGAATCTTTAAAACAGAGTGGGGAAGTAACAGGTAACAGAACAAGAGTAAAAGTAGTTAAGAATAAAATAGCACCTCCATTTAAAGAAGCAGAATTTGACATTATGTTTGGCGAGGGAATTTCTATTGAAGGTGACATTCTTGACCTTGCAGCTAATGTTAACATTATTGTTAAGAGTGGTGCATGGTATGCCTATGAAGGAAATAAGATTGGACAGGGTAGAGAGAATGCAAAGCAGTTCTTAAAAGATAATCCGGATGTTTGTAAGGAAGTTGAGAATAAAGTACGTGAGTACTATAATTTACAAGGCGTTGATAAGCCGCAAGAAGCCCCGACTGAGAAGAAAAATTCCAAAAAGGAAGCAGATGCTGAATGACTGTAACAGAGATACAGGAAATAGCGAAAGCAAAAGTAAAAGTATTTATTGATGATGAGTTCGCCTTTGTTTTATACAAGGGCGAACTTCGTACATATGGGATAAGGGAAGAAAAAGAACTGTCCGAAGAAACTTATCATGTGATTTTGGATGAAGTTTTAACGAAAAGAGCTAAGCTAAGATGCATGTATCTGCTCAAAAGCAGAGATTATACGAAACATGAATTAGCCCAGAAGCTTAGAAAGGAATATTATTCAGAAGAAATAATAGAACGCGCAGTTACATATGTAGCTTCTTATGGTTATGTGGATGACATCCGTTATGCAAAGGCATATATCCATTATGCGGGTAAGACAAAGAGCAGGAAGCAGATTGAATTCGACTTAATGAAAAAGGGCATTTCCAAGGATGTGATTACATCTGCATTTGATGAATTAAATGAGTTGGAAGAGTTAGAATCTGAGGAAGAATTGATTCAGGCACTCCTTGTGAAAAAACACTATAAAAATGAGGAGGCTACAGTGGAGGAACGTAGAAAAATTATAGGATTTCTGTATAGAAAAGGCTTTTCTTTGGATAAAATTTATAAAGTTGTCGGAGAAAGAGAGTAATTTTTAGAAAGCTTTTTCGGTAGATTTGACCATTATACTTGACATAACAGATAATAAAGGTTAAAATTGTAGTGTTGTAAATATCATATATATTCTTTAGATTTTATATCTTTTAATCTTAAGAATAATTTGATTTAGCTATTCGCATTCAAATTCTTGCGTTTTATGCGCAATTGAATCATATGCAGCCAAAATGTTTTGGCGAGATAGTGTACAATGAAAATTAAATAAGGAGGTGCTCCTGTACATGCTGCTATACGTTATAGAAGCGATTGTTATCATTGTAGTGTGTGCACTAGTTGGCTTCATTGCATTTTCAAATTATAAGAAAAATGTAGAGTCTACCATTGGAAATGCAGAGGATAAAGCTAGAGAGATTATCGATGAAGCACTGAAAACTGCTGAAACCAAGAAACGTGAAGGGTTACTTGAGGTAAAGGAAGAGTCCATTAGAACAAAGAATGAACTCGATAAGGAAATCAAGGAACGTAGAGCTGAAGTACAGCGTTTCGAAAGAAGAGTACAGCAGAAGGAAGAAAGCATCGATAAAAAAGCTGATTCTATCGAGAAAAAGGAAGCTGCATTGGTTGCACGCGAAGAAGAACTTGCAAAGCAGAAAGAAGTTGTTGCAAGATTAAACGAAGAGCGAGTACAGGAACTGGAGCGAATTTCAGGTTTAACCTCTGAACAGGCAAAAGAGCATTTATTAAAAATTGTTGAAGACGAAGTAAAGCATGAAACTGCGGTTATGATTAAGGAAATGGAAAGCAGGGCAAAGGAAGAGGCTGATAAGAAGGCAAAGGAATATGTCGTTACAGCTATTCAGAAATGTGCTGCTGATCATGTATCCGAGACAACAATCTCTGTTGTACAGCTTCCAAATGATGAGATGAAGGGAAGAATCATTGGTAGAGAGGGAAGAAATATCAGAACTCTTGAGACCTTGACAGGTGTAGAATTGATTATTGATGATACACCGGAAGCAGTTATTCTATCCGGTTTTGACCCTATCAGAAGAGAAGTCGCAAGAATTGCACTTGAGAAGCTGATTGTTGATGGAAGAATTCATCCGGCAAGAATTGAAGAGATGGTTGAAAAAGCGCAGAGAGAAGTAGAAGTCATGATCAAAGAGGAAGGTGAAGCTGCTACACTTGAAGTCGGTGTACATGGTATTCATCCGGAACTCGTCAAATTACTTGGTAAGATGAAATTCAGAACAAGTTATGGTCAGAATGCTTTGAAACATTCTATTGAAGTAGCACAACTTTCCGGTTTGCTTGCTGCTGAGATGGGGCTTGATGTAAGAATGGCGAAGAGAGCAGGTCTCCTTCATGATATCGGTAAGGCTGTTGATCATGAGATGGAAGGATCACATATCCAGCTGGGAGCTGAGCTTTGTAGAAAGTACAAGGAGTCAGCTGTCGTTATCAATGCAGTTGAATCACATCATGGTGATGTAGAAGCACAGTCACTGATTGCCTGTCTGGTACAAGCTGCAGATACTATTTCTGCTGCAAGACCAGGTGCAAGACGTGAAACTCTGGAAACATACACAACCAGATTAAAACAGTTAGAAGATATAACCAACAATTTTAAAGGTGTCGATAAGTCTTTTGCTATTCAGGCAGGTAGGGAAATTCGTGTTATGGTAGTTCCTGAACAGATTTCTGATGCAGACATGGTACTGTTGGCTCGTGATATTTCTAAGCAGATTGAAGCTGAATTAGAGTATCCGGGACAGATTAAGGTAAATGTCATTAGGGAATCTCGTGTCGTAGATTATGCAAAATAATCAATACGAATCGTAAATGCAAAGAAATAAAGCCGCTAAGAACCGTAAAGAAACGGTTTTTGGCGGTTTTTTCAATGAAAGGGAAAAATATGATGAATGATAATAAATTAATCCGACTAAAGCGTGACCTTCAATGTGAAGGTGCAATAACGAAATATTATAAGGATACTGTACAGCTTCCAAATGGTAAGACTGCAATCTATGATTTTGTTGGACATAATGGTGCAGCGGCGGCTGTTGCAGTCCTTGATGATGGACGTTTATTAATGGTATCACAGTATCGGAATGCGCTCGACCGCTTTACCCTGGAAATTCCGGCAGGCGGTCTGAATCCTGATGAACCAACTATAAAAGCGGCCGCAAGAGAGGTCGAGGAAGAAACAGGGTATGCTTGTGGCAAAATTGAACCATTAATTACTATCCGTACTACGGTTGCATTTTGTAATGAGAAGATTGATATCTACCTTGCAACAGAACTGAAAAAGGGTAGTCAACACTTAGACGAGGATGAATTTGTAAATGTAAAGGCATATACGCTGGAAGAACTTGAGAAAATGATTTATGATGGAGTCATAGAGGACTCCAAGACAATAGCTGCAATTCTTGCATATAAGAATAAATATATAAGATAAGACATATCATGTATAAAACCCAAAGCGGATATGAACATGAATGATTTAGTCAGTATGACATATGGTACCAAATTAGAAAAAAAAGGCACTACTCCGGATAGCAGGATTCTTGTTTTTATGACAGGATTTTTTCTGGGACTAGTGTTTTTTTATTTTGCCGGTAAACAGTTAATAGAAGACACAGGACTGTTATCTATGGATTATATAGAAACATTAAAAGATTTTTCCATCAATAATAAGAGATATCTACTTTATATATTGGGAATAAGGACAAAACAGTTCCTGTTTTTGATATTTTGTACATTAAGTATTTGGGCGGGATGTTTTCTTTATGCTGTATTAGGATGGAGTGGTTTTCAACTAGGGGTGATTTTTTTTGCAGCGATGTACCAATATGGAATGAGAGGGGTGTTTTATTGCATTTTTATGATTATTCCGCATGGTATTTTCTATTTTCTGGTATTTGTAAAGCTGCTGAATAGAAAGTTAGAAAATGACAAAAAATATTACCATAAAAAAGTTGACATAATAGATAACAGAGCCAGGAAAGTATATGAAAGTATTAAAGCTTACTTTGTTATATTGTTATTATTATGTTTAGGAATTCTGTCAGAATGTTATATCAACCCTTGGCTGATGAAATGGATATTACTTTTCTTTTAGAATTGTTTTTGGGGAAAAGATAAAAAGTTTTGTGCTGAAGCTCAATGTGGCTAAAACACTGAAAAACTAGATTTAGAAAAAAGAAAATAAAAAAATCTACATCTTGAGATGTCAGAAAATAAAAGAAAAATAATTCAAATATACTGAAAAAAGTATTTGATTTTATGTAAAATCAAATATATAATAGAAGTAGGCATAAGGGGTAAATTAAATACTTTATGAGGAGGGTTTTCAAACAATTTATGGAAAGAGAAATTATGAACTTTATTTCTTATTTACATAATATAAAGAAAACTTCAAATAATACTGAACTATCATACAAGAGGGACTTAGGCAAGATGCGCCAGTATTTAGAAGAGAATGGAATTAGTGAGCTGAATGATATTACAGAAGAGGTATTAGATTCCTATATTGTGTATTTAGAAGAGAACCATTTTGCCGCAGCAACAATATCGAGAAATATTGCGTCTATGAAAGCATTCTTCCATTATTTATGCAAGGAAGGCATTATAGACAAAGATGTTTCAGGAGGGTTGAAGGCGCCAAAAATCGAAAAAAAGATGCCTGAAATTTTGACACCAGAAGAAGTAATATGGCTGTTAGAGCAGCCAAAGGGGGATACCCCAAAAGAGATTCGCGACAAAGCTATGCTTGAGCTTTTGTATGCGACAGGAATTCGCGTGACGGAACTGATTACCCTAAAAGTTTCCGATGTAAACATGCAGATGGGATTTATCATCTGTAGAGACGGCAGCAAGGAAAGAGTGATTCCATTTGGTGCAGCTGCCAAAAAAGCAATGACTAATTACTTGGAAAAAGCAAGAAATGTAATGTTATTTGATCTTCAGTCAGATATCCTGTTTGTGAACTGTTCAGGACAGCCTATGAGCAGACAGGGCTTCTGGAAACTGATAAAATACTATGCAAAGAAAGCAGGTATTATGGCTGATATTACCCCACATACCCTGCGTCACTCATTTGCAGCACACCTTGTGGAAAATGGTGCGGATTTAAGAAGTGTTCAGGAAATGCTTGGACATTCTGATATTTCAACAACACAAGTATATGCTACATTGACACATAATAGAATTCGTGAAGTCTATTCGAAAGCACATCCAAGAGGATAGGAATTGAAATAAAAAAGCAACCTTAGCTGGTTGCTTTTTTATTTCAATTCTATTCATATTCAGCAATGTGATAAATCAGTTCTTCGGTATCCTTCCAGCCAAGACATGGATCGGTGATGGATTTACCATAGATATGTTCACTAATCTTCTGACAGCCTTCTTCAAGATAGCTTTCAATCATAACACCCTTTACAAGATTATGGATATCAGAATTAAGTTGTCTGGAAAGCATGATTTCCTTTACGATACGAATTTGCTGCTCATATTTCTTACCGGAATTGTTGTGGTTAGCATCCACGATACATGCAGGATTTACTAAATCACGTTCATTGTATTTCTCTAACAAAAGGTTCAGGTCTTCATAATGGTAGTTAGGGAGACTGTTGCCATGCTTGTTGACAGCTCCACGCAAAATAGTATGAGCAAGAGGATTACCGGTTGTATTTACTTCCCATCCACGATAAATAAATGGATGTGGATGTTGTGCGGCATAAACGGAATTCAACATGACGCTTAAGTCTCCGCTGGTAGGGTTCTTCATACCGGCAGGAACATCAAAACCGCTGACAACCAGTCTGTGCTGCTGGTCTTCTACGGAACGGGCGCCAATTGCTACATAGGATAAGATATCAGATACATATCCCCAGTTTTCAGGATAAAGCATCTCATCAGCAGCAGTAAGGCCGGATTCTTCCATAGCTCGAAGCTGCATTTTACGCATAGCAATTAATCCCTGAAGGAAATCGGTTCCTTTCTCAGGATCCGGCTGATGAACGATGCCTTTGTAGCCATCGCCTGTAGTACGTGGTTTGTTTGTGTAGATTCTGGGAATCAGAATCAATTTATCTTTTACCTTTTCATTGACCTTAGCTAATCTGGACACGTATTCACATACAGCATCTTCATTATCAGCAGAGCAAGGACCTACAATAACAAGGAACTTGTTACTTTCTCCGGTAAAAACTTTTTTGATTTCTTCATCGCGGCTTTTTTTCAATTCCTGCATTTCGGTAGAAAGCGGAAATTCATCTTTGATTTCAGCAGGTGTTGGTAACTTTTTTATAAATTCAAAGCTCATTGCTTAAATACCTCCTAAGGTTTATCTATAATGTATAATGATTCAAAACATTCTAATTATATATGATGTAGCGCCTTAAAGCAAGGACTAAAAGCAAATCAAGAAAAATTTGACTGCACAAGATTCCATACACATATCCGGAAAAGCCAAACATGGGAACTGCATAAAAGACAAAGAAAAGACGCAAGCCTAGAGAAAGCATGCTGAATAAAAAGGTAAGAAAGGTTTTCCCAAGTCCATGGAGAATATTGTTCAACATACCGGACAGATAAAGAAACGGACATACAAACGCCAGAGCACGGATCTGCTTTGCAGCAGCTTCGTTATGAAAAAGTATAGTTCCCAGTAAATCAGCAAAGAGTAGAAGAAATATCATAAAGCCTGTTCCAAGTAAAAAGCATGCAAGAATAGTGAGGGTGGTTGCCTGATGAATACGTTTGCTATTTCCCTGCGCCTGCTGCTCTGAAATATATGGAAGTAACAGACTGCCTGCAGAACCGGTTATTGCACACGGAAACATGACAAGAGGAAATGCCATGCCTGAAAAAATGCCATATACAGACAATGCCTGTGACGTGGACAAACCGCTTCGAATCAGCATTTGCGGAAGCTGAATGGTTTCGGCTGTAGACAGAAGGCTGATGCAGACACGATTTAGGCTTAATGGTGAAGAAAGAACAAAAAGTTCTTTGAACTTTTGCATAGTAATAGACGCCTGGGATGAGGAATGGCTTTGCTTTCCAACATCAGATAGAAACAGGATGCAGGAAAAAACGGCAGAAGCACATTCGCCCATGAACATACCAATGCAGGAAGCTGCGAGGGGGAGTTTGATATGCTGTTTGGCAAAAAAAGCATACAGTAAATAGACGATTAGAACACGAAAGCTTTGCTCAAGCAGCATGGATGCTGCCGGAATGGAAGCCTTTTTACGACCATAGAAAAATCCATTCAGGCAAGTATGTATGGAAGCAAGTGGGAAAGAAAGAGCAATGATGCGAAGTAACGAGGCACATCTTTCTTCATGAAGTAAGTAAATGGATATTTCGGATGCATAGTGATATACTCCCAACGTGGTAACTACAGACAAGGCAAGCGAAAACAGGAGACCTGTATAAAGATAACCATAGCCCTGCTCCTTTTTGGAAACTCCGCATGATGCGACATATTTAGTGATGGCATTTTGCAAGCCGGAAGCGCAAAGCGAATGTGTCAGTATCATAACGGGAGAAATCAAACCTATAATACCAAGTCCTTCTTCATGAAAAATTCTTGCCAGAAAGATTTTATTGAAGAAACCAATAATCTTTGTAAGGAAACCTGCAAGGGTAAGGATGATGGTGCCGGACAAGAAAGGATTTTTCAGATAATCCGAAAAGTTTTTCTGATTTTTTTTCATAACATACCTGTTGAATAGAAACCTTCCTACAGTATATGGAAAAGGATGAAAAAAATGTCTTGTTTTCAGAGAAAACGTTGAAGCAGCTTCTATTGTTTAAATCATAAATATATGATACAGTTACGATAAATAAAACCAATTGATGTAGTAGGGTAACTGTTCAGTACAGCATAAAACACTTGCTGTTTTATGCGTAAGAACATGATTCAAAAAGCAAAAATGCCATTGCGAAGCAATTTTACATGCATTTATGCATCGTATCTATGAAGGCACTGAATAGATACGTAGTAGGAATATAAAAGATATTATAGATGGAAGGAAATTGAGAAGATGTCAAAGAAAGTAGTTGTAGGTATGTCCGGGGGGGTGGATTCCTCAGTTGCAGCCTATTTATTAAAGAAGCAGGGATATGATGTGATTGGCGTGACGATGCAGATATGGCAGGATGAGGAACAGACTGTCTTAGAGGAAAATGGCGGATGCTGCGGACTTAGTGCTGTTGATGATGCAAGACGTGTTGCAGCAAAGCTTGATATTCCATATTATGTTATGAACTTTAAGCAGGAATTCAGGAATTGTGTCATAGATCCTTTTATTGAGGACTATCTACACGGCAGAACACCAAATCCATGTATTTTATGCAACCGTTATGTAAAATGGGAGGCGCTTTTACAGAGAAGTCTTGGCCTGGGAGCTGATTATATTGCAACAGGTCATTATGCAAGAATCACACAATTGGAAAATGGCAGATATGTGATACGAAATTCTGTGACAGCCAAAAAAGATCAAACCTATGCGTTGTACAATCTGACACAGGAGCAACTTTCCCATACCCTGATGCCGGTCGGCGACTATGAGAAGGAAGAGATTCGTAAAATCGCAGAAGAAATTGGCTTATTGGTAGCTTCCAAACCGGACAGTCAGGATATTTGTTTTGTTCCGGATAATGACTATGCAGCTGTAATCAGAAGAGAAGCGTCAGACAGAGTGCCAAAACCGGGTAATTTTGTAACAGCAGATGGAAAGATACTTGGCCAGCATAAAGGAATTATTCATTATACGGTAGGGCAGAGAAAGGGCTTAAATCTTGCCATGGGTCATCCTGTTTTCGTAACAGCAATCAGACCGGATACAAATGAAGTGGTAATTGGAGATGCCGGGGAAGTTTATACAGATTCTTTAATTTGTAATCAGCTGAATTTTATGGCGGTAGAAGATATCCATGAACCGGTGGGTGTAATTGCAAAAATCAGATATTCCCATAGTGGAACTCCATGTACCATTGAGAAGCTGGATGATGGAACGGTTAAATGTTCTTTTCACGAACCGGTTCGGGCAGTCACGCCGGGACAGGCTGTTGTATTCTATAAAGATGATTATGTTTATGGCGGCGGAACGATTATTTGTTAACGAGAATTTCAATACTTACTATGAATGAAAAAGGAAGCACATTACACCTGGGTAGAATAGGTGTTATGTGCTTCCTGTCTGTTATTTTACAACTTTATATATTCCGGAACATGTCCTTCAAAAATAGTATAATATTTAAAGCCGCATTCTTTTAAAATATCACTTGCCTTATCAAATTCATATCCAATTTGTTCAGGAGCATGGGCATCAGAACCAACGGTAATGATTTCACCGCCAAGCTCTTTATAGCGCTTCAGAATATCGATACAAGGATTAGGCTGCCCAAGTCCTGCACGGAAGCCACCTGTATTCAGCTCGATTCCTTTTTCCTGCTCTAAAAGAGAGATGAGAATCTTATCGAATACATCCTTATGTTTTTGGTAAGTGTAGTTATCGTTCTTGGTTGGACCATAGCGTACAACATAGTCAAGATGACCATATACATCAAAATAAGGGAGCTTTTTAACACTCTCAAGTACAGTCTCAAAATATTCCTGATGAGCTTCATCCTCATTACGACCTTCGAAGAAGGAAGGGTAATATGGATCCTTTCTGTTGCAGATATGGGTAGATCCAATGATAAAATCAAATTCATGTGATTTATAGTAGGTAGAAAGCTCCTTCTTGATATGAAGCTGTAATCCAAGTTCAATACCAAATCGAATATTGATCTGGTCGTTATATTTTGCTTTCAGTTTTAATAAATCATATAAATAGGAATCAGTATTGATTTCAAAGCATCCTTCTTTTTCGTCTTTCGAATAGACATAATCCGGATCATAATGCTCGGTAAAGCAGATATGTGAGAAACCAAGACTGATTGCCTTTTGCACCATTTCTTCCATAGGAGTATTGCTGTCGCCTGAGAAGCTGGAGTGCATATGAAAATCTGTTTTAATAGCCATTGAATAAACCTCCTTACGTTATGATATCTTTGATAAAACTATCTTATTTATCGTACCACAAACATGTACTTTTGAACAGAAGAAGAAGTTTTTTTGTTTTTTTCAAAATATGTCTTGAATTTTGTGGCATAATTAGGTAGAATGATTTTGCTGATAAAATTTTGTCAATCATTTATACCAGCCTTTGACAGGTATAAATAAATTGGACAAGATATAAAGATGATAAAAATTTATTTATCTATTTTAGGAGGAAATTAACATGGCAGTAAGAGTAGCAATCAATGGTTTTGGTCGTATTGGTCGTCTTGCATTCAGACAGATGTTCGATGCAGAAGGATACGAAGTAGTAGCAATCAATGACTTAACAAGTCCTGAAATGCTTGCTCATTTATTAAAATATGATACAGCACAGGGCACATACAAATATGCTAAGACTGTAGAAGCTGGCGAAGATTCTATTACAGTTAATGGCAAGAAGATTACAATCTACAAAGAAGCAGATGCTTCTAAGCTTCCTTGGGGAGAATTAAAGGTTGACGTTGTTCTTGAGTGTACAGGTTTCTATACATCTAAGGATAAGGCTTCTGCACATATCAAAGCAGGTGCTCGTAAGGTTGTTATCTCTGCTCCAGCAGGAAACGATCTTCCTACAATCGTTTACAATGTAAACCATACAACATTAAAGGCTACAGATACCGTTATCTCTGCAGCTTCTTGTACAACAAACTGTTTAGCTCCTATGGCTAAGGCTCTTAATGATTTAGCTCCAATCCAGTCTGGTATCATGACAACAGTTCATGCTTACACAGGTGATCAGATGATTCTTGATGGACCACAGAGAAAGGGCGATAAGAGAAGATCCAGAGCAGGTGCTCAGAACATCGTTCCTAACTCAACAGGTGCAGCTAAGGCTATCGGCTTAGTAATCCCAGAGTTAAACGGCAAGTTAATCGGTTCTGCACAGCGTGTACCAACCCCTACAGGATCTACAACAATTTTAGTTGCAGTTGTTAAGGGTAACGTTACAAAGGATCAGATCAACGAGGCTATGAAGGCAGCTCAGACAGAGTCTTACGGATACAACACAGATGAAATCGTTTCTTCTGACGTTATCGGTATGACATATGGTTCTTTATTCGATGCTACACAGACAATGGTAGCTCCTATGGAAGATGGAAATACACAGGTACAGGTTGTATCTTGGTATGACAACGAGAACAGCTACACATCTCAGATGGTAAGAACAATTAAGTACTTCGCTGAGTTAGCTTAATGAAAGACCTACAAGGGTCCGGTCTTAGGACCGGGCTCTTTTATTTTATTTAAAATGGAGGATATTAAGATGGGATTAAATAAGAAATCAGTTGATGATATCAATGTAAAGGGAAAAAGAGTTCTTGTAAGATGTGACTTCAATGTACCTTTAAAGAATGGTGAAATTACCGATGAGACACGTATTGTTGCAGCTCTTCCTACTATTAACAAGTTAATCAAAGATGGCGGCAAGGTTATTCTTTGTTCACACTTAGGAAAGGTTAAGAATGGACCAAACGAAGGCGAGTCTTTAGCACCGGTTGCAGCAAGACTTTCAGAGAAGCTTGGAAAGCCTGTAAACTTTGTTGCTGATTACAACGTAACAGGTGAAGCTGCTACAGCAGCAGTTGCAGCAATGAACGAAGGTGATGTTGTATTATTACAGAATACACGTTTCCGTGGCGCAGAGGAAACAAAGAACGGTGAACAGTTCAGCAAGGAGTTAGCTGACTTAGCTGATGTATATGTATGTGACGCTTTCGGTTCTTCTCATAGAGCACATGCATCTGTAGAAGGTGTAACAAAGTTCATCTCAGCAAAGGGTGGAGAAAATGTTGTTGGTTACTTAATGCAGAAGGAAATCGAATTCCTTGGTAATGCAGTAGAAAACCCGGTAAGACCATTTGTAGCTATCCTTGGTGGTGCTAAGGTTGCTGATAAGTTAAATGTTATCTCCAACTTACTTGAGAAGTGTGATACTTTAATTATCGGTGGCGGTATGGCTTACACATTCTTAAAGGCTCAGGGATATGAAATCGGTAAGTCTTTAGTAGATGATGAGAAGCTTGATTACTGTAAGGAAATGATGGCAAAGGCTGAGAAGCTTGGCAAGAAGTTATTACTTCCTGTAGACTCTACAACAATTGCTGAGTTCCCAAATCCTATTGATGCTCCTGTTGAAGTAGAAGTATATGATGTAGCAAATATGCCGGCTGACAGAGAAGGCTGTGATATCGGACCTAAGACAGCTGCATTATATGCAGAGGCAGTTAAGACAGCTAAGACAGTTGTTTGGAACGGACCTATGGGTGTATTCGAGAACCCTACACTTGCAGCAGGTACAATCGCAGTTGCTAAGGCTTTAGCTGAAACAGATGCAACAACAATCATCGGTGGTGGTGATAGTGCAGCAGCAGTTAACCAGTTAGGCTTTGCTGATAAGATGAGCCATATCTCAACAGGTGGTGGAGCTTCTCTTGAATTCTTAGAGGGTAAGGCACTTCCTGGTGTTGTAGCAGCAGACGATAAGTAAGTTGCGCTATTGCGCAACTTACTATAAGAAGCGCCTTTGGCGCTTCTTAGCATGTAGATGAAGGAATAGATTGTTAAGGAGAACATAGAAATGGCAAGAAGAAAAATTGTAGCCGGCAATTGGAAAATGAACATGACTCCAAGCGAGGCAGTAAAATTAGTTGCTGAGTTAAAGGATTTAGTAAAGTCAGATGATGTAGATGTAGTATATTGCGTTCCTGCAATTGATATTGTACCGGTTGTAGAAGCAGTTAAGGGTACAAACGTAGAAGTTGGTGCTGAAAATATGTATGTTGAAGAAAAGGGCGCCTACACAGGTGAAATCGCACCTGCTATGTTAGTAGATGCCGGTGTTAAGTATGTTATCATAGGACATTCTGAGCGTCGTGATTACTTCAACGAAACAGACGCTTTCTTAAATAAGAAGGTATTAAAGGCTTTCGAGCATGGCCTTACACCAATCCTTTGCTGCGGTGAGTCTCTAGAGCAGAGAGAAACAGGCGTAACTATGGATTGGATCAGATTGCAGATTAAGTCTGACCTTGTTGGTGTAACAGCTGATCAGGTTAAGAAGATGGTTATTGCATATGAACCAATCTGGGCAATCGGAACAGGTAAGACTGCTACAACAGAGCAGGCTCAGGAAGTATGTAAGGGTATTCGTGACTGTATCGCAGAAATCTATGATGCTGCTACAGCAGAAGAAGTTCGTATTCAGTACGGCGGATCTGTAAATGCAGGAAATGCAGCAGAGTTATTTGCTCAGCCTGATATTGACGGTGGTCTTGTAGGAGGAGCATCTCTTAAGGCTGATTTTGGAAAGATCGTTAATTATAAATAATGAATTACGAATAATTTGATTATCATTGAGACATGAAAGGAAAGATCCCATTTCTACAAATATGTGATGGGACTTTTCTTTTTTTAGGGAGGAAAATAAGATGTTTACTATTTATAGTACAAAAAGGAATAAATAATCAGAGCTTAAAAAGTAAATCATGATTGAGCTGCTTTGCATTTTTAATAATTTCTTTTTCCTGTCCTTTCAGATACAACTGTAATTGTGCTAATTCGCCCTCATCAAAACCCTTGGAATGAAGAATTTTCCGACTGGGGAGTATTAACTCAGCGTAATCTGTTCCACGCTCTGTTTTCCTTTCAAAGGAAACATGTATAACTTTTCCTTTTTTTCCCGGCAAAAGTCCGGTATATGTCATTGTAAGTTTATCTGGGTCACGAAATGTATAATTCATAATGAAAAACCTCCACATATTCCCCTCCATAACAAGTTGAAACAATCGTATATATAATATTCTACATGATAATGAATAAAATTGCTAGAATTATCTGAAAAATTACATATACTGAAAAATACTTTCTTATTGACCGCTAGTATGTTACATTATTTACATAATAAATGTATCTGTTTAGAATAACATGTGATGTTTTCAAAATGGGGTTTGAACAGATAATAACTATGAATGGTAGAAAAGGGAGCAATTGATTGCGGATATGCAGAAGATAAATAAGTTTAGAATTAATATTGTCATTATATTGGTTTTTATACTTTTAGTAGCAGTTCTTCTTGGCTTTAGCTGGAATCATTATCGGAATGTAATAGAGGAAAATGAACAGGTAAGCAGGACACAGACAGAAATAATACAGTTGGGACAGGATATGCAGGAAGTTTCGGATAATCTTACATATCTCGTACGTAATTATGTTTTGACAAATGATATTTCTTATTTTAAAGAATACTGGGATATTGTCTTGCATGATCAGGGAAGAGAACAGCTTTTAGACGAGATAGAGAAGCATCCATTAGGCGAGGAAGAAAAGGAAAGCATTCAGGAAATCCGGCTCAGGTGCATGGAGCTTGAGAAGAGAGAAGTTTATGCAATGCGGCTTGCGTTTCAGGAACATAATGTGAGAGTTACAGACTACGAGGACGAAGTGATTCAACGTTATATACGTTTTGTGAAAAAGTATTCTTTGAAGGGATATGATTTAAATGAGAAGACACTACCGGCAATGGAGTATTTAATGGATGAAGTATATGAGGAATGCTCATCAGAACTATTTCATGCGATAGAGCTTTTTGTGAACCAGACGCAAGGAAAGCTAGTGGAGACGACAGCCCAGACAAAAGAAATGTCGCGTAGGGCGACTATTATGCAGACGGTTTGTATTATTCTGGTAATTTCTTGTATGCTGATATTACTTTTCCAGAATAGAAAGGTATATATGCTGCGCAATATGAATGAAATAATTGCAGCTGCTGTCACAGAGGAATATTTGAACTTTGGATTGGTTAATCTGAATAATTGTAAGGTAGTGAAGTTAAAGAGGATTAAAGGAGAGATAAAGAGTATAGAGAGTAGTCAGAACTTCATTGAAATGATGGAGGAGTATATGAATAGCCAGGTAAGTGCAGCTTATCAGGAGAATTTTATACGAACGATACAGCCGGGAAATATTCTTAGAAAGTTGGGAAGCGGACAACATGTAATATCCTGTGTTTATCAGAGTGTGGATGACAAGTGGTTAATGCTTGATTTTACAAAATCAAGAGAATATACACAGGATAATCCGGTTGTAGTTTATACTTTTAAGAATGCAGGGGAGATTATCCAACAGCAAAAGGAACAGCGGCAAAGGGATGAAATGCTGATGTATTTCAGCAGAGATTTCTTTGAAGTGTATGTAGTTGATTTA
Source organism: Lachnospiraceae bacterium (assembly GCA_022788085.1). Lineage (GTDB taxonomy): Bacteria > Bacillota > Clostridia > Lachnospirales > Lachnospiraceae > COE1. The sequence goes on from JALEWA010000143.1 coordinate 29,653, forward strand.
AATAAAGGTTCTTATGAAATCATTCGCTCAGCAGAGCGTTATGGTAATTATATTAAAAATCTGACGGGTGATTTTACTCAGTTAATGCAGCTTGCTATTGTTTCATGGACGACACCTCCTTATCGTGGTATGTTTAAGCAGTTAATGGATATGGAGGACATTAAGAAGCGTTTTGCCAGTGGTGCAAAAAAAATTGAATTCATTTATAAGTCATATGATGAGAAATGGAAGAATTTGCAATGCTTTCCGGTTCCTGAATATGGTATCGGTAATGAAAGGATGATTTTTGCGCTGCGTGATTATACGGAAGAAATGCAGATTCGAACGAACGAAGTTCTGGCATCCGAAGCTATGAATAACATTTACAGCCTTGTTGCTTTCCGAGATATAGAAGCGAATAAATATGAGTGTATCCATTGCGCTGAACAATTAGGTAATTTTAAGGAAAAGGGAAGCTATGAAGAGTTAATTCAGGAAACAATGGCCGTTATTCATGAAGAGGACAGGGAAAAGTATTTAAGAGAACTGTCAGATGAGCGCATAGACCGTGATGAACGTGCTGAATGCGAATACCGAATGCGGGATAAAGAGGGGCAGTATCATTATTATCATCAGTATATTACGAAGGTAGAGGTTCCATCCGGTACCCGTATGGCAATTCTGGTCAAGAATATTGATGAATCTAAAATGCATGAGATATGGGCTGCCGAACAGCTTCAAAAGGAACTTGAAACAAAGGCGAAAGAGCTTGAAATGGCAAAGCTTCTTGCAGAGAAAAGTAAAGATTTGGAGAAAGCCTTAAAACAGGCTGAGAGTGCTAATGATGCAAAAAGCCGTTTTATGTCTAATATGTCTCATGATTTGCGAACACCTATGAATGCCATATTAGGTATGACTTATCTCGCAAAGAAACATATTCACGAAGAAGAACAGGTAAATAAATGCCTGAATACGATTTTAGCTTCTTCTGAAAATATGCTCGCATTGATTAATGATGTGCTGGATATGAATAAAATTGAAAGCGGTATTATCGATTTACATGAGAAGCCTGCAAACGTGGAAAAGTTGATTTATGATATTGAATTATTTTTCCGTAATAAGTGTGAAGCCAATCAACAGGAATTTATTATTAATTATGATAATATGATTCATAAGACTTTAATTATGGATGAATTGCGGGTGAAGCAGATTTTGACCAATCTGGTAGCTAACGCGGTTAAGTATACACAGTCTTTTGGAAAGATTTCCCTTGATGTAATAGAGGATAGCTGGGATTCGGATCAGAATTGTAATATTCGCTTTGTGGTAACTGATGATGGAATCGGTATGAGCAAGGAGTTCATAAAACGAGTTTTCCAACCGTTTGAAAGGGAAGAAACTGCACTTTCTGAGAAGATAGAAGGAACCGGACTTGGAATGGCGATTGTAAAGAATTTTGTAGAAGTTATGAATGGCAAGATTACAATTGACAGTATGGTTAATGTTGGAACAAAGGTAACGGTAATGATTCCTTTAAAGATATGTGATGAAGCAGAGACTGTATATGAAAAAGATTTCTCTACTGTTCAGCATAAGTATCCGGGTAAGCACATTCTTATTGTGGAAGATAAGCGGATTAACATGGAAATTGTGAAGGGCTTTCTTGAGGATACAGAGCTGATTATTGATGAGGCAAGGAATGGAAAGGAAGCTGTCCAGAAATTTAAAGATACTGAGGAAGGTACTTATGATTTAATCTTTATGGATATCCGTATGCCGGTTATGAAAGGCGATGAGGCAACAAAAGTAATCAGAAGTCTTGACCGGGAGGATGCAAAACGGATTCCAATTATTGCTATGACAGCCAATGCATTGGAAAGTGATGTTGAAAATTCATATTTATGTGGAATGAATGGACATATTTCAAAACCGATTGAGCCAGATGAAGTATATCGTTGCCTGAATAAGTGGTTGTTTGGAAATCAGGAGGCTTAGAGAATGAATGTTTTAGAACAATGCCATCTGTGTCCAAGAGAATGTGGAGTAAACCGATTAGCAGGACAAACGGGATATTGTGGCATGCCGGGAGAAATCGTGGTAGCAAGGGCATCGCTGCATATGTGGGAGGAACCATGTATTAGTGGAACCAGAGGTTCGGGTACTGTGTTTTTTACAGGATGTCCATTAAAATGTGTATATTGTCAAAACAGAAATATAGCAATCGGAAAAACAGGAAAAAGAATTTCCGTGGAGCGGTTATCAGAGATATTCCTGGAATTACAGGAAAAAGGTGCTCACAATATTAATCTTGTAACACCTACCCATTATGTTCCGCCGATTTTGGATGCACTTAGGCTGGCAAAAGAAAGGGGATTGTTTATACCAATCGTATATAATACAGGCAGCTATGAAAAGGTAGAAACGATACGTTCCATGGAAGGACTTATTGATATTTATCTTCCGGATTGTAAATATTTTGACCCGGAGATTGCAGAAAAGTATTCAAATGCACCTGATTATTATGAGGTAGCAAGCACTGCAATTAAAGAAATGGTGCGGCAGGTAGGAAAACCTGGCTTTGAAGGGGGACTTATGAAGCGCGGAGTTATTATCAGGCATATGATTTTACCTGGGCATACAAAGGACTCTCGGAAGGTAATAGAACAGCTATATAGAACATATGGTGATGATGTTTATATTAGTATTATGAATCAATATACGCCACTACCACAGATGGCGCATTATCCTGAAATCAATCGTAGGATTACAGAAAGAGAGTACGACAGGACAGTGGATTTTGCTATCTCACTAGGAATTGAGAATGCTTTTATTCAGGAAGGCGAAACAGCAAAGGAAAGCTTTATACCCGATTTTGAAGAGGGTGTTGGCATAGATAGAAGCGAGGAGGAATAGAAATGTATCAGAATTATGTTTTTGATTTGTATGGTACCTTAATTGATATTCATACAGATGAGTCTAGCAAGAATTTCTTTAAAAAGTATGTAAAATGGCTTCGTAAGCAGGGGTATTACTTTGATTGGAAGGTTTTTCATAAGTGGTATGAGAAGATTGAAAAATATCATAGAGATATGCCTTCAACGCATTCTAAGCCTGAGATTCAGGTTGAGGATGTATTCCGCGAGGTTTTTGCAGGTAAAGGATATGTTCTTTCTGATGACGAGATTGTATATTTATGTGAGAATTTTAGAAAGATTTCCTATATCTATTTAAGCCTTTTCCCGGATACCATTGCATGCCTTGAGGGCTTGAAGAAGGCAGGAAAAAAAATATACCTGCTGTCAAATGCGCAAAGAAGTTTTACTTGGCAGGAGTTGGAACAGACTGGCTTAGTACCTTATTTTGATGGTATTCTGATTTCTTCCGATGAGGGATGCATGAAGCCTGATCCTGATTTTTATGATATTTTATGTGACAGATATCAGCTTAAGAAAGAAGAATGCGTCATGATAGGAAATGAATTAAAATCAGATATGGCAGGAGCTAAGGCAGCAGGAATAGACGGCTTTTATATCAATCGTTATCCTGTCTTTAAGCCGGAGGAGAATCCTGCATATAAGTATGTGTCAGAAAAAGGTTCCCTAATGGAAGTATTATCTAAGACAGGTGTCTGAAAGGCTGCCCAGCCATGCACCGGGCGGTTCTAAGGAAGGGATGAGATTCGATGTTGACAAGAGCTGACTTTTTGTCATTGAACTTCGTAAAAAAAGAAGATTATACAGGAAGCTATCAAGGAATGCGGTACATGCTTCACCAGGAAACGGTAGAAGAAGAGAAGAAGCTTCAGGTATATCTGTGGCCGGAGCCTTTTTGCTTTGAAGCTACACCGGAGGAAAAAAAGATTTCAGAGCTGTTTCCTTTTAGTGAAGAAGGAATGGAACAGGCAATTGACTGGATGAATGAAAGATATGAATTAGTAAGATACAGGGAATAATCCCATAAGGTTCCTTCGAGCAAAGAGAGGTAATAAAAAACAACCCACATGACGGTATGGGTTGTTTTTTATATACTCTATATATTCAAGACTATGCCATCTGGTTAACAGCTTTGGATAAACGAGAAACTTTTCTGGAAGCATAATTCTTATGGTATACGCCCTTAGATGTAGCCTTATCAATTACGCTTGTAGCGTTTAATAAAGCAGCAGCTGCAGCTTCCTTATCGTTAGCCTCGATAGCTGTGTAGACCTTCTTAACAGCAGTCTTCACACCAGACTTAATAGCTTTATTTCTATCAGCCTTTGTTCTGTTAACTAAAATTCTCTTCTTTGCAGATTTGATGTTTGCCATGCTTAACACCTCCCATTTTCCAGTATTGTCATTTTTACAATGAAAATGTTTCATTAAATCCGGACACGGACGTTCTAATGTAAACACACTTAGATATTGTAATTTATGGAACCTTTTCTGTCAATACATATTTCAAAAAATGTCGGAAATAATGATAGAAAAAGAAAGAACACTGCTCAAAAAGGACTTAGCATTTACTACTACGAAGGGAGATTGGATGGATTATGCAGCAGATACAGATTAGAACTGACCTTGCCCTGGAGGCGACAGAAAGTATGCGTAAGCAGGCAGAGGGAGAAATACGAGGGGTTGCGCTTGAGGAATATGACTGCATGGAAGACGTACATGTGACTAGAGTTATTATTTCAAGTAAGAATGCAGCAAAGGATATGGGAAAACCAATAGGAACTTATATAACCTTTGAAGCACCTGATCTACAAGAGTACGACGAAGATTATCATAGAAGTATTTCTGAGGAACTTGCAAAGGAACTTAGAAGTGTGCTTCCGGGAATAGATGAAGAAAAATCCATCCTCGTTGTCGGACTTGGAAACAGAGATGTCACAGCGGACGCCTTAGGCCCTGAAACAGTAGATAATTTATTTATTACAAGACATATTATTAATGAATATGGAAAGCAGGCATATCATGCAGAGAAAATGCATCGAATCAGCAGTCTGATACCGGGGGTTATGGCAAAAACGGGGATGGAGACAGCAGAAATCGTAAAAGGTGTTATTCATCAGACAAAACCGGATATTGTCATTGTAATTGATGCCTTAGCGGCTAGGAGCACCAAGAGACTAAATAGAACGGTACAGATTACGGATACAGGAATTCACCCCGGTTCGGGAGTCGGAAACCATCGGAATGCATTGACGAAGGAGTCTTTGGGCGTTCCGGTCATTGCAATTGGGATTCCTATGGTAGTAGATGCCGGAACCATTGTAAATGATGCTTTAGAGAAGCTTGCCACTGAATTTGCCGGTGGAAAGGAATCTTTAGATTATTTTAGGAATAGTGCGGACACACAGCTTCATAACATGTATGTAACAGCGAAGAATATTGATGAGACAACAAAAAGACTAAGCTTTACTCTTTCAGAGGCAATCAATATGGCGCTGGATATGGAACAGGATAAGGGGCGATAGTGTGAAAAAATGGGACATAAAGGGGAATAAACGGCTTGTGGTTGGGCTTTTCTTTTTTCTCCTTTTCGGGCCGCTTGCCATACAGGCAGTGGATGATATAAAGGAGGACAGGATATCGGTCAGAAAGGAGATAAACAAAGTTTTAGCAGAACAGGTGATGGAACTGTATCATCCTTATCTATTGTATGGATGTGAAGAAAATGCAGAAAAAACATTGGCAGAAAAGCTGATTATCTATATTTCAGACAATATTCCCTTTCAATATTTAGGGCAGGAGATGAAAAAAAATAATGATATGGTAGAAGTAGTGGATTTTAAAGAAGTACAGGAAGAACAGTATAAAAGGGAGGATGCAACAGATTTAGAGCAGAAGGCATTAGAGGAAGCTGTGCTTGCAGAAAATCAGAAAAAAGAGGAAAATCTGGATGTACAGCTTCAGGAAAAGGGAGCAGAATCGCAGGCATTGTCAAATACACAGGAGATAGCCAATGGATTTGTTCCTACAAAGCAGAAACAGGCAGTTTATTTGCCTACGCAGCTTCAAAATGTAGAGTTTATGAAAAAGAACTTTTATACAGAGGATGCGACGACGATGATAAAGGATGAACAATTATCCTATGAAATATTAATGGGGTATGATGCCGTTTTGAAACAGGGAGCTCAGGCACCACAGATTCTTATATATCATACACATTCTCAGGAAGGTTATATAGATTCTGATCCACAGGATGCCGCGACGACAATTATGGGAGTAGGTGAATACTTATGCGCAATCCTCCGTGCAGAGTATGGATTTAATGTCATTCATCATATGGGGATGTATGATGTAGAAAGCCGTGATGATGCTTATGCAAAAGCTGCTGTCGGATTAGAGGAGGTACTTGCCAAGAATCCTTCCATTGAAGTAATTATCGATTTACATAGAGATGCGGTGAATGGAAATCGTAAGCTGGTAACAAATATACAAGGGATGGAAATGGCACAGTTTATGTTTTTTAACGGGTTAAGCTACACAAGAGCGCGTGGAGAACTGACAAGTCTGCCGAATCCCTATATACAGGAGAATCTTGCTTTTGCTTTTCAAATGAAGCTTACAGCAGATGAGTATTATCCCGGACTGACAAGAAAAACATATTTAAAAGGATACCGATATAATCTGCAATACAGACCGAAAAGTCTCCTGATAGAGCTAGGGGCACAGACAAATACGGTGGAGGAGGCAATGAATGCATGCAGACCATTGGCACATATCATATCGATGGTATTAAAAGGAGAGAACAAGCATGGACAATAAGAAAGATTCTGTGCTATAATCATACAGAATATGACATAGATTTGGAGGAAGACTATGGGGCACATTGACCAGAGTAAGATCAGAAATTTCTGTATCGTTGCACATATAGACCATGGTAAATCTACCCTGGCAGACAGAATAATTGAGAAAACAGGACTTTTGACCAGCAGAGAAATGCAGGATCAGGTTCTTGATAATATGGAATTGGAAAGAGAAAGAGGCATCACGATTAAAGCACAGACGGTACGTACTGTGTATAAGGCACAGGATGGGGAAGAATATATATTCAACCTCATCGATACACCGGGGCATGTAGACTTTAATTACGAGGTCAGCAGGGCACTGGCAGCCTGTGACGGGGCAATTCTTGTCGTTGATGCAGCACAGGGCATTGAGGCGCAGACACTTGCAAATGTTTATCTGGCTTTGGATCATGACCTTGACGTATTTCCGGTAATTAATAAGATTGATTTGCCAAGTGCAAGACCGGATTGGGTAAAGAATGAGATTGAAGATGTAATTGGTATTGAGGCGCAGGATGCACCATTGATTTCCGCTAAAAACGGCATCGGCATCGAAGAAGTTTTAGAGGCAATAGTCCATAAGATTCCGGCGCCGGGGGGAAGTGAAGAGAATCCCTTACAGGCACTTATCTTTGACTCTGTTTATGATTCCTATAAAGGTGTTATTATCTTTTGTCGTGTTATGGAAGGAAAAGTTGCTAAAGGAACTACCATCAAAATGATGGCAACAGGAGCAACGGCAGATGTCGTTGAGGTAGGTTATTTTGGTGCCGGGCAGTTTATTCCATGTGATGAACTATCAGCAGGTATGGTAGGCTATATCACAGCATCGATTAAGAATGTAAAGGATACTCAGGTTGGTGATACGGTAACAGATGCCAACAGACCTTGCAAGGAGCCGCTTCCCGGTTATAAAAAGGTTCAGTCTATGGTTTTTTGTGGATTATATCCTGCGGACGGTGCAAAATATGGAGATTTACGTGATGCGTTAGAGAAGCTGCAGCTAAATGATGCTTCCCTGTATTATGAACCGGAGACATCCATCGCGTTAGGATTTGGCTTCCGCTGCGGTTTCCTTGGACTTCTTCATCTTGAGATTATTCAGGAAAGGCTGGAGCGTGAATACAATCTTGATCTTGTGACGACAGCACCGGGCGTTGTGTACAAGGTATATAAGACGAGTGGAGAGGTTATCGAGCTGACTAACCCGTCAAATCTTCCGGATCCATCAGAAATAGATTATATGGAGGAACCGATTGTTACAGCAGAAATCATGGTAACGACAGAATTCATCGGCTCTATCATGGAGCTATGTCAGGAGAGAAGAGGTCGTTATCTTGGCATGGAATACGTTGAAGAAACAAGAGCTATTTTAAGATATGAGCTGCCATTAAATGAGATTATTTATGATTTCTTTGATGCCTTAAAGTCACGTTCCAGGGGGTATGCTTCTTTTGACTATGATATTAAGGGCTATGAGCAGTCAGAGCTTGTAAAGCTTGATATTTTGATTAATAAGGAAGAAGTGGATGCTCTTTCCTTTATCGTGCACAAGGATTCTGCCTATGAGCGAGGCAGAAAGATGTGTGAGAAGCTTAAGGATGAGATACCAAGACATTTATTTGAGATTCCGATTCAGGCAGCAGTTGGGGGCAAAGTCATCGCAAGAGAAACCGTTAAGGCTATGAGAAAAGACGTTCTTGCTAAATGTTATGGAGGTGATATCTCGCGTAAGAAGAAGCTGCTTGAGAAGCAGAAGGAAGGTAAGAAGCGTATGAGACAGATTGGTAATGTTGAAATCCCGCAGAAAGCATTTATGGCTGTCCTAAAGCTTGATGACGGAAAATAAAAAGATAGAAAAGGAGGGATGTGTATGGAAACACTTGGTGTGTATATTCACATCCCTTTTTGTGTGCAGAAATGTGTTTACTGTGATTTCCTTTCCGCACCTGCAACGAAGGAAAACCAACAGAGGTATTTAGCTGCACTCAAAAGGGAAATAGAGGAAGAAGCAAAAAACTATTCAGGCTTCGTGGTAAATACAGTATTTTTTGGGGGTGGAACACCATCTATTTTAGAAGCATGTGATATTGCAGAATGTCTTGCACTTTTAAGGAAGAAATATCATATGAGCAAGGATGCTGAGATTACCATAGAAATGAATCCGGGGACTGCAAATGAGGAGAAACTTTTGGGATTACGAAGGGCTGGGGTGAATCGCCTGAGTATTGGTTTACAGTCGGCCCAGAACAAAGAGTTGAAGTTGCTGGGACGTATTCATACATGGGAGGATTTCCTTCATACTTATGAAATGGCAAGAAGTGCAGGATTTACTAATATCAATGTTGATTTGATGTCTGCATTACCGGGACAAAGTTGCAAGACGTGGGAAGATACCCTCGAAAAAGTGCTCACGTTGAAACCGGAGCACATATCAGCATATAGTCTTATTCTTGAAGAAGGAACTGTATTATTTGACAGACTTGACCAATATCCCCCGCTTCCATCAGAGGACGAGGATCGATTCATGTATCAACGTACCAAACAGATTTTACGTGAGCATGGATATGAAAGATATGAGATATCCAACTATGCCAGGAAAGGTTTTGAAAGCCGTCATAACACAATTTACTGGACCAGAAAGGCATATGTCGGTTTTGGGCTGGGAGCATCTTCTATGGTAGCCGACAGACGTTGGAGCAATACAATTGATATGGATTGTTATCTTGCAATGGATTCTGAGAAAAAAGAAGATATGCAATTACTTTCCGT
>JALEWA010000172.1 GCA_022788085.1 Lachnospiraceae bacterium
GTTGTGCTTATTATAACAGATTTTTACCATGTTTGCTCAAAAAATCCTCTAAAATTTATAATTTTAAAAGGAGGTGTGGAATTTAAATCTGCACTGGAATTTACAATTTCAAGTCAGCAAAAATATCCCGATAAGGTATAATTTATCCATTTCCGTTGAAATTATACCTTATCGGGGTTATCCTTTGGATATTGATTACTATTTATGACTTGTTAAATAAAATGATATTATATGATATAATGTAGACAATGAGCCAAGCACGAAGTATTTGGCGAATGTGGGTAATCATGAGCTATGCTCATGATATAATAAAAAAATCATTATCAATTCATACCAATAATCTAAGGAGAATACCAAATGGGATTATTTACAAAGAGAATAGGAACTGTTTTCCTAAAAGAAACGAGTGATACTTCTGAATATATAGAAAAACTGGAGAAACTTAAAGAGCAAGCTCCTGATGAAGTGAAAAAGAGGATTTGTTGAAGGTATCAGGATTTGGAAATGTAAAAGTTGAAAAGTATGGCGACAGAATACTAAAAATATTAAATAAAGAAGGACAATAAGATATGTTAAGAGACTGTGATTTAGAAGCAATAACCGATGGCAAACGCTATCAGTTGACAGATATGGTAAAGGCAGACTGTGATGACTGCAAGGGCTGTAGTGCGTGCTGTCATGGAATGGGGAATTCTATTGTATTAGATCCTTTGGATTTGCACCGTATTACTACATATTTGGGACTTAAGTTTGAGGCTCTTCTTGGTGAAAAGATAGAACTGAATATTGTAGATGGCGTGATTTTACCAAATCTGAGAATGAGTACCGAGAAAGCCGGAGAGCCTTGCGTATTCTTAAACGAAGAGGAAAGATGTAGCATTCATCCGCACCGCCCCGGCATTTGCAGAATCTTTCCGCTAGGGCGAATTTATGAAGATAACAGTTTTTCTTATATTTTGCAGGTGCACGAATGCGCCAAAGAGAATAAGGCGAAGGTAAAGGTAAGTAAATGGATTGATACACCGGATGTGAAGCGTAATCAGAAATTTGTTGCTGATTGGCATTATTTCCTTAAGGATGTACAAAAATACTTACAGGAAAAGGCGGATGATGAGCTAATCAAAAAAATCACCATGCAGATTCTGCAATACTTTTATATAGAGCCTTATGACAAGGAATGCGATTTCTACGAGCAGTTTGATTTGCGCCTTGCGCAGATGAAAAAGATGCTTGGCATTTAAGGCTTGTTAGAATAGCTCCTTAAAAAGCTCCTGAAAGGAATCCTCAAACAGGTTATTCTTCTTCCATACGATAGATATTTCGTGGCAGAGGGAGAAATCCTGAAGGGGGATTTTTTTTATGCTTCCATCTTCTAATTCTTTTTTTACCGCGGATTCATAGAGAAAGCTGATGCCACAGCCGGCAATGACCATTTCTTTGATGGCATTCATATTTCCGATGACAGCGGTATTTGGAAAATCGTCAAAACTAAGATGATGCTGAAGGAGAGCACGTTCTAAGATAGAACGGGTACCGGAGCCTTTTTCACGGAGCAAAAGTCGTTCCTGTATCAAATCAGAAATATTTTTTGGCTCTTTTTCAAAAGCATAATCATTGCTGCAAATGGGGATAAAGTTTTCCGTGAAATAAGGCTTATGTGCATAAAGCGTTTCCGGATAATCACCTTCTAAAATGGCAAAATCGATATCACCACAATCAAGCTTGGAAAGAAGCTCTTTTGTGTTGGCAACCGAAACAGAAACGTCTGCATTCCGGTGTTTTAGGAGAAATAAGGATAAAGGTTTTGCAATCATGAATTCACCAACTGTAAGCGTTGTACCAAAATGTACCGTCTTTTTCTTATCTGTCATAGAAGAAAGCTGTTCTTTCAAATAGATTTCGTTATTATGAAACGATGTCAGAGAAGTTTCCAAAAACTTTCCTTCCTTGGTCAAAGACATTTTTTTCCCGGAGAAGCTAAAGAGCTTAACACCATAGTATTCCTCTATATATTGAATATGCTGTGATACGGCAGGCTGAGTAATATGGAGCTTTTCAGCCGCTCTTGTATAATTCATTTCCTTGCAAACCATAAGAAAGGTAAGTATTCTGCTGTCTAACATTTTCGTAACCCTCCAAAAACATTCTATTATCTATCATAACAAAAATTTATCGTTAAATAAAGTATCATAATTTTACATGATGCTAATTAATTGGTAAAATTTACCTGTACAGAGTCAATGCATCGCATTTTCGAGGTTGACTCTTAAATTACAAAAGAGAAACCTTATGAGGAGGAAGACACAATGGAGTTTATCAAAAAAAATGGAAAGGGCATCTTGTTATGTTTTATTATTTCCGTAATTTGCTGGTTATTAGGAAAACAGTTTCCAATTATTGGGGGACCGGTATTTGCGATTATTGCAGGAATGATAATTACATTAATCATGAAGGATAAGACGCAATTTGAGAGTGGCATTAAGTTCACTTCTAAGAAGATATTACAGTATGCTGTTATCTTACTTGGTTTTGGTTTGAATCTGCAGGTTATCCTACAGACAGGTGCACAGTCCTTACCAATTATTGTTGCAACAATTTCTATTTCTTTGATTATTGCTTATATACTTTGTAAGGTTATGCATATTCCCGGGAAAATATCCACTCTGGTAGGTGTTGGCTCTTCAATTTGTGGCGGTTCAGCAATTGCGGCAACGGCACCTGTTATTGATGCAGATGATGAAGAGGTTGCACAGGCAATTTCTGTTATCTTTTTCTTCAACGTGCTGGCAGCAGTACTGTTTCCTGCGTTTGGTTCATGGCTTGGTTTCGACCGAACAACAGGTGAAGCATTCGGAATCTTTGCAGGAACGGCAATCAATGATACCTCATCCGTAACAGCAGCTTCTTCTACCTGGGACAGCATGTATGGACTTGGAAGTCAGACCTTGGATAAAGCGGTTACTGTTAAGCTTACAAGAACACTTGCCATTATTCCTATTACGTTAGTGCTTGCTTTTATCCGTACTAGAAAAGAAAGCGGAAATGGATCTGAAAAGGTTTCCTTGAAGCAGGTATTTCCATTCTTTATCTTATTCTTTATTGGCGCCTCTGTAATTACCACGATTGCAACCTCCATTGGCGTGCCGGCAAGCTTCTTCACACCACTTAAGGAGTTGTCCAAGTTCTTTATCATTATGGCAATGGCAGCAATTGGATTGAACACCAATATTGTTAAATTGGTAAAAACAGGTGGAAAGCCCATTATTATGGGATTATGCTGTTGGATTGGAATTACAGCAGTAAGCCTTGGTATGCAGCATACTCTTGGTATTTGGTAAGCTGGAAAAAGCTTACAGAAAGCAGGAAGTTCCTGTTCAGACATGACTTAGCATTTACTGCTAAATCTTTGAGAAAGTGTTTTTTCTTGAATTTGTACGATTTGTGTCGTATTCTGAAAGAGGAAAATTGAGAGAGGAGATAGATGCAATATGGAACAAAGATCATATATGCTGGTAGTACCAAAAAAGGAAGAGGATTTAATGGATCTGGATGGAATTCTGTCAAGGCTTAGGGATGCACAGGATTTCAAGCTGGGCGAGATGAATATGCAGGAAGAAAAGTTATATCTGGAAATTCTTTATCAGGGCAGTACTTTTCAGGCAGAAGTGTATCCAACAACCTATTCCGTACCGGAGATGTATCGCATTCAGCATTTCTTTAGCGATATCGATGTGGAGGAAATACAAAAATCTGAGAATGGATTGGCAGTTGAACTTGATTTTGGTGAAAATGCTTTGCAATCGTATCATTTGCAGTTAAAATTGATTGATACCATATTACCGGAGAAATTAGCTGTGTTTGATGACAGCTCGGAAAAGGTGTTGTCAGGAAAATGGGTAGCACTTGCAGCAAGGTCTGACATCCCTCCTGCACCACGATATTTATATACGGTGCAGGCTGTATATAACGAAGATGAGGATTGCGTATGGCTTCATTCACATGGTTTGAATCGATGTAATCTGACAGAACTTGAAATATTGGACTCCCATAAAGAGACTTATCAGGAACACTATAATGTGATAGAAACGATGGCAAACAGAATGCTTGAGCTGGACGAGCCGATTCATCCATATGAACCATTGTTTCTGGCAAATCTTGGTCAGGGATATAGTCTTGTTACTACCTATGTACCATGGGAAGATGCAATAGGCTTTTACGACAAAGGAATTTTGGGTGGAAGAGAAGACAGAAAGGAATCACACAATCAGGATACAAGTCTGATTTTCCTTTATCTGGACGAGGAGTCATTTAAAAAGGGACAATTTGCGCCGGTTTCTGTTGTGGATGATTTACTGACAGATAATCCCATGTATATGTTTACACTGAAGGAAACGGAACGAATGAAAGCATTGGCAAAGGAGAGACTCGCATATGTGAAGACTGCCATGAAGCAGAAGGATGTTACGATTCTTGTAAAACTTGGCCTTGAGGTTGATGAAGAATACAAAACGAAGAATAACTCACATGAGCATATCTGGTTTGAATTAAAGGAAATCACAGATCAGGATTTGACGGCTATGCTGACACAGGAACCATATTATGTCAGTGGTATAAAGAAAGGGGATATAAGAACTTATTCTTATGATGCCATAACAGACTGGCTCATACTTACACCGCAGAGACGTCTGACACCGGATGACGCATATATGCTTGAATCAGAATAAATGTAAATATGGTAAAAAATGTAAAAAAAGCCATATATTAAGCGCTTGAAATATCATACACAGGGTAAAAATAAAAGAAGAAGTCATAATGATTTCTTCTTTTTATGTTATAGAAAATTGCAGTAGTGTAGTATCATCTTTTTTTTGACATGGAGGTATGATATATGGATATCAATGGATATAACGACAATTTTGCCATGACCAATGGTCTGCCGCTTGGCTTGGCTTTTGGGATGGCAATGAACCAACAGGATCTTGATAATTATGGAAAACTCACAGAGTACGAGAAGGAAAAGCTTCTTGCCGAGAGTAAGAATGTAAAGAGCAAGGAGGAAATGAACCAGCTGATTCAAAGGCTGGGTGAAGGAATGTATTAAGGAATAAAAAGACCGCTTGTGTATACAGGCGGTCTTTAAGGTACAAGACATATGTTTTATAACAGAGTACCAATCTGCGTAAACTTCATATCTGTTATGACATAGCCAAAGGTAGAATTGCTATATGGGGTAAAGATATAGTCAGCTGTTGCAAGCGTATCGGATTCCTGGGAAAGCTCATAATCATAAGCAAAGTAATTGACAGATACCGTGTAAGAACCATCATCATTCTTAGTGGTATCCGTAACTTCGTATTTTGGAGCAACCAGTCCCCAGTCACCTACTTGAACAAGCAATCCGCCCTGTGAGGCAGGTTCTACCATAGGGGATAGTTCAGAAGCCTGGAAGGAAGAAATATCGTATGTTTTTCCAAAGTAGTTTTCCGTGTAGGCATTGATTAAGGAATCCGGAATAGCATATCCACCAACACTGTCATCATACCATGCTTCATCATAAGCATAATTGGATATAATGGCAAAGCCGGCCATGCTTAAAGCAGCTTCCGGTGTTAAGGAGTCAAATTGCACATCATCACCATAAAAATATAAAAGTCCGGTCCAGGATAAGAAGGAGTCCAACATAGGAACAACTACGTCATCATGAAAATCAGCCTGATAAGTATAGGTTATGGGTTCTTTCTCTGTGTCTGTAATTTCAAAGTTCCAGGAAGCATTCGTTGGATAGTAATCAGCCTTTACATAATCTTTTAAATCTTCATAAGGAATACAGAAGACAATCGTGCCGGAAGAGTATGGTTGAAGCATATACTCCTGTGAGATAAAGCACAGGCCTTCTTTGGAGAAGTAGAAAGTATCGTCACTTATGATATCTGCTATATTATCCTGATATCCTTCAAAAAAGACAGTTCCATTTGCTTCCTTGTCAGCAGCTAACGTAAGCAATTGCTCTGTACAGTAGGAAATAAAAGTGTCAGTGTTGTCAGAAATGTCAGCAATCGTCAAAATTTCACCTGTATTCATGTCATAATTGATGCCGTACTGGTACTGTGAACCATGTGCACCACCACAATAGGAATCTGATTCTGCAAGAATACTGAATACCATGTTATCGATACGCTGTACGGAATAGTCCTGATAGTAATAATAGGGTGAGAAGGTCTCTCCGTTGCCGGAAGCATCCATACTGGCATATTGTTCATAGGCAGAAGCCGGAAGCTTGTATAGAAAATCGCTTTCACCGGAAGAACCGGAACCATCAATAAGAGTAAGTGCATTCTTATAAGTGTTAAGGAAATCCTCATTGATTTTCAGAATAGCTTCATTTCCGCTATCATTAAGCAGGACTGTTTGCAAATGAATGTCTGCAAGCTTTGTATTTCCGGTAGGTGTCCAATAACTGATATCCTGATTTTCTATGGTCACGGCATTTTTGTCATTTGAAACAGGTTCTGATGTTTCTTGCGTTGTTTGCGCGTCTTTGTCAGATTCAGCTGGAAGAGTTTCTACTTCAGGTGCTGCAGCAGGAGCAGGCTCTGATGCCTTGCCACAGGCTGTAAATGTAAGCATGGTAAGGCTTGTTAATAAGAATATAAGTGATTGTTTTTTCATAATCGTCATTCCTCTCAATAATTACCATATTTTGTGAAAACTATTATAATTAGTATAACATAACAGAAGCATAAAAAGAACTCTTAAAGTTGTTGGAATGAAGTGAACCAATGGTTACTGTTCAGTAACCTCTGATCCAATAACGAATCATGTGTACAGGCAGTATTCATTGAAATTTACACGATTTGATATTTTTATAAATATAGTTGACATACAGTCCAAAATGCGGTCATTGTAGTTAACAAATGTTAATTGCAAGGAGGTACACACAATGAACTTTTAAAGATACATGATGATAGTCAGCCACAAATTTGTGCTTTTTACATTTCGCGGCTGATTATAATACTTAAGTGAAGAGGTCATCCAATGTTATTACATTATCAAAATCGCTACTATATTCGTTATACTTTAGCCCATAGGTTGTTATGAGTGTATTATGAATGATCATTTTGGAAGATATTTCTTTTTCCAACAGCTCCTGCCTGTTAATCAATACTTTGTGATAGTCTTTATTAACGGTAAACTCATTACCATAAAACTTGATTTCACATAAATTGACAATATTGTCCTTTCGTTCAATTATTAAATCAATCTGAGTACCCAATTCATCATCTGCTCTTTTGGACCAGGCGGAATGCTTCGTACTTACACCGTTAATCCCAAGAGCAGACTTAATTTGATTAATATGATTAAAACAAACATTCTCAAATGCAAAACCTCTCCATGAAATTACACTTTGTGAAGCCAGGTTATGTTGCCAAAAAGAATCATTTAGTGAATCTTGATTTTCGACAAACTTTAGATAGAACATACAAAACGGGTCAATCAGTTTATAGTGTTCTTCCCGTTTGCTAAAACCAAATGGAACGTACTTCATCACAAAGTCACTTGCAATCAAAGCATTTAGCGCTCCGGTAAGTGTTCCGCCCGCTGAATATCCTGTCTTTTCCGATATTTCACTACGGGTATACCCGGCATTTCTGGAACTCAGCAGCCTGATAATCGCTTTCATCATTTCGGGATTATTAAATATAGATCCAAACAGTCTTTCATATTCATTTCGAAGTTTTGCACCACCTGTAAAGAAAAGCTGGTCTACATTTTGCGCCAGGCTCATTCCCTTCTGAAAATAATTCAAATAATAAGGCATTCCACCGGTAATCATATAGCTTTGCACAATATCATACCGTGACAGCTTTATTTTTTCGCTCCGAAAAAGTTCTTCACATTCAAGCAAAGAAAAAGGTGCAAGTTTGATTTCATAAGTCACGCGATTGTACAGACCACCATGATTATTAATGAGCTTATCCAAAATCCATGATGTGGCGCTTCCACATACAATAACCATCAGATTGTCACGATGACATGCCCATGTATTCCAGAATCCTTCAAAGGCAGTTATGAATCCTGATTTCTGAGTGTCAAGCCAGGGTAGTTCATCCAAAAAGACAAGCTGACGACTACCGTTTTCCTTACTCTCTAAGAACATTTCCAGCAATAAAAAAGCATCAAGCCAATTTTCAGGACATTTACTTTTCTTCATCCCATGCATAAGCAGAGAATTATAAAAATGTTTCAACTGTATCTTTAATGGACTGCCAACTGCATTTTCTGCCGATTCTATTGGTGAAAGACCTGCGTGCCTGAAAGTGATTCTTCTTTTAAAGGTTTCATCGATCAGGTATGTTTTTCCAACACGTCTTCGCCCATAGACAGCAACTAATTGGGATTTATCACTGTCATATAGTCTGTTAAGCTCCGCAACTTCTTTTCTTCGTCCTACCATTTTTCCATCGCTCCTTAATATTATTTTCAGCTATCAATTAATATTATATGCATTTCATGGCTGAATATCAACGATTTTTCTAAATGTCGAGAACTGTCACTGATGAATATGGATGTGGTACTCACCTTTTGGGATTGATAAGGAATTGAATAAATATTAATTAAATGTAAAAAAGTATTAAATATAGGTTTTTAAATTTGTTACTGTGAAGCCTTGACGAACCAAGTGTTTGATGATATCCTTTAGAAAGTAAACCGATGAATGAGAGTAGTAGTTATTCCAAGGACTTACAGAGAGTCGTGCAAAGGCTGGAAGCATGATATTCTAAGGAATAGTGAATGGACTCATGAGGGCAATCCGAACGCGCAAGCTGTTAGTAGGCATTGACGGCAGCCTTACCGTTACGAAAGGAAGCATATGATGGTATGTTATACATGGTGGCAATAAGAAGATTTTAGCTCTTATCCTGTATAGGATAAGAGCTTTTTTTGGAGGTAGAAGAATGGGTAAGATTATTTTAACAGGTGACAGACCAACAGGAAGATTGCATGTAGGACATTACGCAGGTTCTTTAAAGCGCAGAGTAGAGCTGCAGAATTCAGGGCAGTATGATAAGACCTTTATCATGATTGCAGACGCACAGGCATTGACCGACAATGCGGATAATCCGGAAAAAGTAAGACAGAATGTCATTGAGGTAGCATTAGATTATTTGGCATGCGGACTTGATCCGGCAAAGTCTACTTTATTTATTCAGTCACAGATTTCAGAGCTTTGTGAGCTGTCTTTTTATTACATGGACTTGGTAACTGTTTCAAGATTACAACGTAATCCAACCGTTAAGTCAGAGATTCAGATGAGAAATTTCGAAGCAAGCATTCCGGTAGGCTTCTTCACCTATCCAATCAGCCAGGCAGCAGATATTACAGCATTTAAGGCAACCACCGTTCCGGTTGGTGAAGATCAGCTTCCTATGATTGAGCAGACAAAGGAAATCGTGCATAAGTTCAATTCCGTATATGCACCGGTATTGGTAGAGCCGGAAGTATTGTTACCGGATAATAGTGCATGTAAGAGACTTCCGGGTATTGACGGAAAGGCTAAGATGAGTAAATCACTTGGAAACTGTATCTATCTTGCGGATTCAGCAGATGAAGTAAGAACCAAGGTTATGAGCATGTATACAGATCCTGAACATTTACAGGTAAGTGACCCCGGACATCTTGAAGGCAATACGGTATTCACTTATCTGGATGCATTCAGCAAGCAGGAGCACTTTGAAAGATATCTTCCTGAGTATGCAAATCTTGATGAGTTGAAAGCTCACTATACAAGAGGTGGTTTAGGTGATGTTAAGGTTAAGAAATTCCTGAACAATGTGTTGCAGGAAGAATTAGAGCCGATCAGAAACAGAAGAGCAGAATACGCAAAGGATATTCCTGAGATATACAATATCTTAAAGAAGGGAAGCGACGCAGCAAGAGAGGTTGCAGCACAGACACTTTCTGAGGTTAAGAGTGCAATGAAGATTAATTATTTTGATGATGTTGAGTTAATTAAGGCACAGAGCGATAAATATGCAAATTAAAGAAGAGGACATTTTTGGAAGTGATTTCAGAAATGTCCTCTTCTCTTAATTGATAGAAAAAGAGCTGATTTTTCTAAAAATAAAATACAATAGGCTTTGACTGCAACGAATTGTGTGATAAAATGTAATTGTTCAGAATATCACTACAATGGAGATGATTTCTGAACAGTTATGTTATAACAATGATTTTGCAGATGGGATGTGATTGTTATTTATTCTAATACATGGTCTATAAGAAGAAAGATAATATTATTTAGTGGCATCCTTGTATGGATGTTATCTTTATTTTTGCCTTTTATGGAAGGTGATACTTATGCAGCAGAAAGACGGTTGGTAAGGGTTGCTTTTTTTCCTATGGATGGATATCATATCGTGAATGCAGACGGAAGCTATGATGGTATGGACGTAGAATATTTAAAAGCATTATGTGAATATACAGATTGGGAAATTGAGTATGTAGAATGTGACAGCTGGGAAGAAGCATTGCAGATGCTGAGCAATAAACAGGTAGATTTGGTGGGCTCTGCACAGTTTTCGGCAGAGCGGGCTAAAAATTACCAGTATGCAGATCTTTCAAGCGGATATACTTTTGGTGTTATTGCTACAAATCCGGAAAGCACAATCGCTTATGAAGATTTTACAGTGATGAAGGGGATTACTTTTGGTATGGTAGAGAATTATGTCCGAAGAGATGAATTCTTACAATATCTGCGTGATCACGGAATTATAAATCCAACTATTATAGAATATGCCTCAACAGCAGACTTGCAGAATGCGCTATCCGAAGGGCAAATAGATGCGTTGGTCCATACCTTTACGGAAGTAAAAGAGGGACAGCGTCTGATTGGACGATTTGCACCAAAGCCATTTTATTATATTACTTATCAGGGAAACGATGATGTGATACGTGAATTGAATCAGGCAACTGCTGACTTAAAGATGAATCGTCCGGAACTGGAAACGGAACTGATGAATAAGTTCTTCTACAGCAGATTCGATAAAACATCATTGCTTACAACGGAAGAAAATGCATATATTGCGGAAACAAAAGAGGTTGTAGTAGGATTTCTGGATGGATTTTATCCATTCTCTTATGAGGAGGATGGAGAATTTAAAGGGCTTACCAGAGAACTGTTAGAGAACGGAATCTGTAATACCGGTTTAAAACTGGAGTATTGCAAGATGGAAAATCGCAAGGAGGCGCGTGAAGCCCTGCAAAATGGTGAAATTGACATTTTGGCATACTGTGCGGATACAGAAAAAGTACTGAATGAAGGCTATCTGACAAAAGCGTGTGATTATGCAAATGCTCCATTGGTTCTGGTGACCGCAAAAGACAGAAATATTGACGAAATAAAAATGTTAGCGACGGTTTCTTTTCTGACAGACAAGGTTGGAACTGCAGTACAGACGGATGAAACGAAGGTGCTTACTTATAATACACAGCAGGAATGTATCGATGCTTTGAAGGAAAATGAAGTAGATGCAGTACTCTGTGATGGGTATCTTGCAGAGTATTTATTACGAACAGAATTCCGGTATGAAAATCTGCAGATTAAGAATGTATTTAGCAGTGAATATAAAATTTCGATGGCAATCAGGGAAAAGGATAAACTGCTTTTAAGTATTCTTAAAAAGACAATTCCTACGATTGATTCAAAACGAATTAATATGTATATGCTAAAAGAAAATACCTATCCATTGGTCAGCGTGATTAATTTTGTCCAAGAGTACAGTCTTTGGATTATTGGTCTTTTAATTATATGTATTATTCTCATTATATTTGTAGCAAGACATATTGTCATGGATAGCAAAAAAATCCAGAAGCTTATGTATCAGGATACCAAAATGGATATCTGGAATCTGAACTACCTGATATATTGGGGTGAGCATAAGTTATTGCCGGAGCGCAAGATACAGTATGCGTTAATCTATGTGAATCTGGAGCAGTTCCGCCGCTATAACATTATATATGGCTGGAATGCAGGGGAACATCTGCTGGAAGGTGTTGCCAATATTCTGCTTAAAAGTGTAGATCCAAAAACAGAGATCTGTGCGCGGGATCAGGGAGATCGTTTTGTGATGCTTTTGAGCTATGCAGATCAGGATGAATTCATGGAACGAATTCAGAAGATAAGAAATCATGTTGAAAAATGGATTTTGAGTGATACGGAAAATCATATGTCATTGAATATGGGAATTTATTACATCCCACAGGATGACAGCGATTTACGTCTGGCAATCAATAATGCAAATCAGGCGCTTGAATTTACCGGAAACAGTAAGGAAGATGGAATCAGGACATATGATGAAGGACTTGAAGTTTTAATTAAAGAACGCCATGAACGTGAAAAATTATTAGATTCCGTGGATATTAATAAGGATTTTGTGACATATTATCAGCCGAAGGTAGATATCCGTAATGGTAAAATTGTGGGCGCGGAAGCATTGGTACGCTTCCTTGATCCAACAGAAGGAGGAAAGGTGAAAGCACCTGGATTTTTCGTGCCATATTATGAGCAGATTGGCAGGATAACAGAGATTGACTTTTTTGTATTTGAATCGGTTTGCAAAATGCTTCGCAGACGTTTGGATGCAGGTTTGCCGGTAGTGACGGTTTCCTGTAATTTTTCAAGAATGCACTTTATTAAGCCCGGCTTTCCGGAGCATTTAATTGAAATCCTTGACCGTTATGGGATTTCAAAGGATTTGATTGAGATAGAAATTACGGAGACCCTTATTGTAGAAGAACTTCAACGGCACATGGTAAAGAAGACACTGGATATTTTGAAAGAAAAGGGTATTCATTTGTCCATTGATGATTTTGGCGCCGGATATTCTTCACTTGGTATTTTTGAACAGATACCGGCTTCGGTTATTAAGCTGGATCGTTCTTTCCTGCTTAATCAGGAGGATCATAATCGTCAGGTAAAGATCATGCGCGGTATTGTGAAGCTTGGAGAAGAACTGGAAGCCCAGATTGTATGCGAAGGTGTTGAGACAGAAACAGATGTTGATCTGATGAAGGAAATCGGAGCCTATGTAGCACAGGGATATTTCTATTCTAAGCCGATTCCGGAGGCGGATTTTGAAGAAAAACTTACACAAATGGTATAGTTGTAAAATGACATTGGCTTTGCTGATGTCATTTTTTTGATGTAATAGAAAAAAGAATAACAATATGATTTTTGGGAAAAATGAATAAAAACGAGTTATGCACGAGGAGGAAGCATATGGGAGCAAATCAGGCGATAGGAAAATCAAGCATTGCCTTTGGCAGTCCGGTTTTGATAAAGGGAAGCGGCTCTGTTGTGGGACAGACCGAAGGGGAAGGACCGCTGGGGCAATATTTTGATAAAGTAGGAAATGACAAAAATGATATGTTTGGTGCAGATTCATGGGAAAAGGCAGAGAGTGCTTTACAAAAAGAAGCAATCGAAATAACTTTGCAAAAGACAGGATTAGAAGCAAAGGATGTACGCTATCTTTTCGCAGGAGATTTGTTAGGACAGTCTATTGCAAGCTCTTTTGGCGTTATGGATTATCAGATTCCACTGTTTGGATTATTTGGAGCCTGCTCTACCTGTGGAGAGTCACTTTGTCTTGGCAGTATGGCGGTTGCGGCGGGATATGCGGACACTGTGATGTGCCTGACATCCAGCCATTTTGCCAGTGCGCAGAAGGAATTTCGCTTTCCATTGGAATACGGAGGACAGAGACCGCTATATGCGTCTTGGACAGTGACAGGAAGTGCAGGTTTTATTTTGCAGCCTTCCACTCTTAGCAATAAGGCGAAGGCCGCAAAGGATAATTATAAGCGTAAGATCGGAATAACCGGAGTCACACCGGGCAAAATTGTAGATTACGGTATCAAGGATTCTTTTAATATGGGGTGCGCTATGGCTCCTGCGGCAGCAGATTTGATTCAGACGAATTTATCTGACTTTGGAAGAACGCCAAAGGATTATGATGCAATCATTACAGGTGATTTGGGAAGTGTTGGAAGCGAAGCACTTTTTGCACTTTTACAGGAGCAGAAGATTGATATCAGCGACCGGCATTATGATTGCGGTTTGATTATGTATGATACAAAGAAGCAGGATGTACATGCCGGAGGAAGCGGATGCGGCTGTGCGGCAACGGTGTTGTCTGCATATCTGTTAAAGAAAATCGAGGACGGAGAGTGGAATAGAATCCTGCTCTTACCGACTGGTGCATTGCTTAACAAAACCAGCTTCAATGAGGGTCAGAATGTGCCTGGAATCGCACATGGCGTAGTGATTGAAGCGGTGGAATAGAGAAAAAGTAACTGTTCAGCAGGTCTGCGCATTTACTGCGCTGACCGTGAGAAAGATTGGTGGTAGCAGGCACAAATCCATCACCGAAGGTGATTTTGCATGGATTTGTGCTCGTAACTATGAAGGTACTGAGTAGTTACGAGAAAAATAAAGAGACTGGGTTCAGGGCAGGAAGATGTATCCTGCCCTTTTGATATTGACAAATAATATTAATTTATCGAAAATCAATAAAATGTTCTTGCAAAACAATATGCATGGTGATATGGTATATATAGAGAGATGATTAGGAGGTAAATATGAAAAAGGAAACCGTTATCATAATTACAAAATATCTACTTGATTTTATGTTTTTTGCAGGAATGATAGTAACAGCTACATTACCATGGACGGTGAAGTGGATTGGGCAAATTTTCTCTTATGAGATATTTGTGGAGCAGTATAAGGAGGCTGTGGTTATTTACTTTATACTGGGTGTTCTTGCAATTCTCATTATTGGGGAGCTGCGTAAGATGTTTCGCACCGTTCTTGCAGATGATTGTTTTGTCAGGGACAATGTTGTTAGCCTGCAAAGAATGGGAACTTATAGCTTTCTGATAGCACTAATCTGTCTGGTAAGGACGTTGCTTTACCTTACCGTGACTATGCTGACATTAGTTTTGGTGTTTGTGATTGCAGGGCTGTTTAGTAAGGTACTGGCATTTGTATTTGATAAGGCTGTTGAATATAAACTGGAAAATGACCTTACGATTTAGAAAGGAACAACTATGTCGATTATCATTAATCTGGATGTTATGATGGCAAAGCGGAAAATGGGACTTACCGAACTTGCGGGTAAAGTAGACATTACGCTTGCAAATCTGTCCATCTTAAAGAACAATAAAGCAAAAGCGGTACGCTTGTCTACACTGGATGCCATTTGCAAGGCTCTGGATTGTCAACCGGGAGATATTCTGGAGTATGTAGAAGATGACGAAGAAACAAAGGAACAGGAATAATCAGTAACTCTGCCTGTTCGGCAGGAGATTCAGAAAGAGGAGAATATCATATGGATAATCAGTTATATGGTCTGCCAACACAGCAGGCTTGTGAAAGTGCGCCTAAAATTCAGGAAATGCAGGAGATAAAGGAACAAAATGAGCATAAAGAGTGTGCGTTACGCTTTCGAATGTTGTCAGTAGGATGCTTTTTCTATGCATTATTTTATACTTTTTGTCTTTATCATAATAAGTCAGGTATTACCTACCCTTTTTTCATAGGCGGAACCCTTTACTTTTTTTGCTTTTATTTGAAAAAGTTTGGGGCTACTGCCGCAAGAGACAGGCGCTTTTTGATGGGCTCGATGATTCTTCTTGGAATCATTAATTGTACAACAGACTCATGGGTTTTGATTTCTTTAAACCGTCTTTTCATCACCGTACTGATAGGGGTATGGCTACTGGAAAGCTTTCATGAAAGCTTTGCATGGAGATTGGGTGCATGGGGAAAGGCTTTGATGCATTTAGTGTTTGGAAGTTTTACACAGATTTATAAACCGGTTATGGACGCCTATTGGAGCAATAAGCAAAGGGAAAAGAAAAGGGAAAGAAGCACTGAGCAGGAAGTGCGAAAAGAGAGGATTTTGTACGGAATTCTTGGTATTGGAATCAGCATTCCGGTATTGTTTTTTATCCTTCTACTGCTTGGAAGCGCGGATGCTTTATTCAATGAAATGTTATGTAAGGCATGGGATTCGTTATTCTCTTGGAGTTTGCCGGAATTTCTGACAAATGGAGAATGGTTTCAGATTCTTTGGATGATAGGATGGAGCTTTTTGCTTGTTTATGGATTGCTTACCTATATTGGAAAACGGGAGTACATAGAGGCTGCAGTCAGGACAAAAACGATAGAGTGTGATGCATTTATTGCCATTGCATTTCTTAGTCTGATTACAGTAGTGTATTGTCTGTTTTGTGGGATTCAGATTTTTGGACTTTTTCTTGGCTGGATGACACTTCCGGAAGGGTATACCTATGCAGGTTATGCAAGACAAGGATTTTTTCAACTGCTATTTATCTGTCTCTTTAATATTTGTCTGGTACTTTGCTGTCTTGGCTTCTTTCGGAAGAATAAATGGCTGCAGGCTATGCTTACACTGATTTCCGGATGTACCTATATTATGGTAGCTTCCAGTGCGTATCGAATGATTCTTTATATCAGTAGTTACCAATTGACCTTTTTAAGAGTATTTGTTCTGTGGGCATTGTTGATGATAGCACTTATTCTTGGCGGGGTTATCCTATATATCTGGAATCAGGAGTTTGGCCTGTTTCGTTATTTACTGATAACGGTTACGATAGGATATCTTACTTTTGCAGGAATTCATCCCGATTATTGGATTGCAAGGTATAATATTACGCAGGAGATGCAAGGCGAAAGTATGGATTCTCGGTATTTGGTATATGATCTTTCTCTGGATGCGGCTCCGGCTGTTTATGAGCTTACCAAAGTGAATGATTCGCCTGAAAATAGGAGAAGAATTGATTATATTCTTGCTGAGTATGATTGGAAGGTTGACTGCGAAACAGAGAATATGTCTATCAGAAGCTGGAATGCAAGCAGGGTATATGCAGAAATTGTAAAAAACCGGAGCAGGTAACAAGCTCCGGTTTCCGGATTATATGGCATTATGAAAAGAATCACGTACAAGGAAGCCATTTCTTCCATTCATTTTAACATCATATAGGGTGATATCAGCAGTAGATAAAAAATCCCAGATTCGGTTAGCCGGATTAGGAATCATATTGCAACAACCCTGTGAGAGTGTGAGATAATCAACGCCTACCAGACCGATTTCGGGAAGCTTAATGGAAGAAACATATTTTTGCAGTTTTTCCATAATCTGATTAATTTCCGCTATGTTTTTGTTGTAATAAACAATGACAAATTCATCACCGCCATAACGGGCTGCAAAGACATCAGAGAATTCTTCTGTTATGTGTTGAAGCTGATCTGCGAGGGAGGTCAGATATTTGTCTCCCGCCATATGCCCATAGGTATCATTGATATGTTTGAAATGGTCAATGTCTAATATTTCAATACCAAAGGCTACTTGGTTCTTGCAGGCAGCAGCGAGCGTTTCTTCGGCATAGCTGTTTAAATAAGAGCGGTTTGGCAGGGCAGTCAGGGTATCATGCTGTGACTGAACCAAAAGTTTTTCGTTTAAGAGATGCATTTCATACTGCTGTTTTTGGATACGGTTATACTCGCGGTGCGTTTCCTCGGCTCGAAGAGTTGCATCGGAATTTTTCGTCTGGTCATTTTGAAAAGCATCGAAAAACTTCTGAGCATACAACAGGTAAGTATCCATATCATTTAACTGCCTGGCACATGCAAGGCGCTCGCTTAAGAAAAAACTGGAAATGTGGAAAGGCGCCTGATCCTGTTCACATTTCAAAATATAGGACTCCAGGATAGAAATAAGTTCATCAAAATATCCAAGTTCTTTATACAATTTTAGATATGCTTTGATATCTTCCATAAGATGAATATAACTATTCAATGAATGAAAATACTTTTTAGCAAGCTCCAGATAGAAATCTCTTTTTTCACTATTTCCGATATTATGATAATAAGTAGCATAATAGGTATTAACGACAAATTCAGGGATAATCTGGTTGGATTCCCTTGCAGATTTTATAATTTGTGACAGCTTTTCGGTAAATTCTTTGACTTCGTCTATTCTATTAATGGATAAGAGACAATAGCATTTGTTACAATATAAACAAATGATAGTATTATAAGAACTTATATTAGAGTCAGAATAACATTTGTTATAATAATATTCAGATTCATCATAATAATGTAATGCGCGGTCAAAGTTAGAAGTCCGGTGAAAAATATCAGCCAAATTACCGGCAAGCATACAGTGAGCATAATCCAAGTGGTGCAGATTGCAGAAATCAACACCTGTTAACAGGTATTCAACACTTTTTGTTACATCACCTGCAGATTGCGTATATACGCCAAGAATATTGTAGGAGCGGGCAATCAGCTCGTTGAGCTGTACCTTCTGCTGGTATTTAATTCCCTCCAGAGCACTACTGATGGTGTTTATATAGTCATTATCGGTTGCAAAATACTGCGCATAATAATAATATGCGAGAGCAAACAGATAATCGGATTGTTCTTCTATGGCATGCATCAATAGCTTCTCACAATATGGTTTAAACTGCTTATATTGTGATGTATATATTAATTCCATATTCTTTTCCGTATCATGTATACAAGCCTGAATTTCAGAAGAAAAAGTATAGGGGATGTTGTTTTTATCTGATCTTACTGCCATATCGAAAGCCCTTTCTAAAGAATTCTTTTTTGATGTCTTTATTATATTATAAAATAACAAGAAATGCATTAATGTTTCATGAAACAACATAAAAAAGAAGAAAATATTAGAAAAATACAAAAAAAATAAAAAAAATAGAAAATAGCTATAATATTATGACAACTTCATCCGATATATATAGCATAAGGGGATAGTTAACATAGAATACAGTCATAAAATGACAACATAAGTATTTACTTATAAATACGCGCAGGCAAGAGGGGGTCTGCGCGATATATAAGGGAAAGGAATCATGTATGGAGGTTAAAAATGCAGGTGTAACATTGCAGCTTAACACAGCAGCAATAGCGGTTGACAATATGGGTTCAGATGGAAATCAGCGCCATAAAGCCGGAAAAGCAGAAGCAGTAGAAGTAGAGAAAAAAACGGAACAGGAAGAAGAGTCTGTAAAGGTATCTATTTCAGCAGCAGGAATGCGTAAAAGCCTGCGACTGGAGCAGATTGCAGCACAGCAGGAGAAGGAGCTTGCAACTGCGTCTGAGATTGATGATATGATGAAGAAGATGGATGGTTTATCAAGCCAGATTATCAATGGTAACTTTTCCATACAGGACAGACTTAACTTTCAAAGTGAGATTAAAAAGCTGACTAATGAAATAGACCGTTTAAATGGAGACGGTATATCCTTTACAAAATATGATAATGTCCAGCTTTCCCAGAAAATCAATGATCTTACCAGAACAATCAATGAAGCGGCTGTATATCACAGATCTGCTACAGCCTTGTTCATGGTGAAGAATCAGCAAAAGGCAGGCACAGCGAGAACAAAACTCGATATTGCCATCTGATATTCTAATTAAAATCCGATATAACATGATATCAGAGCCGGTTGTAAGTTGGGAAAACTTATATTGATAAAAACTCATTGTTAACGTAACAATGGGTTTTTTTATGCGTTTATCTTGACTTTTTCCATATCTTGAAGCATGATTATCTAGAAAGGCGGTAACTGTTCAGTGTAATTATGAAATGAGCTGGATTGTTACGAAAGAGGGATGTTAGATGCGTCAAATGGAATTTAAAATGGAACGTCCGGGATTGGTCAGTGAAGGAGATATCGTGACCATTACTGAGGGTGTTCTACCAAGTAATTACTATTACACAATTGATCCGTCACTTGCCATGTCAGGGAATATACCATTCAGAGAAAGGCTTCTTGCCAGAAGTGGAAAAGTATTATCTGTTATCGAGAATGAACGGGGATTTTATGTGACAGTTGAGTTTGAAGAATAAACGATAAAGGAGAGAAATATTATGTTGAAGAAAATCAGTACCCCAAAAGCACCGGCAGCAATCGGACCATATTCACAGGCAGTTATAGCAGGAGATATGTTATATGCATCAGGTCAGATTCCAATCAATCCGGAAACAGGAAATGTTGATGCAGTGGGCATCGAAGCCCAGGCAGAGCAGTCTATTAAGAATGTTGGTGAAATATTGAAGGCAGCAGGCGTTTCCTATGACAATGTAGTGAAAACAACATGTTTTCTTGCTGATATTGCTGATTTTGCAGCATTTAACGAAGTATATGCAAAATATTTTACAGAAAAGCCGGCAAGAAGCTGTGTGGCAGTAAAGGATCTTCCTAAGGGAGTACTTTGCGAAGTAGAAGTTATTGCATATTTAAAGTAGTAAGATTGAAAAATCCATATACGGAAGATTTTTCAATCAGCGAATTTGTGCAAGGCACAAATTCACAGAATTTTGAAAAGGCAAAAGGGACATGAAAAATATAGTTTTAATCGGCATGCCGGGGGCAGGAAAAAGTACGGTAGGCGTTGTACTTGCTAAAAGACTTGGCATGTCATTTATGGATTCGGATCTGGTCATTCAGGAGCAGGAGGGAAGGACACTTCATGAAATTATTGAACAACAGGGGACGGAAGGCTTCCTTGTGATAGAGGATAAGGTGAATGCTGCCATCAACCCCAAAAATACAGTAATAGCGACTGGTGGAAGCGTTGTCTATGGAAACAATGCGATGGAACATCTAAGTGAAATTGGAACAGTCTGCTATCTGAAGCTTTCTTACGAAAGCATTCGTGACCGGTTAGGAGATTTGGCGCAACGTGGAGTCGTACTAAAGGATGGACAGACGCTTATGGATTTATATCATGAGAGAACACCATTATATGAAAAATATGCAAAGCTCGTGATTGACTGTGAGAATAAGAATATCCGTGAGGTTGTAGGAGAGATTGCCCGTATTATGGGGCGCTAAAACGAATAAAATACGTATATATTTTCTATGAATACACATACTATTCTCAAGTATATGAATATACAGAGAAAGGGATGTAGGAAATGGATTATATCAATGCTTTCTGGGTCGGGGGATTGATTTGTGCATTGTCGCAGATACTTCTTGACCGTACAAAGATGTTACCGGGACGAGTTATGGTTCTTTTGGTGTGTTTAGGTGTACTTATCAGCTTTTTTGGCTGGTATGAGCCTTTTGCAGAGTATGCCGGTGCAGGAGCAAATGTTCCTTTGTTAGGATATGGAAACATATTGATGAAGGGAATTAAGGAAGCAGTAGACAAGGATGGTTTTATCGGACTATTTAAGGGTGGCTTTACCAATGGAGCTGTAGGTTGTTCTGCAGCATTGGTATTTGGCTATCTGGCAAGCCTGATTTTCAAATCAAAAGTAACAAAAGCTTAAAAGACATTGCCGGTTATGTTCAGATAGCCGGTAATTTTTTATGTAAATCTTATACTTCTTCAAAATCAATCTGTATACGACTAAAAAGTTGACGTATATATTTATCCCATATAGCATCCGTTGTTTTGTCCATCAGAAAAGTGGTAAAGGCAGTGCCTGTTACGCAGGTTACACGACCGTTATCATAGCGGATATTTAATACAAGTGAACGAATTAAATCAGCACTGACCTCACAGTCCGGTTGTGATGCAATGAAAGCAGTAAGCGCAGGATCAGCATGAAGGATAACACGAAATGTGACAGGTGTCTTTTTTCCTTTGATTAACTGGAAGCATATGGGGCGTATATCTTTCCAAAGCGAGAAATCAGGAAGACCGTGTTCCATATTGTCTATTTCTTCAGAGCTATAGAAGTCCTTTACGATATGACCATCAATATGAAAGGTGTTGAAGGTTGTAATGGAAGCCTCCTCTACCAGAAAGGAATCGAATTGTTCAGAAATAAGTAAGGCATTCATAATACTTTTTGTATTTTTAAGCTGTAATGCAATCATAAAAAGCTCCTTTTTAAATAATTTTTGATGCTATATTAGTATATACCGAAGAAATGGAATATGTAAATTGTTTTGTTCAGACAGGGATGGAAAAAATTTATATAAAATACCTTTTCAAAAGTATATTAATATGTTAACATATAACGTAGTAATAAAAACTATGTAAAATAGTAAGAAAAAATCCAAGAGGTATAGAAATGAGCTATAAAATAGTTGTAGACAGTTGTTGTGAATTACCTGAAGAGTTAAAAAAGGATTCAAGGTTTGAAATAGTACCACTTACCTTAATTGTGGGAGATGTATATGAAAAAGAGGACAATGAGGATTTTGATCAGAAGGAATTTCTAGAGGCAGTAGCGGCATGTCCTACCTGTCCGAAGTCAGCATGTCCGTCACCGGAAAGATATATGAAATCTTATCAGACAGATGCAGAGCATGTATATGTAGTAACATTATCAGCACAGTTAAGCGGAAGCTATAACAGTGCTGTGCTTGGAAAGAATCTGTATCATGAGAATTACGGTGATAAAGATATTTATGTGGTAGATTCCAAGTCTGCTTCCTGCGGTGAGACACAGGTTGCATTTAAAATTATGGAGTTGGAAGAAGCAGGACTTAACTTTACAGAGATTGTGGAAAAAATAGAAGAGTATGTAAAGGGCATGAATACCTATTTTGTATTAGATAATCTGGATACCTTAAGAAAGAATGGCAGGCTATCCGGTGTTAAAGCATTGGTTGCATCCACTCTGAATATTAAGCCGGTTATGGGAGCTGATAATGGCAGTATCATTCAGTTAGGACAATCAGTCGGAATTAAAAAGGCTTTGGCGAAAATGGCTGATTATGTAGTGAAGGAAGTGGTAGACCCGGAAAAGAAGAATCTAATGATTACACATTGCAATAATCTGCAGCGTGCACAAAGTGTGAAGGAACAGATAGAAGCAAAGGTTAAGTTTAAGAATATTGTCATTATGGATACGGCCGGAATCAGTAGTATGTATGCAAATGATGGCGGAGTAATTGTATCAGCATAGAAGATATGAAAGTAAAAAACCACGTAGGAATATGTTCCTACGTGGTTTTTAGAATAATTCATCAATCTCTTCTTTAAGTTTTTTAATCTCCAAATAACGAAATGGAGAGATGTGGAATTCTCTATAGTCCTGCATCATGACAGATATTGGCGTTATCATGGAAACAAATCTCATATTAATGATATGCTTTTTGTTTGCCCGACAAAATTCCCTGTAAGGAAGTACAAGAATCTGAACTTCAGCAATATCACAGGAAAGGTTTATATAAGAACCATCCAGTAAACCTAATACATAACTGCCTTGGAAAGGCATACAATAAAGAATATCATCCTTTGCAACATAATGAGTACCATTCTCACAAGGAACAGGAATGGTTTCTACATTCCCACGAACATGTGCATCGCCAAGCTTTAACAGTTCAGGAAGCGGTTCCGGAGTATATGGTTTTTTCATATGTACAACTGTTTCGGGAAGATTTTGGAACGTTGTATAATCTATCGTGGAAGAGTAGAGTATCAATGGTGCATCTAATCCCATCTGCATGAGTTGCGTAATAATATCTTCAGCAACAGTAGGGGTCGATGTCATATCCATGAAAATCATATCATACATCAATGGATTACGTAAAAAGTGATCCTTACTGCCATAAGAATCAATATACAGGATATTAGGTGTTCCTGCACGCTTATCTGATTCTCTGGAAAGCAAGCGCTCCAGATGTTTTCTGTCTGCAACATTATCATCACAAATTGCGATATGCATGTTATCTCCTCCAGTCTGGGTTTTGAATGAAAATTCGGAACAGGCTCGAAAATCTTGCAGTCCCGAATTATAATTACATGATTGAAAATTGCAATGGTGAACAGATTAGTATTATCACGACAGCAATCTGCAAGAACAAAATAGCCGGCATACCATATACAAAGTACCAATGTCTTGTTTTGTGATGAAATACTCGCATCCCGATGATGGAACCTATACTGCCGCCAATCAGGGCAATGATAAAAAGCGTCGATTCCGGAATACGCCAAAGCTTCTTCACGGCACGTTTTTTATCAATGCCCATAATAGCAAAGCCAATCAGGTTCATCATTACAAGATAGCCTGTGATGAAACCGATTACAATCATATAGCCTTATCCTTTTTCATGTATGTTAACATGTTTATTTGTTCTTTTCAACTTCCTGAAGCTTCATAGCACGAACCTTGCTGGATAAACCAAACAGATTGATAAAGCCTTCAGCATCATGATGATCATAAAGGTCACCGGTTGTGAAGGAAGCAATGCTCTCATTATATAAAGAGTATGGACTTGTCTCACCAGCCTTGATGATATTGCCTTTGTAAAGCTTGAACTTTACTTCACCGGTTACATATTCCTGAGTCTTTTCGATGAATGCCTGGATTGCTTCACGCTTTGGTGTGAACCACTTTCCTTCGTATACAGTATCAGCAAGCTTGTTGCCCATTTCCTTCTTCAATGTATATGTATCACGGTCAAGAATAAGCTCCTCTAACTGCTGATGAGCTTCCATCAGAATCGTTCCGCCAGGAGTTTCATATACACCACGTGACTTCATACCAACAACACGGTTTTCGACGATATCAACAATTCCGATACCATGCTTTCCACCAAGTTTGTTAAGCTCACGGATAATATCAGAAACCTTCATCTTCTTACCGTTTACAGAAGTAGGAACACCCTTCTCGAAGGTCATGGTTACATATTCACCTTCTTCAGGAGCCTTTTCAGGAGTAGTACCTAATACTAAAAGATGGTCATAATTTGGCTCATTTGCAGGATCTTCCAGTTCCAGACCTTCATGGCTGATGTGCCAGATGTTACGGTCACGGCTATAGGAGGAATCTGCAGAGAAAGGAAGATGAATACCATGAGCCTTGCAGTACTCGATTTCAGATTCACGGGAATCCATTGTCCACTTTTCATTTCGCCATGCAGCAATAATCTTAATGTCTGGTGCAAGAGCCTTGATACCTAATTCGAAACGAATCTGGTCATTACCTTTACCGGTAGCACCATGGCAGATTGCTGTAGCACCTTCTTTTCTTGCAATCTCAACAAGCTTCTTGGCGATAAGAGGTCTTGCCATAGAAGTTCCTAATAAATATTTATTTTCGTAAATGGCATTAGCCTGTACACATGGAACAATGTATTCATCACAGAATTCGTCAACAACATTTTCAATATAGAGCTTTTCAGCG
Source organism: Lachnospiraceae bacterium (assembly GCA_022788085.1). Lineage (GTDB taxonomy): Bacteria > Bacillota > Clostridia > Lachnospirales > Lachnospiraceae > COE1. The sequence continues at coordinate 25,203 of JALEWA010000172.1, forward strand.
CCACAGGATTTTGCTCTTTCTTCAAGACCATCAAGCTCTTCTTCCTGTCCACAGTCTACACAGACACAGACTACTTCATAGTCGAAATTCTCCTTTAACCAAGGGATAATTGCGGTAGTATCAAGACCACCTGAATAAGCCAAAATAACTTTTTCTTTCATAATAAGTCCTCCTTATATTAGTGTAGTGTAATGCTTCAACCTTAGGCGGTTTATGTTCATGGGAATAATATACAACATTACGACATAGAAATCAAGTGAAAAATTATACATTATATATTGACAAAAGCTTTTAAAAGTGTAAAAATAAGTAGTCTAAAATGAATAATATACATACTGGAATGTATAAAAATTCATATATAAACAAAATAAGTGCTAATTACCGTAATTCATACATATAGTAGAAAAAAGTGGAAAACAGTTGTATTTCCACAAAGGTTATAATATGATGTAAGTTAGACTTGTTTTGCGGATTATTTTATGAAAGAAGCAAAGAAATAAAAGGATTGGTGTTGAAATGGTAAGAGTAATGACAATCGAGGATTATGAACAGGTGCATGCTTTATGGATGAGAATCAAGGGCTTTGCAATCAGAAGTATTGATGACTCCAGAGAGGGTGTGGCAAGATTCCTTAGAAGAAATCCAACAACAAGTGTGGTTGCAATAGAGGATGGAAAGATTGTTGGAGCTATTCTGTGTGGTCATGATGGAAGAAGAGGCTGTCTCTATCATGTTTGCGTTGATCCCGAGTACCGAAGACGCGGTATCGGAAAGAGCATGGTTGTCTTTTGCATGGAAGCATTGAAGAAGGAAGAGATAAACAAGGTCTGTCTGATTGCTTTTACGGTAAATGACATCGGAAATACTTTCTGGCATAAGGTAGGCTGGCTGGAGCGGGAAGACTTGAACTATTATGATTTCGTTTTAAACAGTGAGAATATTATTAAGTTTAATCAATAAGAAAATAGGAAAGGATGGTATCAGTATGAAGGTTATCGATGGTGGTGTAACTGCAGCAAAGGGCTTTGAAGCAGCTTGCTGTGAAGCAAATATTAAATATAAGGATAGAACAGACATGGCAATGGTATATTCTGTTAAGCCATGTGAGTGTGCAGGTACTTTTACCAGTAATGTTGTGAAGGCAGCCTGTGTACAGTGGGATCAGAAAATCGTATATTCAGGAGAACATATGCAGGCGGTTGTCGTGAATTCAGGAATTGCAAATGCCTGTACAGGGAAAGAGGGCTTTGAAGCCTGTGAGTCTACTGCTAGGGCTGTGGAAAAGGAGTTAGGAGTCCCATTTGCAAATGTAGCGGTAGCATCGACCGGTGTTATTGGCATGCAGCTTCCGGTAGATAAGCTGGTAAATGGTGTTGCAGCAATGAGTAAGACCTTAGACGGCAGTCTGGAAGCCGGAACAGCGGCAGCAAAAGCAATTATGACAACAGATACGATTCATAAAGAAGTAGCTGTCACTTTTGAAATAGCCGGTAAGACAGTAACATTAGGAGGAATGAGTAAGGGTTCAGGAATGATTCATCCCAATATGTGTACCATGTTAGGCTTTTTAACAACAGACCTTGCGATTGAAAAGAGCTTGTTGCAGGAGGCTTTGAGTGAAGTGGTAAAGGACACCTTCAATATGATTACAGTTGATGGTGATACTTCAACGAATGATACGCTTCTGATTATGGCAAATGGACTTGCTGAGAATGAGACAATTTCAACCAAAGGAGCAGATTATCAGACCTTTGTAGATGCTTTGTTCTACGTATGTGAATTCTTAGCTAAGAAAATGGCCGGAGACGGAGAGGGCGCAAGTAAGCTTTTTGAAGCAAAGGTTGTGAATGCAAAGAGTAAAGAGGATGCAAGAACTCTGTCCAGATCAATTGTAGCAAGTAATTTATCAAAGGCTGCCATTTATGGATGTGACGCGAACTTTGGCCGTTTCCTGTGTGCTATGGGTTATTCGGGAGCCCAATTTGATCAAAATGATGTAGAACTGTTCTTTGAAAGTAAAGAGGGACGTTTACAGGTATTTGATAAGGGAACCCCTATTGTATTTGATGAGGAGAAGGCGACTAAAATACTTGGGGCTTCAGAAGTTACCATATATGTAGATATGCATGAGGGCAGTGAGGAAGCTACAGCGTGGGGCTGTGATTTGACTTATGATTATGTTAAGATCAATGCAGATTACAGATCATAAGTAAAGGACTTAGTGATTTTGGAGGATAGTAAAGTGGATAAGGATATGAATCAGGTTTTATCAAAGGCAGAGGTTTTAATCGAGGCGCTACCATATATTCAGCGTTTCAATAGAAAGATTATCGTTGTAAAATATGGTGGAAGCGCTATGAGCAACGAAGAATTACAGAAGAATGTAATCAAGGATGTTACTTTATTAAAGCTGGTTGGCTTTAAACCAATTATCGTGCATGGTGGTGGAAAGGAAATCAGTCGCTGGGTAGGTAAGGTAGGTAAGGAAGCAAAATTCGTCAATGGTCTTCGTGTTACGGATGAAGAAACAATGGAAATTGCAGAAATGGTTCTGAATAAGGTAAATAAGAGCCTTGTAACGATGGTGCAGGAGCTTGGCGTTAAGGCTGTTGGTATCAGTGGTAAGGACGGTGGACTCTTAAAGGTAGATAAGAAGTATTCTGACGGACAGGACATTGGATTTGTTGGTGATATCAAAGAGGTTAACCCAAAAGTATTGTATGATATGCTTGAGAAGGATTTTCTTCCAATCGTAGCACCAATTGGCCTTGATGATAATTTCCAGACCTATAATATCAACGCTGATGATGCGGCTTGCGCAATTGCAAAGGCAGTAGGTGCTGAAAAGCTGGCATTCCTGACAGATATTGAAGGTTTATATAAAGATATTAATGATAAGTCCAGCTTTATTTCCAGATTGTCTGCATCTCAGGCAGATAAGCTGATAGAGGACGGATTCATCGGTGGAGGTATGCTTCCAAAGCTTACAAATTGTACTTCAGCAATCAAGAATGGAGTAAACAGAGTACATATTCTGGATGGACGTATTCCGCATTGTTTACTGTTGGAAATCTTTACCAACAATGGTGTTGGTACAGCTATTGTTTCTGATGATGAGATGGATCATGAGTAGAAAGGCATGGTGACTTGGATGAACATGAAAGAATATATTGAAGAAGCAGAACAAGACCTGCTTCATACCTATAATCGTTATCAGATTGTATGGGATAAGGGAGATGGCGTACATCTTTATGATATAGAAGGCAAGGAATATCTTGACTTTGTTTCCGGTATCGGAGTATTCGCATTAGGATATAATAATAAAGCATATAATGATGCTCTGAAGGCTCAGATTGATAAGATTACACATACATCGAATTATTATTATAATATCCCGGCAATTGACGCGGCAAGAAAGCTAAAAGCTGTTTCCGGTATGGATAGAATCTTCTATACGAACAGTGGTGCGGAAGCAGTAGAGGGAGCCATTAAGGCGGCTAGAAAGTATGCTTTTTTAAGAGATGGCAATACAGATCATGAGATTATTGCATTGAATCATTCTTTCCATGGAAGAACGATGGGCGCATTATCGGTAACAGGAAATGCCCATTACAGAGAGGCATTTGAACCGTTGCTTCCCGGAATCAAATATGCCGACATGAATGATTTTGAGAGTATTAGGGCACAGGTAACAGATAAGACATGTGCAATCATCATGGAGACTGTTCAGGGTGAAGGTGGAATCTATCCTGCAACAAAGGAATTCCTGCAGCAGGTAAGAACACTTTGCGATGAAAAGGACATTTTGCTTATTTTAGATGAAATCCAGTGTGGTATGGGAAGAACAGGAACGATGTTTGCATGGCAGCGTTATGGAATCAAGCCTGATATCATGACAAGTGCAAAGGCAATCGGGTGTGGCGTTCCGGTAGGTGCATTTATGCTGACGGAGAAGGTAGCACAGAATTCGCTTACGAGCGGTGATCATGGTACTACTTATGGTGGAAATCCTCTTGCATGTGCAGCTATTTCCAAGGTTCTTGATTTATTTGAAGAACAGAAGATACTGGATAATGTCAATGAAGTTGGTGCATATCTTTCTGCAAAGCTGGATGAGCTTGTGGAAAAGTACGATTATATAAAGGAGCACAGAGGTGTAGGATTGTTACATGGCTTAGAGTGTAATGGACCGGTAGGCGATATTATTATCAAAGCCCTTGATAAGGGATTATTGCTGATCAATGCAGGAACCAATGTAATTCGTTTTATTCCACCTCTTGTTATTACCAGGGAAAATGTGGATGAAATGATTGCAATATTAGAAGAATGTTTGTAATTATGAAGATATAAATAGTTATGAATGTTTGTAAGTAAGGAAAGAATAAAATGAATGTAAGAAAGAGACTGATATCGGTACTGGCTATAGCACTTGTTCTGATAGCACTTTGCCTTTTTGGCAGCTCTTATATTGGAAATGATAGTCAGAATCTCCGTTTTTCCGGTTTTCACAAAGAAACCATTCACTTATGGTATACGGATGATGCATTGACGGATTATTTAAACAGCAAGGCTTTGAGCTTTTATGAGGCAAATGATATCAGAGTGGAGCCAAAGCTTGTTTCCGGATTGGAATATCTGGAAACAGTAAATAAGGCAAGTGTTCAGCAGGATGAGGATGCACCGGATGTATTTATTGTGACCAATGACTCTTTGGAGAAAGCATATCTTGCAGGACTGGTAACTGAGCTTAAGGATATTTCTGATGTTGCCAATACTTCAAATTATAGTTCGGCAGCGCAGAACGCTGTATTATATAATGGAAAATACTTAGGATATCCATTCTATTATGAAACAAGTGCATTGTTATATAACAGAACGTATCTGGAACAGATTGCGGCAGAAGCGGAGCTTGCCAATGCAGATGAACTGATTCCAAGTTCCATAGCAGATATTCTTAATTTTGCTGACCGCTATTCGGCGCCCGAAAATGTGGAATATTTCTTTCGGTGGGATGTTTCCGATATCCTTTATAATTATTTCTTTATTGGAAATTATATTTCCGTGGGTGGCGCATCCGGTGAGGATAAGAACCAGATTAATATCTATAATACAGATGCAATAGCAAGTCTTTCTGTATATCAGGAGTTGAATCAATTCTTTTCTATTGATACGAAGGAAACGAATTATGATACGATTATGCAGGAATTCCTTGAGGGAAAGACAATTTATACAATAGCAACCAGTGACTGCTTAAGAAAGTTGGAAGATGCAAAGCAGAATGGTGAGTTTGCATATGAATATGGTATTGCCAATATTCCTGATATTAATCAGGAGCTTGTAACAAAAGGAATGTCGGTAACAAATGCAATAGTTATTAATGGATATTCCAAGAAAAAGGATATAGCAAAGTGCTTTGTAGAATATCTTGCCAGGGAAGATGGAAATGAATTATATGAAAAGACAGGAAAACTTCCGGCAAGAATCGGACAGGAATATCTGAATGAAAATATGAGTGCATTTGCCAATAATTATGCAGAGTCAGTACCAATACCTAAAATGGTGGAGACAAGTAATTTCTGGGTAGAACTGGAAATCTGTTTTGCAAAGGTATGGGGTGGAGCAGATGCAAATGCAGAACTGAAGACACTTTCAGAGCAGATTAAAACACAGCTTGCAGGTGAAACTGTGACAGAGGAATCATTAGAAACACCAGTGGTAGAGCTTTTACCAGAGGGTGAATATGATGAGGAATAAAAATAGTACAAGAATAGTATAAAAAATATTAAAAAATCCAATCATAATAGTAAAGAAAGGGGTTTACATTTATGATTGGATTTTTGATTGCTTTATTATCGGGAACATTAATGAGTGTGCAAGGTGTATTCAATACAAAGGTTACAGAAGGATCCAGTATGTGGGTAGCGAATGCGTTTGTGCAGTTTACAGCATTCCTTGTCTGCATGGCAGCATGGTTGATCTCAGACAGAACCTCCTTTAAAACACTGCTGACAGTGGAACCGAAGTACTTTCTGCTTGGTGGAGTCATGGGAGCTCTTATTACATGGACGGTAATAAAAAGCATGGATGCACTTGGACCGGCTAAGGCAGTTATGCTTATTGTAATTGCACAGCTTATTGTAGCTTATCTGATTGAACTTTTTGGATTATTTGGCGTTGACAAACAGCCTTTTAGCTGGAGAAAGGCCTTGGGAGCTCTGGTTGCCATTGCAGGATTTGTGATGTTTAAGTGGGAAACTTAAAAAATCCTTATACGCAAGATTTTTTAAGTGGGAAGAATCCATATGCGGCAGATTCTTCAAGTAGGAAAAATCCATATACCGAAGATTTTTCAAGTATAAAATTTTCCACTTGTATTCATGATTGATTTATCATAGAATAACAATAGATATGCATAGAGGGGCTTTTATGATGGCAGACATACAGGGAAAACTGTATGGAGGTAACATGATAAAGGAGCTATGTAATCATATGGAAAAGTTAATAAAAAACGAATTTTGGAAAGTACTTGCAGGAGTGCTTTCTTGTTGTATGCTGCTAAATGGATGTGGAACTGCTACAGAAACTGAGATTGATTGGAAATTAGAGGAAGAGGTTCCTACAGAGCAGGAAATGGTGATGATAGAAGAAAAGAATTTATCTGCCACAGAAGAAGCTTTGATTTATGTTTATATATGTGGAGCTGTAGCTGAACCTGGTGTATATCAGATTCCGGAGGGAAGCAGGCTATTTGAGGCGGTTGATGTAGCAGGTGGAATGCTTGAGGAAGCAGAGTATGCAAGTCAGAATCTGGCGAGAGTATTACAGGATGGTGAACAGATACAGATTCTGACGAAGGAAGAGGCGAAATGCTTAAATGAAACTGGCATATCGATACAGGCAGGGAATACAACAGAAAGTAAAGGTCTTGTTAATATCAACACAGCCTCAGTGCAGGAGCTGACTACCTTAACAGGAATCGGAGAAAGCAGGGCACAGGCAATTGTAGAGTACAGAGAAGCAAACGGGTTTTTTAAAAGTATTGATGGAATCAAAAATGTTACCGGGATTAAAGATGGACTTTTTGAAAAAATCAAGGATAAAATTACTGTATAAAACATAAAACTGCATGATATTGCAAATAAGAGAGGGAGAGACACACAAGTTATGGGAAAAAGAGTGTTAGTTGTAGATGACGAGAAATTAATTGTTAAGGGAATTCGTTTTAGTCTGGAACAGGATGATATGGAAGTAGAATGCGCTTATGATGGAGAGGAAGCTATTGAAAAGGTAAGAGACGGGCACTTTGATCTTGTTTTGCTTGACATTATGCTTCCAAAGCTCACAGGACTTGAGGTTTGCCAGCAAATCAGGGAATTTTCTGATGTGCCAATTGTTATGCTGACTGCCAAGGGTGATGATATGGATAAGATTCTTGGGCTTGAATATGGTGCAGATGATTATATTACCAAGCCATTTAATATTCTTGAAGTGAAAGCAAGAATTAAGGCAATTATGAGAAGAACTTCCGGAAAATCAGAAAGCGTGAAGAAGCAGCGTTTTATCGAAGCAGGGGATTTGAAGCTTGACTGTGACGGAAAGCGCCTATACATCAATGATAAGGAAGTAAATCTGACGACAAAGGAATTTGATGTCTTAGAGCTTTTGGTATTGAATCCGAATAAGGTATACAGTAGAGAGAATCTGTTGAAGCTTGTATGGGGGGCTGATTATCCGGGAGATGTAAGAACTGTGGATGTTCACATTAGAAGACTGCGAGAAAAGATAGAAAAAAATCCAAGCGAACCTAAGTATGTTCATACAAAATGGGGTGTTGGATATTATTATAAGAATTAGGAGCTGCGGACGTGTCTGTATTTAAGGAGAAGATAGGAAAAATTAAAATATTCAGAAGTCTTAAGATTAGGATATTTCTGATTATTATGATTGTTGGGATGATTCCTGGAATTCTGATTCATTTTGGCATTATGGAGAGATATATGGATAATGCCATAAGTGTTAGGAGCAATGAGGTTCAGACGCAGGTTAGGATTATTGCAGACCATCTTCTTACGTATAACTATTTACACGATAGCAGTAATGATGTTGTAAATGCGGAATTGGCTCAGCTATCTAATCTGTATGATGGGCGTGTACTGATTATTGACAGTAATCTTAAGATTATTAAAGATACATATGGTATCAGCGAAGGGAAGACAATCATTTCAGAACCAATTATCCGCTGTTTTAAAGGAACAGGTGCGTCCAACCATGTAACAGAGAATAGTTATATAGAAATTATTGTTCCGATAGAAGAAAAGCTTTCCGGAGATGCTGCAAAGAACACGAACAGTGCATCTGGTGTTTCACCACGTATTGTCGGTGTTATGCTTACAAGCGTATCTATGGAGAGTATTATAAGCAGCTATGAATATTTGGAAAGCAGAGCGTTTATCATTGAGATTTTATCTGTTGTTATCTTGTTTGGAATTGCTTATTTCTTAAGTCAGCATCTGTTAAAACCTTTTGAAAAGATTACGGAAGCAATCAATGAAGTAAAGAATGGATTTACGGATGAAGAAATTCATATAACGGAATATCTTGAAACAGAACATATTGGTGATGCCTTTAACCAGATGATGGGAAGGATGAAGGTACTGGATGATTCCAGACAGGAATTTGTATCAAATGTGTCTCATGAACTTAAGACACCGCTTGCATCTATGAAGGTATTGGCAGATTCCCTGCTTGCACAGGAGGAAGTCCCCAATGAGCTTTACCGTGAATTTATGACGGATATTGCGGCAGAGATTGATAGGGAAAATAAGATTATTACTGATTTGCTTGCATTGGTTAAGATGACCAGAACTTCAGCAGATATGAATGTGGAACCAATGGATATTAATGCTATTTTAGAGCTTATGTTAAAAAGACTCGGACCGATTGCAGCAAGAGCGAATGTGAAGCTTGTTTTTGAAAGCAGGAGGAAGGTCAGCGCAGAGATTGATGAGGTTAAAATGACACTTGCTTTTTCAAATCTTGTGGAGAATGCGATTAAATATAATGTAGATGGTGGATGGGTTAAGGTTGTTCTTGACGCTGACCATCAGTATTTTACAGTAGAGGTATCTGACTCAGGAATTGGTATTCCACAGGAGGCAATTGAACACATTTATGAGAGGTTCTATCGTGTAGATAAGTCACATTCCAGAGAAATAGGTGGAACAGGTCTTGGACTTGCCATCACAAGGAATGTAATTCTGATGCACAGAGGTTCTATTAATGTTAAGAGCGAAGAAGGAAAAGGAACAACCTTTATTGTAAAGATTCCTCTTTCTTATATTGCATCATAGTTAGGAAATTATATGATTATGGTAGAAGTATATAATAATATGAGTAAAAGAAAATATGTTTTTTGTATACTGACTTTTGTACTGCTTCTTTTTGGAATGACAGCCTGTGGTGAGAAGGAACAGCAGGGAACGCCGGTAGAAATATCATATTTGAATAAAAGTGAAACAAAAATAGTTCCCGAGCTGCATTATTTACAAGGAACTACTACAAAGGAAATGATTGTCGAGGTGCTGACTCTTCTTTGCTCAGTACCGGAACAAAAAGAGCTGGAAGCTGCGTTGCCCGGAAGTATTAATATCATCAATTATGCTTATGAAGGGACACAGGTTACGGTTGCCCTTGGTGATAAATATAAGGAGCTTCCAAAGACAACAGAGGTGCTTACCAGGGCAGCCCTTGTAAGAAGCCTGACACAGATTCCGGATGTGAATTATGTTATGCTTACGATAAATGGTGAGCCACTATTAGATTCAACTGGAAATGCAGTTGGCATTATGACGGCTGATATGTTCATTGATTATGCAGGGCAACAGCAAACGGATTCTTATGCACAGGCTCAAATCAGATTATATTTTGCAAATGAGACGGGGGATGGACTGATAGCGATTAACCGAAGCCTTGCTTTTAACATGGATATATCTAACGTTTCCATGGAACGTCTTGTAGTAGAACAGCTTATAAAGGGACCGGCAAGTGATGAATCTTATCCAACAATCAATCCGGAAGCGAAGCTGCTTAGTATAACTGTTAAGGATGGCGTATGTTATTTGAACTTTAATAATGCCATTTTAACGCCTGTTAACAATGTTACAAGTGATGTAACAATCTATTCTATCGTGAATTCACTGGTAGAATTAAGCAACATAAATAAGGTAGAAATATCCATAGAAGGAAATAAAGAAATGAAGTTCCGTGATAAATATGAGCTTACGACTTTGTTTGAACGAAATCTGGAACTTGTTCAGTAGTTAGAAATGGAGTGAAGAATGAGAAGACCACTTTGCCTCATATGTATGGCATTTGTGGTATCTGTTTTCATTAGTCTGCAGCTAACATCGTTGCCGGAGGCCTCCTATGTGGAGGAAGAAGGCAACCGTGTTAGTTATGTAGGCGAGGTATATCATAAGGAGTACAGAAATTATGGTCTGTTACTCTATCTAAGGAATGTCAATCCGGTCAATTCGACCAATATTCCACCTGATTTTTCAATAGAAGAGAAAAAAGAACAGAATATGGGAATTCTATGCTATGTAAGTGATGGAGAGGAACCAAAGCTTGGAAGCTATGTTTTTATCAGTGGTGAATGCTATTCCTTTCGTAAACCAAGAAATCCGGGCGGTTTCGACCAGCAGATGTATTATCAAATACAGAACATAGGATTTTACATGAAAAAGGCAGTGATTCTGGCAGAAAGTGAAAGCTATTCAAAATACCATGAATGGCTTTATAGGATTCGGAGACACCTGGAGCATGTGTTTGAAGAAACAATGCCCGAAAAGGATGCTTCGATTATGAAAGCAATGGTGCTTGGAAATAAGGCGGAGCTTGATAAGGAGAGTAAGCAGTTGTATCAAAGTAGTGGGATTGCACATGTGCTTGCCATATCAGGACTTCACATTTCCTTAATAGGAATGGGGCTATATAAGCTGTTAAAAAGGCTTAGAGTGCCAACTTTACTATCGGCATCGGCTGCAGTCTGCGTCATGATTTTATATGGAGATATGGTTGGAATGAGCAGTTCTGCGTATCGGGCAATCTTTATGTTTGCACTGAAAATGGGAGCAGAAGTGATTCACAGAACGTATGATATGATGACAGCGCTGGCAATAGCGGCAGTCGGAATCCTATTGGAGCAACCGTTATATATCTATCATGCAGGCTTTTTACTGTCTTTTGGTGCGATTATGGGAATTGGCTGTATGGCAGAAGTAATGAAAGCAGATACAAAACAAATCTATGTAAATAAGAAAAGACAAAAAAGGAGAGAATGGTTTAGAAATCTATGTATTTATAATATAAGGGAATCTTTATTTGGAAGTGGAAGTATCTTTTTGATACATTTTCCAATTATGCTTTCTGTTTATTATGAATTTCCTGTTTATTCATTTTTATTGAACCTGATTATTATTCCAGCAATGGGGATTGTAATGGGATTAGGAATTGGGTGTATGTTTTTTGGGAGCATTAGCATAGGAGTAATTGGAACCGGAATTTCACAGCTTGCCGCAATAGGCTGCCAGGCATTTCTTGCCATGTTTGAATCGCTTTGTGAATGGTCAATGGCCTTACCCGGAGCAGACTGGATTGTAGGAGAACCGGCAAAATGGAGAACTATGGTGTTCTATGCAGTTGTGGTGCTGTTATTCCTGATGCACAAATATATCAAATATAACGCAAGTGGAAGGTTGTGTTTTCCTTTCCCAATTAAGATTATGTGGATTCTTGTAGCAGTCTTGCTGCTTACACAAAAGAATTTCCAAGACTTGTCAATTACGATGTTGGATGTCGGACAGGGTGACTGCATCTGGCTGGAAACACAAACGGGGCATCATTACATGATTGATGGAGGAAGTACATCGGAGGATAAGCTTTGTGAGTATACACTTGTCCCATTTTTAAAGCAGACAGGAACAGCGTATCTTGACGCAGTATTTTTAACACATCTGGATCGGGATCATATATCGGGTATTTTGGAATTGCTGGAGGGTGAGAGTGGAATACAAATACGAAGAATTGTGATTGCGAAAGCTGCGATAAAGGATGACGCTTATGAGGAGCTGGCTGCAGTATGCAAGGAACAACATATTCCCCTTGTTTATGCCAAGTCAGGAGATATCATGACTGATGGAGAATTAACACTTGAAATACTTCATCCTTCTTCCGATTATGTAACGGATTCCAGAAATGCGTATTCTCTAGTGATGAAGCTTGAGTATGGTTCTTTTCATGCATTATTTACCGGAGATGTGGAGGCAGATGGAGAAATGTTTGTGGCTGAGGCATTGCCTGAGAATTGGAATTGTCATTTATATAAAGTTGCACATCATGGTTCCAGAAATTCCAATACTGCGGAACTATTGGAGCAGATAAAGCCGCAACTTGCGCTTATTTCCTGTGCAGAGGATAACAGCTATGGGCATCCGCATGAAGAAACGATGGAACGACTTGATAATGTGGGGAGTAAAATCATGATAACGAAGGATGTGGGGGCGATTATGATTCAGGTAGGGAAAGAGATTCAGGTTCGGGGATATGCGACCTCAGATGGATGGTAAGAAATGGCGGTTACCAGATTGTAATTAAGGAGTAAAAAAGGAGAACGAAGCGAAGATGAAAACAATAGAGAATAACCTAAAGAAAGAGAAGAAAGAACTGGAAGCAATTGCGAAGGCAACAAAGCAGCGACTGAAATCTGCGCCACAAGGACATTTACGTATTGCAGACAGAGGAAGAAGTGCGGAGTATTACTATAAGAGTGAAGAAGATTCAGGAAGCAGTAATGGCAGATATCTGAAAAGGAGTGAAATGGATCTGGTTAGAAGAATATCGCAAAGAGACTATGATATACACATATTGAAAAATGTAGAAGATCGAATAAGAGCAATAGATATTTTTCTAGACAAGTATGAGAAAACAAATCTGTCAAGGGTGTATCAAAAGACTAATATATATCGAAGAAAAATGATATGTCCATTTGTCATTCCTGATGATGAATATGTAAGGCTTTGGCAAAAATTTGAGTATAAGAAAAAACACTTCAATAGTGATACACCGGAAATTATTACAGAAAGGGGAGAACGAGTGAGGTCTAAATCAGAAAAGATTATAGCTGATAAGTTGAATCTGCTAGGAATTCCCTACCGATATGAATGTCCTTTAATATTAGAAGGGAATATTGAAATGTATCCGGATTTTACAATTCTTAATGTACTTACAAGAGAAGAAGTGTATCTGGAGCATTTTGGATTAATGGATGATATTAATTATGTTGAGAATATGATGTTTAAACTTAATACTTATGAGAGAAATGGAATATATTTAGGAGTTAATTTGTTTATTACCCATGAAACAAGTAAAATCCCTTTAAATACAAGAACACTAGATGGGTTGATAAGAAAATTGTTTTGCACTGAACAATAAGAAAGTGGTCAATTTAAAATAACAGTTTATTATGCATAAAAATGTTAAAAATTATATAAAAGTTTGCTTACTTATGCATACTTTGGTATATAGCGCTCTGTCACATCGAATAGGAGTAACTCTAATTGCGGATTTGAGGTGATGACTGAACTCTTACATTGATGTATTCCAACGAAAACAAGAAAAAATAGATTTAGTTGGAAAGAAAAGAGTGAAAATCCCCAACTAAGTGTAGAAAACACAAGAATAGTTGGGAGGAGAAGAGTATAGTTTCCAACTAAAATAAGGAATCGTGTATATAGTTGGGAAGAATGGTGCAAAAAACACCAACTATATTAGAATAAGTCGAAAATAGTTGGGGATTCATTCAAAATTGGTTGTTTATATCCGGTTTAAGGGAAGAAAGGCGCAGTCAGCAGTGGTAACTTTTGTGATAGGGAGCTTGTGTGCTCCCTCATATTCTATTGAGATAGAATAATTGCATTATAAGCCGGATTATTTTATAATCTAGAGGAGTAGTATGAGAAAGGTCGGGTTTTGTATTGAAGCGGATTATTCAGGACATCAAGAGTGGACAATTTAGTAATGTATATCTTCTTTACGGAGAAGAGGCATATTTACGCAAGCAGTACCGTGATAAATTGAAGAATGCATTGGTTGCTGCGGATGATTCGATGAATTTTACTGCTTTTGCAGGCAAGGATATCAATGTCAATGAGGTGATTGATCTTGCAGGAACCCTGCCTTTTTTTGCAGAGCGAAGAGTTATCATCATAGAGAACAGCGGCTGGATGAAGTCAGGAAATGACAGAATTGTCGAGCTTCTCAAGAATTTACCGGAAACCACATACATGATTTTTGTAGAGGAAGAGGTAGATAAGAGAAATAAACTTTTTAAGGCTGTCGGGGCAAAGGGGTATGCGGCTTCTTTTGAGGTGCAGGATGAAGCGACACTCAAGAAATGGATTATGGGATTACTTAAAAAGGAGAATAAGCTGATTACTGCTGATGCACTCAATCTGTTGCTGGATAGGACAGGAACAGATATGGAAAATATCGCAAAGGAAGTAGAAAAGCTTATCTGCTATAAATATTATGATGAAGGAATTACCAGGAAAGATGTAGAGGAGCTTTGTACTGTGCGGATACAGAATAAGATATTCGATATGGTGGAGGCTGTTGCAGATAAGAAACAGAAGCAGGCGTTAGATTTATATTATGACCTGCTTGCGTTAAAGGAAGCACCCATGAAGATTCTTGCGTTGGTTGCAAGACAGTTCAATCTGTTGTTACAGGTTCGGGAGATGAAGATGAAGGGCTATGATGAAGCAACCATTGCACAAAAAACAGGTATAAATCCATACTTCCTCAAAAAGAAATATCTTCCTCAGGCATCACGCTTTAAACTTGAACAACTGCAAAGCGCATTGCAGGCGTGCGTGCAGGCAGACGAGGATGTAAAGACAGGGCGAGTTACTGATTTATTAAGTGTGGAACTGATTATTGTCAGCCTGAGTATGTAGATTGAAAACAAATAGACAGAAGATATTTCGAGTGACAACTTTAACAAAGTTTGCAGGTTGTGTAATATAAAGATAGAAAGGTAGGAAATCATTATGATACCGAAGGACCCGGTGATGCTGTTAAGTTTTATTAATCTGAAGCTGCGTGATTTTTATCCAAGCCTCGAAGCTTTTTGTGAGGATACGGATGAAGATATGCAGGCAATTGTCGATAAGCTTGCAAGCATTGATTACCATTATGATCAGGAAAAGAATCAGTTTGTGTGAGTTAGTATGGAAGCATAGTTACAAACGTTACTGGAACGGAGTGAACAGTAACTTATAAACGGTTAATAATACCCGAATACGGGTAAAATGCTGTTGACCACTACCCGTTTACGGATTATAATTTATATATAAACGGAAAGGTGGTGTAACATGTATCGGGATATTTTGCGTGAAAAGAAGGAGAGGGCAAACTGGACAACGGAGGAGCTTTCCAGGCGTTCCGGAGTACCGATGGGCACCATTAATAAAATATTAAGCGGAGAAACTTCATCACCGCGTTATGATACTATGGAAGCCTTAGACAGTGCCTTTCGTGAGGAAGAAGCTCTTATGCTGAGAGAATCTCTGCCATATGAAGTAAAGGAAGAAGAACGGTTATATACCTTAGATGATTATTACCGGCTTCCGAATGATGTCAGAGCAGAGCTGATCGATGGAAGAATTTTTTATATGCAAAGTCCGACCTCTACACATCAGAGCATAATTGGAGAGCTTTATTTCGCAACACGATTATTCATAAAGGAAAGAGATGGAGAGTGCCAGCCTTTGATGGCACCTCTTGATGTTCAGCTTGACTGCGACGATAAGACTATGGTTCAGCCGGATTTTATGATTATCTGTGACAAAGAAAAGATATGGAAGGACAGAATTTATGGTACGCCTGACTTTGTTGCAGAGGTATTATCACCCTCTACCAGAAAAAGGGATACTGATATTAAGATTTTAAAATACAAAAATGCCGGAGTCAGGGAATATTGGATTGTCGATATTGATAAGGAGAGAGTCATTTGTTACTTCTTTGAAGAGGATGGATTCATGCCCAATATTTATACCTTTCAGAATGAAGTACCGGTAAGAATTTATGATGGAGAGCTAAAGATAAGAATGGAGGAGTAAAAGGAATATAGACAGCTTATCTTCTCATATACTGCAATGACAGCATCTTTGCATGACCGATGGGTTATAGAAGGCAGGTATTATGAGGAAGCTTATGGAAGTAAATAGTCGACGAATATTATTAGGAGAAGTAGCATTGTGCTTGCTTCTCTTTTTCATATATTTTATCAGACAGGCAGGTGGAATCATAGAAACAATAGCATTGCCGAAGGAGGAAAAGAAAATAGCAATTACTTTTGATGATGGCCCACATTCACAATATACAGAACAGCTTTTGGATGGGTTGAAGAAGAGAGGCGTACATGCCACTTTTTTTGTTACGGGTGAGCATGCAGAACAATATCCTGATATTATTAAGAGAATGAGCACGGAAGGGCATATAATCGGAAACCACACCTATAGCCATATTCAGCTTACATCAGGAAATCGTGAGAAATTTAAGCAGGAGCTGATAAAGACAAATAAAATTATTACGGATATTACAAAAAAAGAGGTATTGTATGTTCGTCCTCCGTATGGGACTTGGGACAAAAGCTTTGAAACGGAGTTAAATATGTTTCCTGTATTATGGAATGTAGATCCGCTTGACTGGTGTTCGAATAATGCATCATGTGTTGTAAACCGAGTGCTGAAAAATGCAGCGGAAAGTGACATCATTCTCATGCATGATTGTTATGAAACGAGTGTGACAGCAGCATTACAGATTGTAGATGATTTACAGAAACAAGGCTACACCTTTGTCACTGTTGAGGAAATTTTGTTTGACTAATATTGTTGAAATGTCAAAAAATAAGCAAAGAAATGATAATTAGTCATTCAAAAAGAGGCACTGACGAAAAAAATATTGACTTTTAAAATGCGTAATTTATAATTTTATTAAAAGAGTTAAACGGGTTAAATGATGATTATCAAAGCTGGACAGTGGAATACCAGATGGAAAATGACAACTTGATAAAGTCAGAAAAGAGATACGGAATTCTATATTCATGAAAATTCCAAGGAACGGAGGATGATACATATGGGGCAGATTGAAAATAGGACAGACAAAGGGAAAGGAAAAGAAGGATTAAGCAGCGTGATTGGACGTATGTTCACTAAGATTCTGAGTCGTGCACTGATTATTGTATGTATGGAATCGATTTTAATTGGTGGATGTTTTGTTATCATGTATATATTAAAGGATAACCGTAGTTCTGCCATGGAGTACACAGAGGAAATAGACCGTGCAATGCAAAGCAAGGTAAGCATGCTGGAGGCAATTGCGGCAGGAATCAGCAGTGGAACGCTTAATAATAAGGATGATATCCTAGATTATGTGGATTCCATGGTTATGATGGATGATCAGATTTCAGCAATTTACAGCTGTTATGATGAAAATGTTACCATTATGAGCGGAGGGTGGGAGCCACCGGCGGATTTTATTGTAACAGAACGTGAATGGTATAAAGCTGCACAGGCAAATCCGGGGGAAGTATATATTTCAGACCCGTATGTAGACTTACAGACAGGGGGAATTTGCATTACTCTTTCTAAGGCAACCTACCACAATGGAGAAATATCTGGTGTGGTAGGTATGGATATGTATATGGACAATCTTGTCTCTCTGATTGAGGAAAGTTATACAACAAGCAGTTATGTGTTCCTTACTACGGATGATGGAACAATTCTAGTACACCCGAATAAGGAGTATTCCCTGAATGCAGATATTGCTCATACAACGCAGGAAATAAATTCAGGAAGATATCAGCCTTTGGTAGAAAGAAATATGGCTGCAAGGTTTTTCATGGATTATAAAGGCGGTTTTAAGATTGGAATTGGCAATACTTCCAAGGTAACAGGATGGAAGGTCGTTTCAGTGAAACCATTATATTCAATACTGTTATTCCTTGCATTTGTAATTGGTTTAAATCTGATTATTTACTGTGTTACGACTGCAATTGCAAGAAAGGATGTAAATGGAAAAATCAGTGTGCTTTTCCAACCATTGGAGTCTATTAGCAATAAAATGACACGTGTTGCGCAGGGTGATTTGTCTGTGATTTTGGATGAAGAGAAGAATTCCATGGAAATAGAAAAATTGACGGATTCCATAAATGAAACAATAGAGAGCCTGAAATTCTATATTAACAGTATTTCTGACACCGTTACAGCAATTTCTGATAAAAATCTGACGGTTACGATTGACGGAGATTTTAAAGGAAGTTATATGCAGATTAAGGATGCACTTGAAAGTATTGTAAGCAATTTGAATGAATCCTTCCGAGAGATTAGCAGAGAAGCCATAAGTGTTCTTGATTTTGCAGATAAATTGGGAAAAACAACGGAGAACGTAGCAAAAAGCGCTTCTGTGCAGAATGAATCAGTTGCTAATGTTTCAGAAGATATGATGCGATTGACGGAGCAGACTAAGCAGATTACAGAATGCGCAATCTGTGTTCGTGATAATGCAGAAGTTACCAAAGAACATTTGGCAGCAGGAAACTGTCAGATGGATGAACTTGTAAATGCAATGGACAGCATCGAGCAGTGTTATGGTGAGATTGCAGAATTTGTTGGTGAGATTCAGAGTATTGCGTCTAAGACAAATCTGCTTTCCTTAAATGCCTCAATTGAAGCGGCACGGGCAGGAGAGGCAGGAAGAGGGTTTGCAGTAGTTGCAGATGAAATTAGTACACTGGCAGAATCCAGCGAAAAAGCAAGTAAGAATATAAACAAACTGATAGCAGAATCCAAGGCTGCTGTTTCCGCCGGAAAAGAACTGGTTACAGCTACTTCTGCAACGATACAACAGGGAATGAATGATTCTGTTGAGTCAAAACAGCGTATTGATGAAATTGTGGAGTATGTTGAAAAACAGCAAAAGGCTATCGAAGATGTGAACGAAGAATTAAGAGAGGTTGCTGAAAGCGTAGAGAATAATGCAGCAAGTGCAGAGGAAAATACTGCTATCAGCCAGCAGTTAAATGAATGCGCAAAAAGCTTAGAGCAGATGGCTAATTCCTTTACATTGAGGTAATAGGAATCCTTTGCTATGAAAAGTAGTTATTTATGTAAATAAAGTTAAGCAGGTATGATGACTTGATTTTAACACCATACCTTCAAGTTCTGCGTAAATTATAGAGAAGAATAATATAATAAGGTATGCAGAATTATGGAAAACTATGCAACATTATCGTTAGAAACACACTTGTTTTTTGCACGGATTATGAAGGAGCATGGACTGTTTATGGAAGCCGGATTCCCATGTAAGGAGAAGAAATGGATTGAGAGAGCAGAGGAATTCAGAGGGCAGTTTGAGGAGCTGCTTAGGGACACGGTTCAGATTAGTGACGGAAGAGTGAATCGAGAGGTTCTTAATTCAGGAGAACTTGTGACGGAATTTACGATACCTGCCGAAAACAGGACAGAGAACTTAAGCGGAGTAGTCATTGACAGTAACATTTCCAGACAGACACAGAAGCTGCAGTCTCTATGCGAAGAAAAGGAAGACAGAGACATAATAAGAGCAATTAACAGCTTAAATCGCAGGTCGGTACAGTTGTTAAATGATTTTATTACCTTCAAGGAAAACATTCTTACGGAAGTGAGTCGAGGAAGGCTTTTTCAGGTAAACTATCCATTGCTGATCCAGCATATTCTAAGGGAAGCAAAGTTATACCGGGCTACGGCAGAGGCTTATTAGACCCGTCTGAGACAGAGCTGATTCAAACAGCTGACCGTTTTGCGTTAGAGTATCATTTACTTCTGGAAAAGGCAAGGAGGCAGGACTTAAGAGCAAATGGACTTACGAAGGAAACCTTGGAAGAAACCTTGCAATATAGTAAATTCAAAGCAGCAGGAGCAAAGGGTATTCTTGATTGCAGGATTTCATCGATTATTCTGCCTCTGCTGGCAGACCATGTATTACGTGAAGCAAACCACTATATCCGTATACTGCAGACGGGTTGTATGAATTAGGAGGGCGCAAGATGGAATTATGTAATTATCCAAGTGCGCAGAAATGCCGCTATTACGAAATAGAAGCAATAGAGATTCCTATCTTTCGAGTAATGAAGCAGGGAATCGGATGCAGATGCAGGAATCTGTTATCAAAAATATGCAAAATCAGTTAGCAGGGTTACTGGAACAGAGTGAACAGTAACCTGGTAGGATGCGGAAAGCACACGAAATTGTGTGCTTTTCGTATTTTATAAATAGTGGTATAATGTACGCGAATCATGATGGAACAAGGTGAAAGCATGGTTCTATAACGGCTTATGCATCGAGCTGAAAGAATGAAGATAAGAGGAAGAGCGGATGAAAAAGAAAATGATATGGTGTGCAATACTTGGAATTTTGGCAGTGGCAGCCCTGACCTGTGGTTTTGTAGTCGTAAATGCGAAAAATAAAATACGTGAAGAGGATTTCCTTCATGTTGAGGAAGGAATGCTGGTCAATGAAAAGGGAGAACAGGTTCTTTTACAGGGCGTTAATCTCGGCGGATGGCTTTTACAGGAGAGCTGGATGTGTCCAGTCAATGGAGAAGATAGAAAATGGGCGAATCTGGATACCCTTCAGGTATTAGAGTCACGTTTTGGAACAGAGAAAACAGCAAAACTGATAGAAAGCTATCAGGATAACTGGATTACCGAATGGGATATTGAAAATATTGCCAATATGGGTTGTAATGTAATCAGAGTTCCTTTTTGGTACCGCAATTTTATGAAGGATACACAGGGAACCTGGATAACAGAGAATCCGGATGATAATCCAGGCTTTAAGAGACTTGACTGGGTTATTGAACAGGCGGGGGAAAACGACATGTATGTCATTTTGGATATGCATGGATGCCCGGGAGGACAGAGTATGGATCATTGCTGTGGAACCTTGGGAGTAAATGAGCTTTATACAGATGAAACCTGTCAGAACACTATGGAACTGCTGTGGAGAATCATTGCTGCAAGATATAAGGACAATCCGGTAGTGGCTGCTTATGATATTATGAATGAGCCACAGAATAATAGCGGTTACGAGGGTGAGCACAGTTATGATCCATGGAATTCCCAATCCTGGGAAATGTCGAATCAAATTTATGACCGCATTATAAAGGCAATCCGAGAAGTGGACAACAGACATGTTATTACGGTAGAAGGAATCTGGCGTGTAACAAATCTTCCGGATCCGAAAACCGTTGGATGGGAAAATGTGATGTATCAGACGCATCTGTATGATGATAATTCAGGTTTTGCAAAGCAGACACAGGCTATGGCTGATACTATGCAGAAATATGGTGTTGCCGGTTATGTGGGAGAATTCCAGAATCTCTATGGAATTGCCTTATGCAAAGAGAAAAATATCAATTGGACAACATGGACATATAAAGGAACAGGCTCTAATATAGGCACCTTTTTCTGGTATATTGGAAATGATGTATGGGATGCAGATTTACAGAATGATTCTTATGAGCTGATACTGGCAAAATGGGGAGAGGTTCTGCAGACAAAGAAATTTCAGGAAGTGACAGCAGTCACACAAATTATAAAAGACGTGACAAAATAAAAAAACGGCATATTATCTATGCCGCTTTGGATGTCTGAACCATTTGCTTTGGTAAAAGCTTTGCATGTTCTAATGCATGATATAGGATAGGAAGCAGAATCAGTTGGATTATGATTCCCGGCAGGCAGGATACAAAATATCCCGTAGCCCATGCCTGAAGAGTAATACTTCCCGGTGCAAAGATAAATGCTCTTACGATACCTGTAATAATACGACCAATCAGCATGGCAGAAAGTAACGAGGTATAGATATCTGCTGTCTTTTTCCCGGTATGTATCAGATTGATCAGCAGACCGGAAATGAAGCCATAAAGAGCAAGCTCAACCATCATAGTAGGGAGATATCCCATTCCCGGCATGCCGGTAATAAAACTGGATAGTACAGGACCAAAGATTCCGCAAAGCAGACCATACTGCCAACCACATACAAGACCGCACAAAAATACCGGAAGATGCATTGGTGAAAACAGAGTACCGCCATTTGGAATAGCATGGAATGCCATTGGAAGTACGACGCAAAGAGCCATACAGATTGCTGTAATAATAGTTTTCCTTAAGTGAATGGATAGTTTGTTCATAAGATGTCCTTTCACTCTTTTTCGAAAGAGTACAGCCTTCGTGGCAATTGTTTTATTTTATTTTTCGTATTTGTTATTAAGAAAACACTCTTCTGAGTGACAGGGCTTCTTCCTGAAGCCTACTTTATAATGATATATCAAAGGAAGGATTTGTCAAGTAAAGAGTTGCAATGATATTTTAGGACATGCTATGATTTGTCATAGCGAGTTTTGAGGAAAGGAAATAAAACATCATGAGAGTTATGGTTATGGATGGACAAGGTGGAGGAATCGGAAAGGCTTTGGTAGAGGAATTGCATACCAGACATCCGCAGATAGAGATTGTCGCAGTAGGAACGAATGCAACAGCGACAGCAAATATGATGAAGGGTGGTACGACACTTGGAGCGACAGGAGAGAATGCAGTTGTTTTTAACAGCCGGAAAGCAGATGCGATTGTGGGACCAATCGGAATCGTAATGGCAAATGCGATGCTTGGTGAGATTACGCCCAAAATGGCAGAGGCAGTTTCCTCAAGCAATGCAAAGCTGTATCTGATTCCGATGAACCGTTGCCATGCCAATATTATAGGAATAGAAAACAAGAGACTGTCAGAATACATAGAAGAGGCGGTAAAACGTCTCGCAGAAAATCAGGGTGAGTAAGAATGGGGAAGACATTTCAGAATTATTTGCAGGAACAGGTATCTATTCATCCCTCCATGCAGCCACAGGATGTGGTAAAGCTTTGTTACCAGGCGGCATTTGGAGCAGAGCATCTTCTTGTGGACAAGGAAGCTGCATTTATCCGGCTCCAAAGGGAATTTGAGGAAATAAAAGTGACAGAGACGTCAGAAAAATTATATGAACAGATACATGATAAGGTATGTCGTATTAACCTAAGAGAATGGAAACGCAGGAATATGCCGTTAATCTGGCTGTTTCGCATGTTTGTGGAATCTGCATCTTTCACGGATGCCTGTGGAGAAGAGAATTTTACAAAGTACTTGGAAGAAGCAAAGCTGCTGATTCAGAAGGGGGAGTTCCCTTTCACAGCAGAAGAATGGGAAAAGACAGGCAAACAAGGACCAGTTCATCATAGCGAAGCATACCGGCAGCAGGAAAGACCGGCATATCGTATTGTATGTAGCCGCTATATCAGATTATTGCCTGTTCTCGAGAAGCTTGCAGGTCTTTCAAAGGAAGAAATACATACCATTGCAATTGACGGAAGATGTGCATCAGGAAAGACAACAATGGCAGGAATGCTTGCAAAGATTTTGAAAGCAGGCGTGATTCATATGGATGACTTTTTCCTCCCAATGGAACTGCGTACAGCAGAGCGTTTTGCCACACCGGGTGGAAATGTACATTATGAAAGAGTTCGTGATGAAGTTCTGCCAAAGCTAAAGGCTACAGAAACTTTTTATTATCAGAGATTTGATTGCAGCAGGATGGAGTTAGGCGATTGGATTACGGTAGAAGGATCAAACTACTATATTGTGGAGGGCGCATATAGCTGCCATCCTGAACTCGGTAGCTACATGTCCTTAAAAATTTTTTCTGATGTAGAAGAAAAAGAGCAGCTTGAAAGAATCAAAAGAAGAGACGGAGAAGAACAACTTGATAATTTTATGAAACGCTGGATACCCTTAGAGGAAGCGTATTTTCAAAGCCTTGGAAAGCCAGAGGATACTTTTGATCTTATCCTTTGATAAAAAAGCACCACAAATACGATAAGAAGCTATTGACAATTTCGTATGTGGTGCTATACTAAAAACAAACATATGAATAATTGTTCATATGAAAATAATATAAAAAAGAAAAGGTGGATAAAATTATGAAGAAAACATACAAGATTGAAGTAGATTGTGCTAATAAGATGGAGGAAGCCGCTAAGAATACAGCAGGTGTAAAGGATGCAACCGTGAATTTCATGACCTTGAAGATGATTGTGGAATTTGAAGAAGGTGCCGACGTAAAGGCAGTTATGCAGAATGTTCTGACAAATTGCAAGAAGGTTGAGGATGACTGCGAGATTTATTTATAGGATAGGGTGTTACCCGGAGGATAGCATATGAATAAGAAACAGAAAAAGGTATTGCAAAGGATTATCATTGCCGCAATATGTATTGTAGCTCTCGAACTGTTACCACTGAAAGAATATATAAAGTTTGTTTTATATCTGATTCCGTATCTGGTAATTGGTTATGATATTCTGGTTAAGGCATGGAAGGGAATACGCAACAAGCAGGTATTTGACGAGAATTTCCTGATGGCAATTGCAACGGTAGGTGCAATCGCACTTGGTATTTACCGAGTACTGAATGGAGATATGGCAGAAGGTCTTGAAAATGGCAGAGAAGGTGTTGCCGTAATGCTTTTTTACCAGATTGGAGAGCTGTTTCAGAGCTATGCAGTTGGTAAGAGCCGTAGAAATATCAGTGAGCTTATGGATATTCGTCCTGATTATGCAAATATCGAGGACGAGGACGGAAAGCTTGTACAGGTTGATCCTGATGAGGTAGAGATTGGAAGTGTTATTCTTGTTCAGCCGGGAGAGAAGATTCCTATTGATGGCATTATTATCGAAGGAAATACAACACTCAATACCAGTGCCCTGACAGGTGAAAGCCTTCCAAGGGAAGCCAAATCCGGTGATGAGGTTATCAGTGGTTGTATCAACATGACAGGTGTATTAAAGATTCGTACAACAAAAGAGTTTGGAGAATCTACCGTATCAAAGATTCTGGAGCTGGTTGAGAATGCAAGCTCCAGAAAGTCAAAATCAGAGAATTTTATTTCTAAATTTGCAAAATATTATACGCCGGCAGTATGCTATGGTGCAGTAGCACTTGCGATTCTTCCTCCCGTTGTAAGGATGCTCTTTATGGGAGTATCACCGGAATGGGGTGTATGGGTACTCAGGGCATTGACATTTTTGGTAATCAGTTGTCCATGTGCACTTGTAATCAGCATTCCGCTAAGCTTTTTTGCAGGAATTGGCGGGGCAAGCAAAGCCGGTGTACTGGTAAAGGGCTCTAATTATCTGGAAACTCTTTCTCAGACAAAATATGTTGTTTTTGATAAAACAGGAACGATGACACAAGGCGTTTTTGAGGTAAGTAAGATTTCTTCTGAACAGATGGAGGAAGCAAAGCTTCTTGAATATGCAGCATTAGTGGAAAGTTATTCCTCCCATCCAATCAGCAAGAGTCTGCAGAAGGCATATGGTAAGGAACCGGATACAAGCCGTGTAACAAACGTTGAGGAAATCAGTGGAAATGGTGTGACAGCCTTGGTTGATGGCATACCGGTGGCTGCCGGAAATACAAAGCTGATGGACAGACTTGGAATCGAAGCTCGGGAAATTGAGGAAACAGGAACGGTAGTGCATATGGCTGTTGATGGTGTATATGCAGGATATATTTTGATCTCTGATAAGCTAAAGCCTACTGCAAAAGAAGCAATCAAGGCATTAAAGCAGGCAGGAATCAGGAAGACAGTTATGTTAACCGGAGACAGGAAAAATACCGCAGAACAGGTAGCAAAAGAGCTTGGTATTGACGAGGTTTACAGTGAACTGCTTCCGGCTGATAAGGTTTCAAAGGTAGAGGAGCTGTTACAGCACAAAAGTGATAAGGAAAAACTTGCCTTTGTTGGAGATGGTATCAATGATGCTCCTGTTTTATCCAGAGCAGATATTGGTATTGCCATGGGGGCACTAGGCTCTGATGCGGCAATTGAAGCAGCAGATATTGTATTGATGGATGATGATCCTTTAAAAATTGCAAAGGCAATCAAGATTTCAAGAAAATGTATTGGCATTGTATATCAGAATATTTATTTTGCAATCGGTATTAAGATTCTTTGCCTTGTACTTGGTGCGGTTGGTATTGCTAATATGTGGGTAGCTATTTTTGCTGATGTAGGTGTTATGGTGCTGGCTGTACTGAATGCAATCAGGGCACTTTCTGTTGGACGCTGAATCGTTACGAAGGAAGGGAATGAAGATATATGGAAAAAGAAAAGAAACAACATTGCTGCCATCATGATACAGAGACGCTGCAATGTGAAGCAATAGAAGTACATGAAGAACTTTTAGAGGTGGTGAATCATAATCTTCCAAATGAAGAGGAACTCTATGATTTAGCTGAGCTGTTCAAGGTATTTGGAGATTCCACCAGAATCAGAATCCTTTTTGTTCTATTTGAAGCGGAAGTATGTGTCTGCGATCTGGCAGCGGCACTGAATATGACACAGTCTGCAGTATCACACCAGCTAAGAATCTTAAAGCAGAATAAACTGGTAAAGAGCAGAAGAGAGGGAAAATCCATCTTCTACTCTTTAGCAGATGGTCACGTAAGAACGATTATTGACCAGGGTAGAGAACATATTGAAGAAGACTAACAGGTCTGGAAGCCCTTGAGCTTCAGACATTCCTCTACTTCACGGGTACTGTCGGTATGAAGTACCATAATCGGTTTTCCGGAGGCGCGGTTGAAGGAAAGGTATGTGTAATTTACACTAATGTTACTATCTAATATGGCAGCAAGAAGGCGGTTCAAATTACCAACCTCATCTTCAACCTCTACTCCGATTACATCCGTAAGACGGCACAGATATCCTTTGTCTGTGAGAGCCATCATTGCCTTACCCGGATCGGATACTACCATACGGATGATACCGTACTCTGCACTGTCATTGGTAACAGAACCAAGAATATTGATGTTTTCTTCCAAAAGAATTGCTGTAATCGCCTGTAAGGCGCCTTTTTTATTTTCAGCGAAAATAGATAATTGTTTTAACATAATTTGCCTCCTGATGTATTGTGTGCTTCAAAGTGTCCACATAAGAATCTCTTGCTCTTGCGTTCGCGGGCATTTGCACATAGTATAGCATAATTGGGCAGAAAAGTCAGTAAAAGATTAAAACATAAGTGACGCAGGCAGCAGAAAATGATATGATGTA
>JALEWA010000167.1 GCA_022788085.1 Lachnospiraceae bacterium
TCCACCTTGTGGAATACTCGGAGTTGAGTAGACTGATCCACCTTCTTCCGGATTTGGCAATGGAATCATCGGTGTATTATCCTGCATCGTATCCTCTGACGGACCCGGATAGACAGGTCCGCCCTCTCCCGGATTTGGCAGTGGAATCATTGGTGTATTGTCTTGAGCCGCATTAGTGAGATTTCTTTCTTCTGTCTGATGCTTATTGCTATCGGATGACTTTTTCGAATTCATACTTCACATCTCTCATATTCCTATTTTATCTTAATATATTCCTAAGAAAGATTTTATGTGAGTAAATGATGCTATGCTTATTCAGCAAATGGTGAAAGCTCCAACCGGATAAAATATCCCTTATCGTGACCACATACAGGACATTTCTCAGGTGCACTCTCACCTTCATAAATATATCCACAGTTCAAACAAATCCACCCTGTCTTAACATCTGATATATGCAGCTTATTGTTCTCAAGCCATTCAGCGAACTTACCAAATCGGTCTCCATGATATTTCTCAATTTCGGCAATCATCTGAAAGGAAGCAGCAACCTTAAGAAAGCCTTCCTCTTTTGCCTTTTCTCCAAATCGTTTATACACATCGTCATGTTCTTCATATTCATTATGCTGCGCCATTCTTAGAAGCTTTGCCAAATCATCTGTGATATCCACCGGGTAACCGCCATCAATATGAATCGTTTCCCCTCCAAGCTCCTTCAAATGATGATAAAATATCTCCGCATGTTCTTTCTCCTGATCTGCCGTATATAAGAAAATCTGAGCGATTGCCTGCTGCTTCTGTGCCCTTGCCTCGCCTGCTGCAAAGGTATAACGGTTTCTTGCCTGACTTTCCCCTGCAAATGCACGCATGAGATTATCCTTTGTCTCACTGTTCTTGAATTCTACTGCCATAACTGCTCCTCCCAATCCTATAAAAAATGATGTTCTGATTTCTCCTTCAGACGTAAAAATCGTCTGTCTGTCTCCTTCTGTAAATCTTCTACAACTGATTTGTATTCTTCCTTCATCAAATGTTTTGTTCTTCCCATCATCACAAGCCAGTCTGACACAGGAATCTTCTTACCATTCTTCTCAGGGTCATAGCTTAATCTGGTCTTACCCTGTTCAACCTCATAAAGAGGAAAATAACAGCAGTCTACGGCAGCCGAAATGACCTTTCTCTCCGTATCCGGTTTGTCATTCCAGTTCAGTGGACATGCCGATAATGCTTTTACATAAGCGACACCGGAATGCTTTGCATACTCAGCAGCCTTTGCCGCTTTTCTGATAAAATCAGTCGGGTTAGACTCTGCCACTGTTGCAACGTAAGGAATATTGGCTGCCGCCATTAGCTGCGGCATATCTTTATGGAAAAAATTCTTACCATACTGTGTCTTACCAACGTGTGAAGTAGAGCTTCTTGCTCCAATGGGTGTGGAATAAGATAACTGGTATCCTGTGTTCATATATCCACCATTATCATATTCAAAAAGCAATAATTTATGCCCTCTAAGTGCTGTTCCAAGTGCAGAACCCATCCCGATATCCATTCCACCATCACCGCTTACCATAACGAAAACAATATCGCCCTTAGGAATTTCCCCACGCCGTTGTTTCTCATAGCAGATTTCCGCAAGACCGCTTAATGTTGCTGCGCCATTCTGAAACAGGTTATGAAGATACGGAACCTTAAAGCTTGTCCTTGGATATGGAGTTGTTACAATCATCGCACAACCAGTTTGAAACAGGAAAACAACAGGGTCTTCAATACCACGTAGCAACAGGTTCAGATTAACCGGTATTCCACATCCCGGACAGGCTCCATGACCCGGTGCAAGCCTTTTTGTAATCTGTGTTGTAGCATTTAAGCTTCCCCCGGCAATCTTTATCTCCTTGTCCTCTTTTGTAACTTCTATAATGCCAAGCTTTGTGTCATTTTCCGTAACAGGTGCAAAGAACTGACTCTTTTCTTCGTTCTTTGGTTGTCCTGCCGTCACACCATAATAGGCAAAATCAGGAGCATCTTCATCTTCCAGCATGGCAAACAGCTCCTGCGCATCCTCTACATAGAAATCCTTTCCACCAAGTCCATATACACGGCTCTTTATGATGACATTTTTACCATATCTTTGCATGGCAGCACGCAGCTCTAAAGAGAGATTACCACCTCCTGCGCCATAGCTGTCCTGCCTGTCTGCAACCATGATTCTCTCTGCGCTGCTGCAAAGCCTGCTGATCTCTTCTGTCGGAAATGGTCTCAGCATATGAAGGGTAACAACTCCAACCTCTTTTCCTTCCTCGCGCAGCTTGTCAACTGCTTCCATTGACGTATCAAAGGAGGAACCAAGCAGGATAAGAAGCTCTTTGGCATCCTCATGCCGGTATCCCTCGCACACTTCATAATCCCGTCCTGACAGGTTTTTATATTCCATGAACAAATCCGGCAACACTTCTCTTACCTGATCCATGGCAAGATGGAGCTGATAGCGGTTATTGATCAAATCCGGTTCATTCATGTAAGAACCAACCGTAATCGGATGCTCTAAGTCAAGAAACGGATATTCCTCTGTTTTCTTTCCAATAAAGTCCCGAATTACCTTGTCCTGTTCAAAGCGCATGCATCTTCGTTTCTGATGGCTGGTAAAGAAACCATCATATGCCACAACAACAGGAAGTCTCACGCTTTCCGCCAGACGAAGTGCAAGAATATTAAAATCATATACCTCCTGTACCGAGTGGGCAAAAAGAATCGGCCAGCCGGCATTTAAGATATACATAAGGTCACTGTGGTCACCCTTAATGGATAAAGGACCGGAAACCGTTCTGCATACAACATTCATTACCATTGGGTATCTTGTTCCCGACTGCACCGGAAGCTGCTCTATGGCATATAAAAGTCCATTCGCACTTGTTGCATTGAACACTCTTGCTCCACCGACAGAGGCTCCATAGCAGATACCTGCTGCGCTATGCTCTCCCTCTGCGGCAATCATAATCAAATCCGTTTCTCCCTTAGCACGCATCAAATCGAGATTTTCCGCTATTTGCGTAGAGGGTGTAATCGGATAATATCCCATAAGGTCATACCCTATCTGTTTTACTGCAATTGCTGCCATTTCATTACCGGAAGCATATTCCATTACCTGCTTCTCCATTATACCTCGCCTCCTTCCACTTGCTTCTCCGTCAGATAGGATTCCGAAGTAATGTAACCATCTGCTCCGCTCTTTTCATAATAATCAGGCTTTCGTAAAAGCTCCTGATTTGGCAGAAAATGTTCCTTTAGGGGATGCTCTGCCTCTATACCTCTTACCAGTGCTCCTGTCGGGCACACATCCACGCATCGAAGACACCCCTTGCAATGATAGTAATCAAGCCCTTTGTTCACCATCATTTCCCGCTCCTTATAGATTCCTTTTTCAAACTGAAATACCATATCAGGACAGGTGGAATCGCAAAGAGCACAGTTAATACATTTCTCCGGTAGAAAAATTGGAATATAGCCTTGCCTTGAAGCAGATAAATCTGCTACCACACTGCTTCCTAAATGAGGATTGATTCCACCAATTGGAGCTGTTTCATACCCCCATTGTGGTTCCTTTTCCTCCTTTTTCCTACAAGTATCTTCCTTCTCTGAAACTTCCAACTGTATTTGTATTATCTCCTGATATCCTCTTTCTATGCCTGCCAGATTCGCGGCCAGACTATCCGGATATTTTCTTCCTAAGGTATCTTCGCAGACATTCCTTGCTGCCTCAAGAGTTCCAAATCCCATTGCTGCTACCACAGCGCCAAGCATGACCACGTTGATTCTGGAATGTGTTTCTATCGCAATCCGTTGTGCCGGTACGGTACAAATCCTTGCCGCCTTTGCTCCCTTCTTGAAATACTCTTTTGCAATTTCCTGTGGCGTTTTCTCTGTATTCAGCACAATGACCGTTTGACTTGTACATCCCTCTAATACGGAGCGCTCCCGTAAAAGTGCTTCGTGAAAGATACAAAGCAGATGAGGATGGGAAACAGGAGAATGTACCCTGATTTCTTTCCCTTCTTCGCAGTATCGGATATATGCCTTTACCGGTGTCCCTGTTTTCTCAGATCCATAGCTTGAGAAGCTCGCACTGTTCAATCCAAGATATAAAACGCCAAGCTCTCCTAACATTTTTCCACATAGATTGGCTCCTAAACCACCAATGCTTTCTAAACGTATCTCATAATATCCACTCTGATTCATTACTGGCAACGTTGTCTTCATAATATATGCCGCCTTTCCAAACAATCTTATAAAAAAGTATGAGACTTTTTTCACTTTCTTATTCAGAAGGAAGCATCTTTTCTTTGACAAATCTGTTTATCATTTCTATACTTTTGATTATAGTAATTTCTCATAAGGAGGATTTCATCATGAATAACAGAAACGGCAGTCATATTGCCATTCCTACATTATTGAAAATAGAAGAAGGTGCTTTAGCAAAAATCGGTACTTATCTAAAAGAAAATAATATTGAGAAGGTCGTTATATATTTTGGAAACGGTCTGATTGATATGTTTGGTTATAAGGTATTAGACTCCTTAAAGGATGCCGGAATTGAAATATTAGAATATTGCGAATTAGACACGGTCGATATGGACGACATTATCCAGCTTGCTTTTGGGCTACCAAACTCTACTCAGGCTGTCATCGGTCTTGGTGGTGGCAAAGTTATTGATGCTGCAAAATACATGGGGTTCTTACGTAAGCTTCCCTTTATCAGCGTTCCAACCTCTGCTTCCAGTGATGGTTTTTCCAGTGCAAGTGCATCCCTTCTGATTAACGGAAGAAGAAGCTCTGTTCCTGCACGTCTAGCTTTTGGAATCATAGTTGACACAGATGTCATAAAAAGTGCACCGGATAAGTTTCTTTATTCGGGAATCGGCGATATGGTATCCAAGATCACAGCCCTGTATGACTGGCAATTTGAAGAAGATCATGGTGCCGCACAGGTAAATGACTTTGCCATGATGATTGCAAAGAAAGCCGTAAACAGCTTCGTCAGAACTCCATTTGAAAGCATACAGGATAAGATATTCTTAAAAGAATTACTTGACTCTCTTGCCATGAGCGGTATTGCAAATGAAATTGCAGGAAGCAGTGCTCCCACAAGCGGAAGCGAACATCTCATATCACATGCCCTTGATAAAATGTCAGAAGCACCTCAGCTTCATGGCATTCAGGTCGGCATTGCAACCTATCTGATGAGCAGGGTACAAAACCACCGTTATCAGAGAATCCATACTGTATTTACAAAAACCGGCTTCTGGGATTATGTAAGCACATTGAATCTGAATGTCGAAGATTACAAAAAGGCAATTGACCTTGCCCCTTCCATAAAGCCTTTCCGGCATACCTACCTTCACGAAGATCAGTATCGCGAGCTTGCAAAACAGCTCCTCGATGAAGATGAGGTATTAAGAAAAGTATTTCACACAGCCTGATGCTTAAGCTTTGACGCAACCAGCGTCAAGGCAAATGCCGTCAATGCAAAAAGCAACTGTATTCCTATTGCATTCCAGTATAAATGCATGTCAAAAATTTCAGTTGAAAATCCGGCAAGCATATTGTTCGCCCTCACATACCAGTAGGTCGGTAAGAATCTTGCAACTGCCAGGACTTCGTCAGAGAGCATATTCTGCGGAACAAACACGCCGCCAAGAAATGCCATTCCAAGTCCAAGCAGATTTGATACAATATTAACGACATTCATGACATTTACTCCAAGGTCGAAGCAGCTAAGCAATAACGTTAATGCTATGGATATCAATAGGAATACAAAGCTGTTAAGCATTGCATAAAGAGCTTTTTCTGTAAACATGGAGCCATGATATACCGCAACTCCAAGAACCATAAATAACAGCCATATGCATAAACTATATGCTCCACATCCAAATGCCAGCTCCAAATTGCGCTTCCATAGCTTTTGGGAAGAACAGCTTATACGGTTTCTCTTATCCTTCTCCTGAAAGATCATGATAATCGGCGCAAGTCCACAGAAAAGAAGCAGAATAAAAATATATGGAAGATATTGATAAAAATAGAATACTTCTTTCCTGCCCTCTGCTGTCTCTTTTTCAAAAACAACTGCCTCTACGTTTCCTGCATTCTCCAGGGAAGCTGAAGCTTTCACAATCGCCTCATCTATCGAAAATCCTCCGGTAAGATATAGCTGTACCGCTTGAATATACTGACTTACCTGTTGGTCTGCAAAGTATCCTGCCGAACTTCCCGGAACCTTCACATTAGTAACAAGTCCTTCACATTCTCCTGCCAAAAGCTTATCCTCAAATCCCTGAGAAATTGTCAGCACATAATTAATATCACGATAGTACAAATGCTCCTGTAGTACCTCAGGATCGTTCTCCAACGTAACCAGATGATGAATCGAACCAATATACTCTGTCAGCGCTTTGCTTGCCATGGAATCGTCCTCATCCAACACACAGACTGACAGCTCCTTGGACTGGAAATTTGCATTCAGATTATCCTTGGCAGTTACACTCAATATAATTGTTATCACAGCATAAATGGCAAAATAAACACCAATTGTCGCAATACGTCTTTTTCCAATGACACAAAAAGCCTTAAAGAGCTGCATATTTTTCCCTCCTTACGATAAAGAAGCCTGCAACGCAAAGGCAAACAGCCATGACGAACAAAGTTGCAAGATTCTTGAAATACCTGTCATGTGACTGGAATACACTTAAGGCATAAAAACTGTCTGAAATCAATGCTGCCGGATTGATTTTGTTATACCATGGGCAGACTCTTTCGACCTGAATTCGCATATTTTGCACCATCAATCCACTTAGGAAGCAGTTAAACATCGTAATGACCATTAATATTCCCAATTTAATTGCTTCCTCCATTTTTCCTATGCATCCTACGAAAAAGCCAAAAGATATTCCAAAAATACATCCCACCAAAGAAGCTAACATCATATACCCAAACTGGCTTCCAAAATTAACCTTCAGGACAAAGTTCAGATAGAACAGACTGATCCATACAAGTACGGATTGAAATAAACAGCTTGCCGTTATTTCTCCAAATATAGATATCAGCTTATGCGTTGGAGAAAGACTCCTTCTTGCCCCAAGGGAAGACAGGTTTGCCTGATTACGAATTGCAATCTGTAAACCTGTCATGGATGAATACAGACAAGTCATTGCTATCAGGTTAAAGAAATAAGACACCATCTCATCCATGGTTCCATCCGTGTAGGTAATCTCTTCATTGTAATTCGTTCCCTCGCTAAGCTTACGAATCACCGCTTCAACCTTCTCCGGATTTGTCATTGCAACATTCTCAATTCCATCATAAATTGTGTTATACTGATCGACAATAGCACTTAAGATGCTCTGTTCCATCTGCATATTGTCCATCTGGGCTGAAACGGAAAGTGTAGCCGGTTTTCCCCCATGTAATATGCCAATGATTTTCTTTTGCTCCAATAAGGCTAGCGCCTCTTCTTCAGTAACATAAGTCACCTCTAAAAACTGCTCCTCTCCGGGTTCTCCAAGCGCCTCTAATAATGACTTAAGCGCAATATCTTCCTCCTCCAGCACTGCTGCCACAGGAATCGTATTCAGACTTTCATCCTCTGATAAGCCACTAAAAGCTGCAAAAAACAGCGTTCCCAAAGCAATTGGAAAAAGAAGTGTCCAGCATAATGTTTCTTTCTGTCGCAATATACTCTTCAAATAATAATAAAATGCATGCCAAAACATACGGTTCCTCCTTAATCTCTAAGCTCTTTTCCCGTAATCTCAAGGAAAACGTCATTCAATGTCGGAAGCTCTGAATAAACGCGTCCAAATGACAATTCCTTTGATTGCAGATAGTCCAATATACGAAGCAGATTATGCTTGCCACCACTGCAAAGTACATGAAGCTGGTGATTCTCAAAGCAAACCTCATAGACATGCTTTATATTTCTGATTTCTGTAAGATACTCCTTCGGAATATCCACCATCTCAATCCGAATCTCCTCACTTTTCTTAATCATCTGCTTTAGTTCTTCCTTTGTTCCGATCGCAAGATTTTTGCCCTTATCCATGATTGCGATTCTGGTACAAATCTGTTCTACTTCTTCCATATAATGTGAAGTATAGACAATTGTCGCGCCCTTGCGGTTAAGCTCCTCGATTCCCTCAAGAATCTTATTCCTGCTCTGTGGATCAACTGCAACGGTCGGCTCATCAAGAAAAATCAGCTTTGGCTTATGTGCAATACCACATGCAATATTCAGACGTCGGAGCAGACCACCTGACAGCTTTCTTGGAAAGAATTTCCTGAATTCCTGCAAACCGACAAATTCCATTGCTTCCTCAACATATTGCTTTCTGAGCGCCTTATCCTGTATATAAAGGCCACAGAAATAATCAATATTCTCATAGACTGTCAATTCATCAAACACGGCAACATTCTGCATAACAACTCCGATCTGCCGCTTCAGCTCATAGCTGTCCGGCCGCATCTCCTTGCCGAACACCTCGATACTTCCCTTATCATAAGAAAGCAATGATAAAATACAGTTCATGGTCGTTGTCTTTCCGGAACCATTTGGTCCAAGCAGACCAAAAACCTCTCCCTCATCAATCTCCAGATTAAAATGGTCAAGTGCCAGCAGTTCATGATAACGCTTTACCAGATTTTCTATTTTAATAACCGGTGTACTCATTTTTCTTCTCCTCTCATTCCTGTTATCAACTGTATTCAGTATAGCAAACACAATCCTTCCTATGAAGTGAACTGTGTCAGAATGTAAAATGACAAATGTCACAATTTTTCAATTTATCTATTCTTTTAGGTTCAAAAATGATATGGTTATGATAGAAATGAATTGATAAGAAGGGAATTCTCCATGAATAAGGTAATCGACAACGGAATCTTACTACTATTTATTGCTGTTATTATTTTTCCTATACAGGCACAGTTTCTGCCGGTAACCACACTGCTTCTTGGCATCATTACTGCTGCCATTGGCATTGTTTATTCCGCAAACCGTTTTGTCCGTATTGCACTTGTCGTAATTTTTTGTACCATATGTATATTCCTTCCGCAGCTCATCTTTTTCGTGCCGGTACTTATTTATCATACCTATAAGTATAATCAGAGAAATACCTTATTTTATTCCATTCCTGCCTTTTTTCTCGTCATGCATGCCTATACAGACAGACTTGGGAGCCTGATGCAGTGTATCCTCCTCCTTTTTCTATGTATCCTTAGCCTGATCTTAAGTTTCCGCACACAAAGGCTGGAATCACTGGAACTTGATTTGATTCATATGCGGGATACAGGCACGGAATTGAACCTTGCCCTACGTGAAAAGAATAAACATCTTTTGGAAAAGCAGGATTATGAAATCTATCTTGCCACGTTAAAGGAACGAAACCGTATTGCCAGAGAAATTCACGATAATGTAGGGCATATGCTTTCCCGTTCCATTTTACAGATTGGAGCCCTGGGAACCATTCATAAGGAAGAACCACTTCATACACAGCTTTCGGAGGTTAACACTACATTAAATCAAGCTATGAACAGTATCCGTGAAAG
>JALEWA010000177.1 GCA_022788085.1 Lachnospiraceae bacterium
CTTTTGCAATAAACTCATAAGCCTTTTTGCGATAATCTGTTCCAACAACACAATTCTTAATGGGAAGTCTGTTTGCCGGAAGTTCGTCCATAACAGAAATGGATAAATCACCATATAGAATGAGTGCAAGCGTTCGAGGAATCGGTGTAGCACTCATGACAAGCACATGTGTCTGAATTCCTTTTTGAGCAAGGGTTTCACGTTGCCTGACACCAAATCTGTGCTGCTCATCCGTTACAACAAGCTTTAAATCATAATATTCGACGTTATCCTGTATCAAAGCTTGTGTTCCAATTATTACATTACATTGTCCAAGTCTTATTTTTTCCTTTGCTTCTCTCTTTTCCTTGGCAGTCAATGAACCGGTCAGTAAAACAGGGATAAAAGGTAATTGATATTTTTCAATAAGTTCGAGAAAAGATTCATAGTGTTGCTTTGCCAAAACCTCAGTTGGTGCCATAAAAGCTGCCTGCTTATGGTTCATAATACACATAAGAACCGCCAGTATCGCAACAATAGTCTTACCGGATCCAACGTCACCTTGTACAAGACGATTCATGAGATGTGTAGAACATAAGTCTTCTTCTATTTCATGCCATACTTTCTTCTGAGCATTTGTCAGCTCATATGGAAGTTGGTCAATAAAATCCTGACACGCATCTATTTTCATCATTGGTGCATCAACAATTTCCTGTTGTGTTATTTCTTTTAATGACATTACAGAAAGAATAAAAAACAAAAATTCTTCAAATACTAATCTTTTTCGTGAAATAATAAGATGGTCTTTCGTTTCCGGAAAATGGATTCCGTATATGGCTTCTTTTAAAGTTGGTAAATGATATTCTTTTCGTATATCCTCAGGTAAATAATCTTTTGTAAAGGATAGTTGTTCAAGTACATTACGGACAGACTTGGAAATAGCCTGTATCGTCAGTCCTTTTGTGGTACTGTATATGGGCGTAAGCTTATGAACATTTCTTGAAAACTCTTCTTCAGTAATGACTTTAGGATGTTCCATGGTAAGCTTATTCTTTCGCATAACAAAACGTCCACGAAGGATATATTGCCTTCCTGCCTGAAAAGCATTCTTCATATAAGGCATGTTAAAGTATGTCAATTCACAGGCACCGCTGGAATCCCTTACCTGTACTGTGGTAATAGACATATTCTTCTTTATATGAACTGTTTGAGGAGCACCTGTAACTGTAGCTCGAATAGCTTGTACCTGATCGGTACAAATTTCTGAAATCAGAACAATATCCTTCCATTCTTCGTAATCTCTGGGGTAATATCGAATTAAATCATGTACTGTATAGATATTCAGCTTATGATAAAATAGTGCTGTTTTTTCTCCAATTCCACGAATATTGGTAATTTCATCTGTTAGCCTCATAGATGATACAAGTAATCCTTTCTTGTTCTATATTTTTATTACGAATAAAAAGGACGGTTACCCGTCCCTTTCGTTACATTTTATTCGGCTGAAACAATATAAGAATAAATTGGTTGTCCACCAAACTGTAATTCAACATCGCAAGAACTAAATGCTTCTGCTACTCTGGATACCAGCTCATTTGCCTGTTCTTCTGTAATATCGGCACCATAGTATATGCTAATCAGTTCATAATCATTCTTCATGATTTCAGAGATCATCTCAAAGGCAACTTCCTGTAAATCGGTTCCTACCGATAAGATACCTTTGTCTCCGATACCCATAAAGTCACCTTGATGAATCTCTTTATCATCAATCATGGTATCACGTACTGCATAAGTAACCTGACCGGTTGCTACCTTAGATGATTCCTCAAGCATAACTGCTTCATTTTCTTCTACCGAAACATCGGGAACGTAGTTTATAATCGCTGTGATTCCCTGAGGAACAGTCTTTGTTGGAATAACAATAACTTCCTTTTCTGTTGTTAAATCTCTTGCCTGGTTCGCAGCAAGAACGATATTCTTATTGTTAGGGAAGATGAAAATATTATCTGCATTAATTTTTTCTATGGCATTTAACATATCCTCAGTGCTTGGATTCATAGTCTGACCACCTTCAATGATGTAATCAACTCCAAGTGAACGGAAGATTTCATTCATGCCTTCGCCAATGGAAACAGCAATAAATCCTGTATCCTTATGCTCTGCTGATGGCTCCTGCTCTTTAACAGAATCTTCTTTTATCACTGCGGCAGAGGAAGTATCCTGCATCTGTTTTTCCATCATATCAGAAACCTTTTCGTCTCTTTCAAGACGCATATTTTCGATGATAATGGTAGTTAAAGAACCATACAGCAATGCTTTCTGCATAGCAAGTCCGGGATCATTTGTATGCACATGAACCTTAACGATTTCATCATCTGCAACTACAACAATAGAATCACCAATGGATTCCAAATATTCTTTAAAATCCATTTCCTGTTTGATATTAAAAGGCTTGTTAAGCATAATCAAAAACTGTGTGCAATAGCAGAATTTAATTTCAGCCTGAGCCTGTGCTTCAATGTTAGGAGTAAGCGCACTTTTATTAACAGAAGCCTGTGGTATTGAATCCAAGCTTAAGTCTAATTCTTTTCCTAAAAATGCATCAAATGCACCCTTTAGCACTTCTACAAGTCCTTGTCCGCCAGAGTCAACAACACCTGCCTGCTTCAAGACAGGGAGCATTTCAGGCGTTTGCGAAAGAACGACTTCTGCTTCTTTGATTACTTCGCTGATAAAGATTTCAAGATCTTTTTCACCTGCTACAGCTAAGTCGTTTGCTCTTTTTGCGGCACCCTTGGCAACAGTAAGAATAGTACCTTCCTTCGGCTTCATAACTGCCTTGTAAGCAGTTTCAACAGCCTTTTCACATGCTGAGGCAAGAATCGCAACGTTTATTTCATCATATTCGCTTATAACCTTCGTGAATCCGCGGAAAAGCTGTGAGAGAATAACACCGGAATTACCTCTTGCACCTCTTAAGGAGCCGGAAGAAATTGCCTTAGCAAGAGATGCCATATCAGGATTTGAGATTGCGGCAACCTCTTTAGCTGCTGACATAATTGTCATTGACATATTTGTACCGGTATCACCATCAGGAACAGGGAAAACGTTCAGCTCATTTATCCATTCTTTCTTATGCTCCAAATTTTTAGCTCCGGCGAGAAACATCTTTGCAAGCATGTTCGCGTCGATTACATTTAAACCCACTTTAAAAAATCCTCCTTAATCTATCACTCGAACGCCTTCAACAAAGATGTTGATTTTTTCAATTTCGAGTCCTGTAAAGTTTTCCACTTTATATTTTACATTGCTGAGCAGATTATCACACACCGTGACGATACTTACACCATACGCAACAATAACATGAAAATCAAGAATTAATTTATTGTTAACAATATTAACTGATATTCCATGAGTAATGCTATCTTTCATAAGTAGTTTTACCAAGCCGTCTTTTACATTAACTGAGGCCATTCCGACGATACCGAAGCACTCAACGGCGACACTGCCGGCGTACTGTGCGATAACTTCCGGATCAATAACGATGTTGCCCAAATGGGTATTCATTGAACCTTTCATAGAAATCCTCCTTTTATAATTTATTGATAGCTGTTTAAGCTATCAGTATCGCTACTATTATAACCGTATTTCTATAAAAAAGAAACATGTATTTCGATAGTTTTCCTTTATTTTTTATAAAAATCAAATTTATATCTTGCCAAAACATCATTTTTTTGGTAATATACTAATGTTGTGAGTCGAATGACTTAGTTTAGTCGAGGAGGTGCTAACTATGGCAAAGTGTGATGTTTGTGGCAAGGGCGTTCATTTCGGTAATAACGTAAGCCATTCTCATAGAAGATCCAATGCAATTTGGAATTCAAATGTAAAAAGAGTAAAATGCAAAGTAAACGGAGCTTCAAAGAGAATGCATGTTTGTACAAGCTGCTTAAGATCCGGAATCGTTGAAAGAGCTTAATTAGATATTATAAAAAGAGTACTACACTTCGTAGTACTCTTTTTTTATACTTTCATATTCTGTTTGAATACGAAGCAAAGTATTTGTATCACCACATTTGTTATCAGGATGAAATATCTTGAGCAGCTCTTTATAACGTTTCCTTAGAGCTAATTCGTTATCAATACCACGAAAGAACACGATTCCATCGTTAGAGCTAATATCAAAATGCTTATTTTTGGCATTAGCCATTCTCTGATGTTTATATCTTCCCTTTTCATATTCAAAATTCAAGCGCTCACATTCAAGAGCCTTTTTATCCAACGCAAGCTGACGAAAAGCATCTTCAATAATTTTCTGCTTTTTTGCCATAAATGTCTCATTGTCCTGGAAACGCTTATTTTCTGCCTTGATTCGTGTGTTTAATGCATTTCTTTCTCTCTCTAATGCTCTTCTTTCTTGCTGCAGCTCATGGCTCAATTCTTTCAGTTCATCTTTCTGCGCCTGAATTCTGACTTGCTCCTGAAACATCCAGATCTTCAATTTCTTGATTTCTTCCGGAGTTTCAGCCCTTGTGAGCTTTTCATCAAAATCCACCATATGCATACTCCCTTTAATCATGATTCTGTTACTGTTCACTCTGCTCCAGTAACAGGATTCCCTTATATGTTATAAATGTTCTACGTAACTATTCTATATTTTCATAGCCACTGTATTTACATTAACAACCACAATCAAACAAATTGTAACCTATAATCATCAAAAGAATAATCAATAGTATTCCTACCCAGATATTTTTAATTAACAACATCAGCAACATGCCAATTGAAATCCAAAATAATATAAAGCCAATTAACTTTTTCATAACAGCACAGCCTCTGATGTTCTTTATTCTATTGTATGATTACTTTTTGATTTTGATAGCTTTTTACGAAACATCCCCTTCGTCCGGGAAAGCTGCTTTTAC
Organism: Lachnospiraceae bacterium; assembly: GCA_022788085.1. Lineage (GTDB taxonomy): Bacteria > Bacillota > Clostridia > Lachnospirales > Lachnospiraceae > COE1. The sequence continues at coordinate 4,905 of JALEWA010000177.1, forward strand.
AGCTTCTTCATCACTGGGCATGTTCTCTTTTCCAGCAGTAAATCTGTCCACCAAATCAGGTATCATATCAAGTACTTTTGTTACACTATCCTGATTCTTAATATTAACAAGCTTGATTTGTCCATTCTTAATTACAAGTACTGCACTTGGACTCATTTTTCCGGACATTCCGCCGCCACCACCGTTTTTCTTATCCTGTACGGATGCACCGGCACCAACTCCAAAGGTAACATCTACTAATGGAATAATGGTAGTATCACCTATTTTCGTAGGTTCTCCTACTACTGTCTTAGAAGAAAGAAAGCCTTCCATTCCTTTCATCATAGTACTCACAATTTCTTGAAAACTATTATCTGCCATTCTTATTTTTCCTCCCTTACCAGACATTCCCTCAAGTGCCTGATATCTTTATCAAATAATATAATCATGATAGTCCATATATAAACGTATATAGTTACCCTTCCCTTACAGAAAAACTCTCCTTCTAAAACAGAGTGCTCAAAATCAGGAAAAATATCAATATGACCTTCATGAATAGGGTATAACATTCCCCATAGTCCTAATATATCTCCCATAGTTGCAGGATCCTCCATACCAATATGGAGATTAAGCTGGAATTTCTGTGGCTTAAGGTTTTTAAAAATCCTTATCAGCTGTTTCTTACATCTCGTAATTGCCGTTTGTGTAGAAGGTTCTTTAAATAATTCCAGGTAATATGTTATGTTATTCTTCACGTCTTTTATTGTATCACATATCTTTTGAAATGTGTACTTTATATTTCGGAAGAAACTGACAATCTTTTGAAATATCTGTTTTATTGTTTGAAAGATATTTCTTCTTTCTTTTGTTTGATTCGTAACCTTTGTATCCTCTTCTATTTCGATAGCCGGAATATCGTCTTTTACTGTCTCTTGGGAGGCTGCAACAATTTCAGGCTTTTTTTCTTCTTTCTTGTTCTTCTTTTTAGAAGAGGTTTTTCCTCGCTTTTTTTTGCTTTGTTTTTCATGAAGATTATCAAAAACAGGTATTCCTAAAATCCGTAGCTTCATTTGTAATGGTTGCTCTTTTTCATATAATAAGGAAAAGGAAACAATATGAAGAAGCCAGGAAAGCTTTGCCTTTACTTTATAAGTATCCCTATAGAAGCCTTCTGCCCGATAACGCAGAGGGACAAACAAAACTACACATACGACGAATAAAAGAACCCCTAGCAAAACCAATATAAAAATACCAATTAATTTTAAAATGGTTAAGACCACTGACAACATAATTTCCCCTTAATATTAGTGATGATAACAAAAAGCTTTCATGTCAAAATCCCCAGCTTGCGAACTGACATCCAAAAGAATGTTCTGAACAAGCTCAACAGCACTCTGATAGCTGTCAGCAATGCCTATCACATAAGGTGGATTTTTGCGATAATATGGTTGCTTTAAAATAAAGCAATGATATATTTCCATTAAATCATTCTGTTCTGATAATGTGATTACATAGACAAAGGGTAATGTTTTTCCTGTTTTCAATTTCCATACAATTTGTCGTTTCTTTTTCTGCAGAGATGGACTTGTATATAAATTCTTATAAAAATGCATACGAATCAACTCCTAATATACCCATATTCCCAACAAGTTATGTAACCAATAGTATTCTAACATAAAACAAGTAAATTTAAAAGAAGGTCTTTCGACCTTCTTCCTAACAAGGCTTAATCCATTGTTTCTTTTTTCTCATTTCCTGGTATTCCTGATAAGCCTGTTCTAATATTTGCTTTTCATTTGAAAATTTTAGTAAATGGTATGCTTCATGATACTTATAATAACCGGAATCTTCAAAAAATTCCTCTTTTTGCGGTTTGCTATAATAGCTATCAGCCATCATCAGATACCAGTGCACTTCCTTTGTAACAACATCCTGTGGTACCGAGAAAGTATACTCACTTTTTCCTATGTACTTCATGACAGTTGCTTTTACTCCGGATTCTTCAAATACTTCGCGAAGAGCCGTTTCGATATGTTTTTCCCCCTCTTCAACGGTTCCTTTAGGTAGAACCCACCCTTCATATCGGTTCTTAAAATTCTTATACAATAAAAGAATCTTACCTCTGAATATAACGACGCCTCCACAGCTTGTTGCTTCAATCATGGCGTTTCCTCCTGTATGGTGCATCGAAATTACTATTCAATACTTTCTAAAATGCTGATAATCTGGTCTGTTTCAAAAGGCTTTGTAACAAATTCAGCGGCTCCGAGCTTGATTGCTTCCAGCATCTTGTGCTTTTGCCCGGCAGCAGTAACCATGATTACTTTTGCGCCCGGATCAAATTCTTTTATCTTAACTAATGTTTCAATTCCATCCATAATAGGCATTGTAATGTCAAGGGTTACAAAATCAGGTTTATACTCCTGATATTTTTCATATCCTTCAGCTCCATTTTCAGCCTCAGCAACAACGGTATAATCATGTTCCTCTAAAATTGTTCTTAAAACACTTCTGGATGTTTTAGAGTCGTCAATAATGATAACTGTATGCATTTTGAATCTCCTCACTTTATTTACTATATATTTCATATACTGCCCTGAAGCAGAAACCATTTGCATGAATTGGAATAACAAATAATTTATTCTCGTTCAGATATATTCCCTCCATGGAATATTCAGGAGACAACATATCAATAACAATATCACTATAACTTAAATTCGTTGCAAATAAGCCATTTACACAGTTGATGAATTCTCCAACATTATCTAATGCATCTTCATTGAGATGACTATAATTATTTCCTGTAAAATAATTAGCAATTCCAAGAAGATTATCACCAGATCCACTTATATACAGCTTAAAATTCATATCACCATTTACAAGTTGTCCTGCATAGCTGTCAAGTTGCAAGGAATTTGCGGTATATGCTTTATCAAGATACACCTCCTTATCAATCAAACGCTTAATCGTCTGTATCAAAGTGACTGTAAGCTCCTGCAGCTGTTTACTTTTTAGCGGGACGAAGATTTTCGTGATTTCCTCAATATCATCTAAAATTAAGGAGTTCATCTGGGAATCTGTATATTCCTTTTCTGTTTCAAAGGAACTGATTACCTGGTTCAACTGATCCATCCTGATATAATGTTGATTTATCAAAAGCTGCATAAATTTCATAAAAGCATTCGTCTGAAAGGATACCAGCTGATCCAATCTGTCATCAGAAATAAATCCTTCTTCTACAGCAGCTTCCCCAAAACGAATCGTCTGGCTTCCCTTTTGGCTAAGTATAGCTTGTACCTGTGCCGGTGTCAGTACTTTACGTACAACAGCAATTGTTTCTATCTCAGCTACCAGGTCATGCGGAACAGGAAGCAGGTGTTCCAACTGTTCTTGCGTAATACATTTTTTCTCGACTAGATAATTACCAAATAAACGGTTAAGCATTCTAACGCTCCCTTCTGTTGGGTATTCTTCTGTTTATAAAATACACCTTATAATTAATATACACCATTTTTCGAGAAATTACAAAGTATTATTCGCTAATTCTGTTATTTTTGATTAAAATTCAGTTTTAATTCTATTTTGCATAATATTCATCAAATATTTGCCGCGCAATAGGAACTGCATATTCACCTCCAGAACCGCCACCTTCCACAATAACGGTAACCTGTATTGGTCTGTCAGTATCGTAAGAAAAGGCAGTAAACCATGCATGAGATTCTGATGTAGTTTGGCTGAATTCTGCTGATCCGGTTTTTCCGGCTGCTTTATATGTCTGTCCCTGAAGACGAGTACCGGTTCCTTCTTCTACTACAGCAATCATAAGATTTTGAAGTACCGCTGCCTCTTCCTCTGAAATGAGTTGTCCGAGGGATTTAGGCTCAAATTGCTTAACGATAGTCCCGTTTGCAGTCTCAATACGATCTATCATATATGGAAGCATCATGTTTCCCTTGTTTGCAATCATGGATGTGATCATTGCAAGATGCAGGGGCGTCATCTGTGTTGTTCCCTGACCAATGGCTGCCTGTATCATATCACTGTCACTGCTTTTCCCGGAAATAGTAACTTTACTTTGATTACTGATAAAATCAACCGGGAGTTTCTGGTTGAAATATAATTTGTTTAACAATTCTGCAAAATCAGTTCTGCTCAAGGCTACACCAATATTGGCAAAGGACGAGTTACAGGATTTAGCAAAAGAGGTTACAAAGTCAACAGTCCCATGTTTTGTGCCATGATAACAACGGATGGTGTTTTCATCCTTTGAGAAGAGGCCTTTACAGTCATAGGAATAATTTTCATAAGAATCTTTATTTTCACGGATGTATTCCAATGCTGTAAGAATTTTGAAAGTGGAGCCGGGCGGATAAAGTCCCTGCGATACTCGATTGACTAATATCGAACTATCCTCATCCTGGATAATTGCATCCCAATTTTCACTGATTTTATTAGGATCAAAATCCGGTTTTGAAACAAGAGCTAGGATTTTCCCTGTTGTTGGCTCTGTAACAATAATTGCTCCATCATATACTCCAAGTGCCTTATATGCAGTCTCCTGCAAATTAATATCAAAGGTTGTATATACATTATTTCCCATATGCTTTACATCATCTAAGTCATCCTGCAGTTTCTGATTTAGTGAAACATCAGAGGAGACTAGATAGATATTAGCAGATTGTTCTACTCCCATCCGCCCATGATCAGCATAACCAATTGCATGAGCAAACATTTCGCCAAACGGATAATATCTTCGTTCACCCTGCTCCTCTTCTAATGTCGTTGCAAGCAGTGTTCCATCAGCCGCCAGAATATCACCCCGTATTGTTTTTGAAGCAAGCACTTCCTGACGTTTTGCATTGTATGAATTATTAATAACCTTGACACTGTCATAATATACATAATGTGCAAGATAAACGGACATAGCAGCAAACAGGCATACAAAAGCGCCTGATACGATATTAATTTGTAGTGTTCTGCTCTTTTCCTGCTCCCCTTCTTCATCGTCCATTATGTCTTCATGCTTTTGATAAAAACTCTGAATAAGCGAAAGCATAATAAGAGTGGCAAGTACTGAGCTGCCTCCATAGCTGATTAAAGGAAGGGTTACTCCTGTTAAAGGTATAAACTTAATATTACCGCCAATGGTTAGAAATAGCTGGAAAATATAAGTAATTCCAAGTCCATAGGAAGAAAGTTTCATAAAGCAATCTTTGCAGGAATGTGCAATATGTGTTATTTCCAAAAAGAGATTCAGGCAGAGCAATATGATACAAATGCCATAAATGGTACCAAATTCTTCACAAATGGCAGAAAAGATAAAATCCTGTTCCACATAAGGAATTGTCTGTGGCATTCCACCACCAATGCCTAAGCCAAACCAACCTCCGGTTCCTATAGCAAAGAGCGACTGTGCAATCTGATAACCGGTATTATTGATATCTTCCCACGGATTAAGCCAGGCAGATACTCTGACCTGAACATGGGAAAAGAGTAAATAGGATACACAGGAAGCAACAATACCTCCTGCTAAGCCGAGGAATAAGTATCTTTTCCGAGTCGTGGCAATATAAAGCATCGCAACATACACGATATAGAAAATCAATGCGCTTCCTAAGTCTCTGGACGCAACAAGAATGACTACATGGATTGCTGCAAGAATGGCCGAAATAAGAATATTTCTGAATTTTTCAGCCCGATATAACATACCGGCAAGAAAAAGAACATAAAGCATTTTTATAAATTCAGAAGGCTGAAAGGAAATTCCAAATATAGAAAACGCAAGCTTTGAGCCATTTGTAATACTTCCACTGACAAGAACAACGCCTAAAACAAGAATACCAATGCCCGCAAATGCATATCTCAATTTCCTTAATAAGTTAATATGCTTTGAGATAACCGGAATAAGCAGCGCAACAATAAGTGAAACTGCAACTATTGCGAACTGTCTGATAGAACGGGACAATGACAGTCTTGTCAGAATCACAAAGCTGACAGAGAGTAACATTGCTGTATGATTTAGAACCAGGCGGTTCGTTTTGGGATAAACAGCTCTCATCAAAACCAAAAACGAAAAAATGGCAACCATTTGAAATAGCATCAAAAAGAAATAAGAAGTATCCATTTTAACAGACAGCAAAACAAGACATCCTGTCAAATGATTGATAAAGATGAGTATATTTTGAATTACTAATACAAAGCGTTTCCTTCGGACATCCTCAAATGGTATCAGGAAAAAGCTTATTAGTACGTATAGTAGCATATTAATAATCAGGATGTAATTCGATAATTCAATAACTGCATTTAACATGATTTATTCTACCCCACGTTTATAATGACCATTTGTAAAATCCTTAAATGGAAATTCTCTTGTCATCTCATCACCGTTTTCCACTGTCTTTACCAAATCCATATAATAATCAAGAATATTTGCTGTTTCCTGTGCATCTTCCAAGGTGAATTCAATACGGTAAACTGCACAAGGATTTTCCAGCAAACTCTTCCACTGACCATGTAAAGATAAAGGCACTGTATTGTATAAAATATTATAGCAATGCAGACAATTTTGTAAAATAGGGAAGCGGTTTTGGTAACGGTCTGTTAAGTAATAGATATCCGGCCGGGATTCTACTTTATTCTCACAGTGTTCCAAAGTCTTTCTGACACAATTTGCAGAATACATAAGAGGAAGTCTGCCATATAATAACAACTCATGACGTCTTAGGTCACCTAATGAATAAATTTCCTTCTTATTCAGCTCCACCGGAACGGTAATACGGTTAAATAGCTTATCATATAAGGATAGGATTTCCTTATTCCATGCATATACGGAATAATCTGCAATATATTCACCTTTATAATGTATATCCATAAGCCATTGTAAAGCTTCCAGGTTACGAATAAGAACGCCCTTTACCGAAGGCATTTGCAGAATTTTTTCAAGCTGTTCCAGATAAGGATAAGAACGTTTCCTGATAATATTAGGCATGGCAAGATAATAGGGAATTTCTGAGTGTTCCTGCATTAACCGCATTACTTTTTGGGAATCTTTCCCTAAAAATAAATCTGAGGAAAGATACATACCGGAAATCCGTTCAGACTTATCATCAAGAAGAACTGTTTTCAACTGTTCGTATGTCATGACAGAAATCATAAGTGACAGCGATTGTACAGGTTCTGTTTTTATACTTAGCGTATTCTGTTGTATTTCTTCAATTGTTTTTTTATCTCTTTTCGAATATACGCTTACCAATGCTTCTTCTAAGGCAGTGCATGCTTGTCTTCTTAGCTCATTTAAGGATTTCACAGGCATAAAAGATGCACCATCTGTTTCTACAATGAGCTCTTCCATCTGAAAAAAAGTATCTCCGAGCTTACATATTCTGGTTCGGATATCATCCTTTGTCAATGGTCTGTTCATTGCAGAACTTGCTATTTCACCGGTTTTGCTGACAGTAATACCATTACAAGACAGAGTTAGTTCAGATGGCTTATCCTGAACAATACGAATATTTCCCTTGACTGGTAATGTCCTCTTCGTATCAAGATACTTAGTGCGGATACTTTGAAGCACCTCATCAGAACAACCGGAATATCCAGGTTCCTTTAAGGTAACCATAGCTTTATTATTATGCTGGGTATAATAGCCTGTAGATGTGTCAGATCTAATATATAATCCATGAAGAATTTTTTCATCATCAGGTGCTATTATATATGGTTTTTCAGGATTATTAAGATAAAGGTCTATATATTTGCGATATATGGATGTAACACCTGCTACGTATTCAGGACTTTTCATTCTTCCTTCAATTTTAAAGGAATCGATACCTGCTTCTATCAGCTTAGGAATGAGGGGTAATGTATACATATCCTTTAAGCTAAGTGGATATACAGTATTACCTTTTGTATCTTTATAAGGAAGCCGGCAAGGACCTGCACAACGTCCCCTGTTTCCACTTCTGCCTCCAAGAATAGAGCTGAAAAGACATTGCCCGGAATATCCGTAGCACATGGCACCATGAATAAATGTCTCTATTTCAAGCCCTGTTTCCTTCTTGATATCTTCAATTTCTTCTAAAGAAAGTTCTCTTGCAGGAACAATACGACAGGCTCCAAGCTTTTTTAAAAATTTGGCACCATAGACACCTGTGATGGTCATCTGTGTACTTGCATGTAGCTCCATTGCAGGGAATTGCTCTTTTATTACTTGAAATACACCAAGATCCTGCACTATAACACCATCAAGACCTGCATCATACAAGGGCTGAAGATAAGGAATAAGCTCGGACATTTCTTTTTCCTTAACTAATGTATTTACAGTAAGGTATATACGTTTTCCAAAGAGATGCGCTATCTTTAACGCTTCGATAATTTCTTCCTGTGAGAAATTATTAGCATATGCCCTTGCACCAAACTTGTTCCCACCAAGGTAAACAGCATCTGCTCCTGCATTGATTGCTGCCATAAAACAGGAAAAGTCACCTGCCGGTGCAAGTAATTCGATTTTTACATTATTATTCATCATAACCATTTATTTCCTTTATGATTGAAAAAGGCTGTCATTTTCTTTTCTGACAGCCTTCTTTTTCTTTGTATCTATTATTTTTTACTTTCCTTTAGCTCAGTTTCCATTCGTACCAGCTCTTTTGAGTTTTCCTGAAGCTTGTCCTGGCTTTCTTTCAAAGATTTGGTAGTATTCTCAAGCTTAATCTGGGTTGCAATCAATTCATGCTTAAGATCATATAATTCGTTCTCCTTAGCCTTTAAGTCCTGCTTCAATACTTCAATCTGATCCTTAGCCTTAAAGTAATCATCAGCAATATTAAGCTGTATAAGCACGTTTCTTCTGTCAGGATTCTGCCGCTTATAGCTGTCAATTTTATTATATTCATTCAGCTTATTATTGATATATGATGCTACTCTTTGCAAATATTCTTCACTTTCATAACCACTAAGAGTCAAAACCTGACCACCAATGATGACTTCTGTATCTGTTTTAGCAGACATATAATGCCCCCTTTTACTAAAGCTTATCTTGTGTTATGTAAATCCACCTATACAAAATCTATTATAGCAAATCATGTCGGAATTGCAAGACCTAAATGTCGGTAAGCTAATTCTGTGACCATTCTCCCTCTTGGAGTTCTGGTAATCAATCCGTTTTTAATCAGATATGGTTCATATACATCTTCGATTGTACCACTGTCTTCCCCAATTGCAGCGGCAAGTGTATCCAATCCAACCGGACCGCCACGAAACTTCTCTATCATAGTGTATAGAATATTTCTATCAGTTTGATCAAGTCCAAGCTTATCCACATCCAGCAAATCCAACGCAGTATTTGCTACCTCTTCTGTAATGCGGCCATCGAAGCGTACCTGGGCAAAATCACGTACACGCTTTAGTATTCTGTTAGCAAGACGTGGTGTTCCACGACTCCTTCTGGCAAGCTCTAAGGCACCTTTTCCATCTATTTCTACACCAAGAATCCTTGCAGAATGCTGAATGATCAAGACCAATTCTTCAACAGAATAAAACTCCAAATGTTCAATCACACCAAAGCGGTCACGCAAAGGTGCTGTCAGCATACCAACCCTTGTTGTAGCACCGACCAGAGTAAACTTTGGTAAATCCAATCTGACAGAGCGGGCTGAAGTTCCTTTCCCTATCATGATATCAATCGCAAAATCCTCCATTGCAGGGTAAAGCACCTCTTCCACTTGTCTATTTAATCTATGAATCTCATCAATAAATAAGAGATCTCCTTCCTGCAGGTTATTCAGAATGGCAGCCATCTCACCCGGTTTTTCAATGGCTGGTCCGCTTGTTACCTTGATATTGACACCCATCTCATTTGCAATGATACCTGCCAGTGTTGTCTTCCCAAGTCCTGGAGGTCCGTAAAATAACACATGGTCAAGAGCATCCTTTCTTTGCTTAGCCGCTTCTATGTATATGCTTAATACTTCCTTTGCTTTCTGCTGACCTATATAATCCTGTAAATTTTGAGGGCGAAGACTTCCCTCCAGTTTGATATCTTCCTCTAATAATTTTGTTTCGATGACTCTGCTAGCCATAGAATCCTCCCTAGACACCGCGTACTAATATTTTTAATGCTTCCTTTAAAATCATACCTGAATCCATATCATCTGTAATGGTAAGCTGCTTTACTGCTTTCACTGCTTCTGAAGCGGAATATCCTAATGCTGTCATAGCTTCAATCGCTTCATTCTTGGCATCAGAATTAAGAAGCTGTTCTGTACTTATAACAGGCTCCTTCGTCATTATTGGTTCTAAATCAATCTTATCTTTTAAATCCAATATAATTCGCTCTGCAGACTTTGCACCAATTCCCGGAGCCTTAGCAATTGCTTTAGAATCGCCTGCTATAATAGCAAAGCGAAGATCATCTGCACTCATTGCTGATAAGATGCCAAGTGCACCCTTTGGACCAATTCCATTTACCGTAATCAGCTTTTTGAAAATCCATAAATCATCCTTTGTTAAAAAGCCATATAAAATGAAAGCATCCTCACGCACGCAGGTATAAGTATATATTTTTACATCCTCACCAATTCCCGGAAGACTTTGGATAACACTAAACGGTACCTTTATATTATAACCGATATTATTACATTCAAGAACTACATTATCTTCTGTAATATCTACAATTTCACCCTTTATATATGCGTACATATCTTACCTCACTTATTTTTTTGTTACTGAAAACATTTTACCATATGAATCAAGAAAAGAAAAGTAAAAAGGAAACATATGTTTTCAAAACATATGTTTCCTTATCCATTGTATCCTTCTTTCCATACATTGCCTTGTTATGCTGCTTTCAAATGCATTTTCAAAACCATGGCATGCACCCTTGACTTCATGAAGTACAACATCAATTCCACATTCTTTCAGTCGTTCATAAAAAAGCACGCCTTCATCATGAAGAGCATCAAATTCAGCTGCTTCCATATAAGTAGCAAAACAATCCTCTACCGGAATCGGGAAAGGATAATCAGGAGCTAATCTGTAATCCACATAGACCACTTTACATGGAACCTTTGCTGCATATTCCTTTACAATCTGATGATTTATGGCAGAGGATTTAAGCATGAAACCACCGCCATGGTAATATACAAGGCATGGCAGAACAGTTTCTGCATTTTTAGGTTCTATCACTAAAGTAGATAAGGGTGCCCCCTCATATTCGCCGGTATTCTATTTTTCTCTAAAGATTTTAATTCATCATCTAATTGGTAATTCATATATCATTCTCCAATTGTAACTATTCAGTACCTTCATAGTTACGAGCAAAAATCCATGTAAAATTTGCTTCGCAAATGGATTTTTGCCTGCTAAATCTATGTTTTTTCACGGTCAGCGCAGTAAATGCGCAGACCTGCTGAACAGTTACCTCCAATTACTTATTTCCTCCCAAAATATCTTAATGTGTGATTTTTATATTCATCATAGACATCTCCAAACATATTATGCATATGTTCTTCTTCCTGTAGAATCTGCAGATGTAGCATAACTGCAGCCCACACAGATACGATGACTAATGGAAGATTGAAGAACATAAGACATATAGAACAATATAGCAAATCAAATCCAACAAATGCAGGATTCCTGCTCCATTTATATATTCCATCTGTAACTAATGTTGTTTTTTCCTCCGGAATTCCGACTCTCCAACTGGTTTTCATGGTAATAGTCGCTGATGCAAAGAAAATGACAGCAATGATACCTAGTGCAATTCCAACTATTCGTAATTCAGATATCATGTATCTTTTTACGCAAAAAATACTACACACACTGATAATACATGTCAATACGGTTGCAACACTCATGATTCGCTCAATTACCAATACTTTTTTTGACTTATTTCCGATACCCATCTGATTTGTTTTAATTGACTGTTTCTTCTGGATTATGATTTTTGCAAAATAGAACATATAAAAGGTCACTAAAATCAAAATGGCTATTATTTGATATATCATAACATCCTTCCTTTATTGAAATATATGAACATGTATTCATATAATATTAAAACATATAATATCAGATTTGTCAATTTTAATGCAAATAACAAGGTGTATGAAAAATTTAATGATTTCATACACCTTGTTTCATCATTTACTTATGAGAATAGTCATAGTATTTTCTAACCTGTTCTTTTGTTACGTTTTTATAGTCCTCATTCTTTATTATAACATCATACAAGGAGTCAAAGTCGGGCAGAAAACTTTTCAGACTTTCTACCAGTGCTTTCAATCCCTTTTCCCAACCTTCTTCACGTCCTTCTTCACGTCCTTCATTCTTAAATAATTGCATCTGTTCCTGTTCATCATATTCTGTTAAGGTCATACCAATCACCTCCGCTTTGTTCTTAGAAAGAACTTCTCTTAATATATCATCTCTTATGCAGTCATCTATCGCCTGTCTGATTCCCTGCTCTTTACCTAGTCTACTTATATTTTCCCTTACCCGTTCTACGAAAATAGCATATT
>JALEWA010000195.1 GCA_022788085.1 Lachnospiraceae bacterium
AATCGTAGATAATGATAATACAAATGGCGGTGATACGACCGGAAGCAGTGATACGACCTGAAAAAGCTTTTCTACAACCTTAAAACGCAGTTTTACATATACATCCACATAAGCGAATAATAAGCCTACGATTGTCGAAAGCACACCTGTAATCGCTCCTAATTCCACAGTATTGATAAAAGCCTTGCGGAATCTTTGCATGCTTAAAACTCTCTTAAATACATCTAAGGTAAGCCTTCCTTCTGTATACACACTGTCAATCAATAACACGAACAATGGATACACAATAAACAGAACCAAAAATACAAGTAAAATAATAATCATACCCATCATAATGGGATCGGATAAGAGCTTTTTCCTATCCAATTGGGCACTATTTTTCTTTCCAGCCAATCAAAACCCCTCCTTTTCTCCTTAAAAGAAAATCAGGGGATGGTGATGAACACCATCCCCGAATATCTCTACCTTCTATTCTGTAAGGAATCTTGATGCGTCTGCACTATCTGCAGAACCATTTGTAACTGCCTGGAAGAAATCTTCCACATACTTTGCTGTATTTTCTTTTGCATCTTCAAAATCATAGTCAATAACATTATCCGGATCTAAGCCAAAGTCAATTGCTTCCTGTGGCTGGGTACCATTACTGATTACGAGGAACTGATAAGATTCATTTTCCTTAGCGATATCCACACATTCCGGTGAAAGTGCATATTCTATCCACAATTTTGCTGCATTTGGATGCTTTGCACCCTTAAAGATTGCTGTTGCACCGATTTCATAGCTTGTTCCGGATGCCGGAATTACAAGCTCGATATTATCATAACCGGCCAAAATCTGTGTAATACCATCATGAAGGAAACCAACTGCGATAACGCATTCTCCCGGGCCTACCATCTTAGATGGGCCGGAACCACTCTTTGTATACTGGTAAACATTCTTATCAAGCTGTTTGAAATATTCCATGGCTTCATCATGTCCCATCATCTGAACCATCGTATTGATGATAAGCTTTGCTGTACCTGCTGTTGATGGGTTGGAAACACCAATGAGACCTTCATATTCCGGTTTTGTCAAATCAGACCAATCCTGTGGAACTTCAAGTCCAAGACGGTCAAGTTCTTCACGATTGACCATAAATCCGAGAATTCCCTTATAGATACCATACCAGTTTCCATCCTTATCCCGATAAGTATCACTAATCAGGTTGCCTGCGTTGATTGCTTCATATGGCTCTAATAAGCCTGCCGCCGTTGCCTCATTGTATGGATCTGTTGTTCCTCCAAACCATACATCACCGGATGGATTACCATTTTCTTCCTGAATCTTTGTATATACTTCACCTGTTGAAAGTCTCTGGTAATCTACCTTAATGCCATAAAGCTGTTCAAATTTCTGACATGCTGCGGAAAGATACGCCTCTTCACATGAACCATATACGGTAAGGCTTCCCTCTTCCTTTGCGGCTGCGATTAATGCATCCATGCCTGATGCTTCTTCTGCCTGTGCTGCATCTGTCTGTGCCGCATCTGTTTTTGTTTCTGTCTGTGCCGCTGCCTGCGTTTCCTTAGGTGCTGCTTCCGGCTGTGTCTCAGTTGTTGCACTGCTTCCACATCCGACCAGACCTAATGTCATGATACCTGCCATAAGCATAGCTGTAAGCTTTTTCATATTCATACATCTCCCTTTCTTTACACATAAGTTATTGTAAACTTCTTTACGGTTTCATTATATTTTTAATTTTGGTTTACATATACCCAAATTATTGTAAAATTATCCGATTTTCTGAACAAATATGTGTTGAAAAGTTTTGTACAAAAATCTATATTCAATTTATAAATTCCGATGGAGACTGATTGGTATATCGTCTGAATACGGAATTAAAGTGTTTATAATCTGTAAATCCTGTCATATCAGAGACCTCATATACCTTATACTTTCCTGTTTCAAGCAGCTTGATTGCCTGTGTGATACGATATTTATTCAGGAAATCCAGATAAGTCAGACCTGTTGCATTCTTGAACTTTCTGGATAAATAGCTTGCAGATACGTGAAGTTCTTCTGCAATGCTCTCCACACTAATCCTGTCCGCATATCTTTCTTCCGTTATTTTTAACATTTGCACAACATATGGATTTTCCTGTTCTGCACGGACATAATACTCTTCCATCGGCATTCCGGTACTTTGCTTTTCATATAGCTTTTCCATCTCTTTTTCTTTTTGAAGCTCCGGTGTGATCTTATCAATAACCCTTCTGATATCCTCTTCCTCTACAGGCTTCATCAGATAGTCCGATACCTTCAAATCAATTGCCTGCTTTGCATAGGTAAATTCCGCATAGCTGGTAAGAATAATACTTTTATAATGTACCTGATCCTTTGTCTGCCGAATCATTTCTATTCCATCCATAAAAGGCATCATGATATCTGTAAGCACAATATCCGGCTTCAAGTCCAGAATTTTCTCTATTCCCTCTTTGCCATTTGCTGCTTCGCCAACAATGGTACAACCCATACTCGTCCAGTCCATCGTATAGGCAATACCCTTTCTGATAATATCCTCATCCTCCACAATCAATACTCTAAGCATGTTCTCCCTCTCTCAATCTCATTCCTGTATTTTATATGGTAATAATAATCGAACCGTTACTCCTTCATTCTGTCTGCTTTCAATCTGCATACCATAATCTTCCTTATACATCAGTCGGATTCTTCTATGAATGTTATATAAACCTAAATGTGTACTCGTATTCTTTTCCATAGAAAACTGCCTGCGTATTTCTTCCAGCAGTTCCTCTTCGATTCCTGCCCCATCATCCTGACAGATAAAAATGAGTTTTCCCTTTTCCTCATACCCCTTTATACTAACATGCAGTTTTTCTCTTCCAACGAACCCATACTTTACTGCGTTTTCCAATAAGGGCTGTATTAAGAGCTTTGGTATCAGACACTGCATAATTTTATCCTCGATATCAATCTCATAAGAAAATCTCTTATTAAAACGAATCTGCAGGATATTTAGATAGCTTTGCAGATTATCAAAGTCCTCCTTTACCGTCAGCTCTTCCCGCGCATCCCGGATGCTATAACGAAGCAAACGCGAGAGTGATACAATCATCTTATCTGCTGCTGCAATATCAATCTTTGTCATAAAGCGGATATTATCAAGTGTATTAAAAAGGAAATGCGGATTGAATTGTGATTCAAGCTGTTTTACCTGCGCAAATGCAACATGCTCAGCAAGCTCATTATTCTGTGCAATCTGCTTTTTCAAGCTATCCAGCATGATATTAAAATCCTTGCCTATTGATTGGAATTCCGTACTGCTGCCAATATTCAGAGTAACATCAAGCTCTCCCTTTTGTATCTTTTCAAAAGCACTTGCAATTTCATCAATGTCATGTGTGTATTTTGCTGCCATTTTACCGGTACTATAATAGGCAATCGTTCCAATGCCAATAAAAATGACTACAATAATCACTATGATCAGTAACAGTATATTAGACTGCATATCGATATCTGATATTGTATACACACACATGTCTTTGTCAGAAATTGTTGTACTGTTAACATAATATTGATTTCCGTTATATTGAAGGAATCCGTTTCTTTGTCGAATATCCTTATGCAGTCTTCCAAGATTATCTTCCATATCCGAGCTGCTCTCCAGATAAATCCATCCGCTCAAATTCGTTATGATAACTTGTTGATTTCTTATATTTAAATACTCTCTTAAATTCTCCTGCGGAATAGTCGAAATCACAAATGTCTCATCAGAAATTGCCTTTCCGATACAAAAAGTTCCTTCCTGTAACTGAAGTACTGTTTCCTGTGGATGCTCACTGATACCACGAAGAATTCCCCAGTGACGATATTCAGTATTTATAAGGAATTTCGGTACCGTATCACCAAAGGAAAAAAGAACATGCTGACACTCATCCAATATGTAGAGATTTCCCTGACATCCACTGTCCCTGCCCAATTTGTATGCTTTTTCATACAAAGCGGCTTTCATGGTATCAGAAAACTCATTACCACGCATTCCATATAAAAGGTCTGCTATTTCTTCCACATGGTCACAATAAGAATCCGTAACCTTACGAAATTCCTGACATACCTCCTGGTTTTGATTTTTATTATATTGTACAATCGTGTAACGCCAGACAAAGCCAAAGAGAAACAAACCAACACAGGCAATAATAAAGGCAGGAACCAGCGAATATACAATAAAAGTATATCTTATATTTTCCTGAAAGGAGGCTGTTTTTTTATTCATATGCATTCACACTTTCATAGATATCTTCAAAATGTGATATCCATTCTTCTTTTTTCTGTAATACTTCTTTATCATTGGCATACCGCATACTGATTTCTCTCTTGGGAGGTAAGTTTAATGGTTCTGTAATATCCTTTCTTACAGAACGCCTTCCCAGATTCTGTGAGACCATATATTGTGTATCATAGCTTGTCAGAAAATTCATGAACAGCTTTGCATTTTCTTTATGAAGAGCATTCTTTAACAGATACACACCATCCGGAGTTGAAATCACTCCCTCCTCCATATAAATAATCTCCACATGTTTTCCCTGTTTTTTCAGATTTGCTGCTGCCTCTTCAAAGGTCAGACCCACTATATATTCACCATTTGCTACACCATTATAGACAGCTGATGAGCTTTGAAGGAGATTTCCGTCCAGATTTTCGCAGAGCTTTTCTACATAATCCCATCCTTCTTCAGGATCTCCTTTTCCGCAGGCATAAAGCATGTTGATCAGCTGCTCAAAGGATGAAGATGAAGTTGCCGGATTTGCATATGCTATTTTTCCTTTTAATTCCGGCTGTAACAAATCCTCATAACCCTTTACTTCTATATCACCTATCAAGTCTGTATTGATCATAATAATACTTGGAACATCCGTAAACCGTGTCATATTACCTTCTTTATTTTGAAATGATAATTGGAAATATTTTTCATTCTCTGTCGTATATGCTTCAAAATAATCTGTATATGAGCTCACTGTAAACAAGGAACCTCCCCACATGATATCAGCCTGTGGCAGGTTCTTTGCTTCCACAATGTTCTCAAGCAGTTCACCAGAGCTTTTATTGATAACCTCCACGGTTATTCCTGTTGTTTGTTCAAATTCTTCTATAATTGGTTTTATGAAGTTGGTTGGATGCGGCGTATAGACAACAAGCATTTCCTCCTCATTTACAAATACAGATTGTTTTCTTCCCTGACTCCAAATTGTTATATAGAAAATAATTGCAGTTGCGATCAGGAGACCGATAGCAATCATTATATAGAATTTTCTTTTCATACTTCCCCCATAAGCAGCAAAAAGCTTTTTTTCATTATAAGCACATTTTATGTATACTTGACAACCCCCTATTTTTCTATGCTTTTCGACCTTTAAAATTATTTTTGGATTTTTTTAAAAAAGTTGTTGACACTTTATTATTAGCGTGGTATAGTATTCATTGTTCGGTGAACAACACAGAACAAGACACAAAAGGATATGCACCGCTAGCTCAGTTGGTAGAGCACCTGACTCTTAATCAGGGTGTCCAGGGTTCGAGCCCCTGGCGGTGCACTAAAGCACTGTTTTTGATGATAATAGGCATCGGGGACGGTGTTTTTTTATTTTGTTTATTTCATCATATTCATAGAAAAAAGACTGCCATAGCAGTCTTTTTTGTTAGTATTAAATATTTATGTTACTATCAGGTTTACTACTGAAGTGTTATCGTATGTGTAATCAGATAACTTCCGTCAGCCAGAGCTTCTCCCGTTACCGTAGCCTTGGCACTATTCAGATGCTTCTCCACAAGAATACGGTTCATATAAGCACTCTCATAATCTCCCTTTTCATAACTCTTTACAATTTCTTTCCAGAGCTTTTCACTTGCTACAACATTCTGGAAGGTAACTGTATTATTGTTGGAGCCTACCAGATACATACTACAATCAGTATAATAATCGTCTATTGTTTTTAGTAAATCCTCATATGTAAATCCAGCTTGTTCCAGAGTACGTGGTGCTACTACCACCTGCGTTGTTTCTTCTGTTGATGTTGAAGTCTGTTTGTTCTCTTCCTTATTTGTCGTAACTTCTTTCTTTTCTTCGTCTTCTTTTTCTTCTTCTTTTTCCAGTCCTCTGTATCGTTCCCCATTACAAGGTGGAAGCTTTACCGACAGACCACGCCTGATATGATCTTTTGCATAGTCTGCATCGGAACAGTTAAAATAAATATATGTATTCGGATTTGTGTCGTCCCACGTCGTATCTACATTATAATATCCATCACTCAGCTTTATAATATTCCATGCATGGTTCTCCCCTGCAAACCCTGTACAATAATAGCAGGGAATTCCAAGCTTTTGCATCAGGTACTGGAAGGCTCTTGCATATCCTGCACATACTGTTTTTCCACCTACAAGAGCACTGTATGCACTCTGATTCATGGTTGCTGCCTTACTATAGCTTATTCGAGAAATAAGTCTGTCGTGAACATACACTTCCTTCTCATAATCAGTTCCCTGCTCATCTGCTCCCTGAAGAATATTATCTGCTGACTCCTCAAACAACTGCTTTGCTTCCTCTATATTATCTGCTGTCCTGTTAAAGGACAAATATATGGAGGCTACCTGACCTGTAGGAGCGTATTGATATTTATATGCTGTGTTAACCCAAAATAACTCAGGATGATCATTTACTACAGCAGTAAAGGCATTCTCCAAAAGCTTTGCTGATATTGCCTCTACAGGTGCAAACTCTTTTACAAGTGAATTTGCATTTGCATATATTTGACGGTAAATTGCTTTCCCCGTTGCATCAAGCATATGGTAATAAGGATACATCACGGCATCAAAGCTTAAGTCTTTTCCTGTATTACCAATACCTAATGTATCGAATGCTGTCCGGGCTTCCTGCTCTGTAACTGCGGCTCCTTGTGCCTCAACAGAAGCTAAATCACTCTTTTCCTGCGCCCAGGATGGAACGGTCAACTGATCTTCCGTAGGTGCCTCATATTCTTCCCTTGTAATAGGAAGAACTACCATACCGTCCGATGCCGTTACCGCATCAAAGGTATCTATCTGATTCCTTGGACTTGTTTCTATATCAGGAACTGTAGTCTCCTCACTGATTTCTTCCATTTCTTTGGCATTTGCCTTTAAGGTTTCTCCTATCTTTTCCGCTAATTCCGGCTTAAAGTGGCAAAGCATAATAAAAAGAAGTATAAGTGCAAGCAAGCCACCAATACCGTATAGCAGTCTTTCTACTATCCGCATAATGGTCCTCCTTTGATTCTTATACTCCCCCATGAGTAATCGCGGCATCTCCTTATGCCATGAATCATTCCCTTTAGAATTGATTTAATTTTCTAAAAAATTACAATATTAACTGTAATTAATATTATTATATTCTATTCTTCTATTCCTGTCAAACAGCAAAAGGAAAATGTTTTTTGTATTATATTTACAGATAACAATCACTTAAAAAGTGTATTTTAAATCTTTATTACTTGAAAGGAATGATTTTTTTATGAAGCATTTTAAAACAATAAGTTTTGTCTTTGCTGTTTCTCTCCTTCTTCTTAGCGGTTGTGGGGAAAAAAAGAAAGAAGCTTCTGTTTATTATCTTAATTTCAAACCTGAAGCTGCAAAGACCTGGGAAGCAATCGCCAAGGCCTATACAGAAGAGAAGGTATTAAGGTAAAAATTCTTACTGCTGCAAGCGGTAATTATGAGCAAACCTTAAAGGCTGAAATCGCAAAAAGGGAAGCTCCTACCTTATTCCAGTATGTGAGAAATCAATAACTTTGATAAGCTGAAGGCTGTTGTAGAGGACATGACAAAGCACAAATCGGAACTTGGAATCGAGGGTGTCTTTGCTTCTACCTCCATTATCCTGATTGTAGCAATTTTGGCAGTAAGCTATATTGTAAACAGAAAAAATATTATTAATTTATGTGAAAGTTACTTATACGACACTTGTATCTCTGCCTCCGCCACCCTGTATGAAAGCTTTTATGGCGACAGTAAACGAAATGATATGAGTGTACGTCTGGAATACATTTTAAATAACGTTGGTATTGATACCATGGAATCCAGCCGTGGTTATCTGGTTGATACAGATGGAACCTATCTTTATCATGAGAATTCTGAACTTGTTGGAACCAAAATGACTGATAATCCTGTTATTGAAGAAGTTCTGACTACTTTAAGGGATGAAGGACATATTACCACTGCTGATGTCAGAACCTGTACCATAAATGGCAAAAAGGTTTATATCGCCTTCATGTGTACGGTAAATGACTGGGTCATCTTCGTACAGGCAGATGCTTCTGATGTTATGGCACCTGTTACTGCAATCAATACCATTTGTATTATTGTAGGTCTTATTTTATTATTCGTCGCTTTGGTTATAGGATATATTATGACAACCATTATTTCAAAACCGATTACCAACCTGACAGCTGTCATTAATGATATTTCTGAACTGAATATGAGCAGCTCTCATGAATTTCCTAAGAGCAAGGATGAGGTTGGTAAAATGGGACATGCCGTACAGCATATGCAGGAACAGCTTTCCGGTATTGTTTCTGAACTGAATGATATCGCCGGTATATTAGTAAATGACTCTGATACCTTATATACAATTTCCGAAAATGTAAATCAAGCATCTACGGATAATGCTGCAACAAATGAAGAACTCGCAGCCAGCATGGAAGAAACATCTGCTTCTACAGAGACAGTAAATGAACGAATCAAGAATATGAATGCTAATACTGCCACTATTGCTGATAAGATTCAAAGTGGAACTGTGCTTACAAATGAAGTAATGGATAAAACAAATGCCATTCACGAAAAGACAAAATCTGCAAGTGATGAAACCATACGTGTTTACGATTCCATCCGAAAAACCTCCAGTGAAGCAACCAAGACAATCGAAGAATTCATATCGTTAGCAAATAATGAAGTAAGTGAATTGAAGCTTGGCATTATGGATATTACCACCGCTATGGAAGGAATCAGCAGCAACATCAGTGAATGCTCCGTCGGCTTCAACGATATTGCAGAAAAAACAACGAACGTCGTTGAACTTACCGTTGAAACCTATGAACGTACTACAAACTGTCGCGATTCTGCCCAAAAACTTCGTGCAATTACCTCAAGATTCAAATTATAGCAGATATGCAGAAAGCCAACAGCCACATTTCATATGTAGCTGCTGGCTTTCTATTATAGTAACGATCCTGTACCTTCCTAATTACCTGTTATCGATAATGTAATCTCATTTTATCTACAATCAATGCAATAAATTCTGAATTAGTAGGCTTGCCCTTTCCAACACTAATCGTATATCCAAACATAGAGTCTAAGGTATCCATATTTCCTCTATTCCATGCGACCTCAATTGCATGGCGAATTGCTCTTTCTACTCTGCTTGATGTTGTATGATATTTCTTCGCGATAGCAGGATATAAGAGCTTTGTTACCGCACTCAGCATCTCCCCGTCCTCAACAGACATCATAATTGCTTCCCTTAAGTACTGATACCCTTTTATGTGAGCCGGAACACCTATTTCATGAATGATATCCGTGACATCCTTTTCCAGATCATGCTCTTTTCTTTCTGTTACTATTTCCCCTGCATCCCCTTCTAGTCCCTCACAAAACGGCACATTAATCATAACCTGAAAACCTTGGTTTCTCATAAGTAAGTCATAGATAATCCGAAAGGCTTTCTCATTATCCTGCACCGCCATTACATTCATTTGTTCCATTTCTTTACCTCCATTTTACCAGAGCTGAATATGTACCAGCTCATTTTGTTACTGTCCTGTCTGAACAGTAACCTCATTTTTACTTATCTCTCCTTGCCAAAAAAGATTATACATGGAAAATGAATTTATATGCAATGTACACTCATCGCATAATTTATCCTATCTGTTTACTATATAATTAAATATAAAAAAACCAAAATCCTTGAAAAATCAATGTAAAATGACTTTTTGGGGATTTTGGTATCCTATATTTCCCTTCATTTCTGCGATAAAAAGCGTCTGTTTTGCAGCAAACGACAACGTATTTCTTCCTCTTCTATATTTGCAGGTTCCTAAGACAATCATATATTAGCATATTCTGCCAGCAATTAGAATACTTACAAGAATTCCGGCAATTGTTGCAAGTAAAGCCCCGGATAATGTCCATCTTGTTTTGGTTACCTTAATCGTCATAAAATAAACAGACATAGTATAAAAAACAGTTTCTGTTGAACTTACTGTAATAGATGCTACAAGTCCTGCATAGGAATCTGTACCATATTCCTTATAGATATCCAATAAAATCCCCGTTGCTGCAGAAGATGAGAAAATCTTTACAAGAAACAGTGACATAAGCTCCTGTGGAAAATTTTCCAAAAATCTTCCACAGAATTCTCCAAGAAATCCGAGAAATCCGGAAGCTCTAAGTACACCCACCGATACCATTAACCCTAATAGGGTTGGCAGAATATCCATTACTGTCTGTACACCATCCTGCGCACCCTTCGTAAAACTCCGGTAGATATCCTTTTTCTGTATCAGGCCTGTCATAATAACATAGAAAATCAATGCCGGAATAATAATATTCGATAAATGTACCATTATACTTGTCTGCATATCATATTTTAACCTGCATCATGATTCTTTTTCTTAATCTATGCCGGTAATATGTCAGATATGCCGTCTTTATGCATCTTCCTTCAAACGTCGTACAACCTCCATGGCAGTCGGAGTAATCGCAAGTCCTTCTTGTCCGGTTTCCCGTAAGCACGTTGGAAGCAGCTTACCGATTCTTCTCATGGAATCAATCACTTCATCCGGTAGTATTGCACTTCTTATCCCTGCAATCGCCATCTGTGAAGAAACAATTGCATTTACAGCACCTGACACATTACGTTTCACACAAGGTACTTCTACAAGTCCTGCCACCGGATCGCAGGTAAGTCCAAGCATGTTCTTTAAAGCAAGCGCAGCCGCATGCACAATTTCCTCTTCCTTACCACCTTCTAAATATGCGATTGCTCCTGCAGCCATAGCACTTGCAGAACCAATTTCTGCCTGACAGCCTCCCTCTGCACCTGCAATCGAAGCACTTGCCGCAATAACCTCACCAATGCCTGCTGCCACAAACAACGCTTCCACCAATCGATCCTCTAAAGCCTCTCTTTGTTTCTCATAGGTTAAAAGAACAGCCGGAATGACACCACATGACCCTGCAGTCGGCGCTGCTACTATTCTCTTCATACAAGCGTTGGACTCACTCATTTTCACAGCCTTCTCCATAACTTCCGTCAGGAAATCTCCTATCAAACGATTCTTTTTCTGCCGAAATACTTCAAGCTTTGCACCATCACCGCCAACAAGACCACTTGCCGAGCGAAGTGAAGCATCGTAAGCCGCATCTGCTTCCTTCATAGCCCTATACATGCCTCTCATTGTTTCAAAAGACTCTTCAAAGCTAACATTGCGCTCCTTCATATCGTCTTCTATTATAACCCGCCAAAAAGGAATGTTCTGCTCTTTGGCAATATCTTCTATTTCTTTCAAATACGAAAAACTCATTGATACCTTCCTCCACTAGCGTTCTTCCAGACTATAATACGTAACCTTCTCTACTCCTTCAAGATGTGCAAGCCATTTTACGGATTCCTGTGGAATCTCCTGATCGCATTCAATGACCATGACCGCATGACCACCACGCCCTGCACGGTAGAGCTGCATGGTTGCAATGTTGATTGACTTATGTGACAACATACTTGTTACCTCTGCGACATGCCCTGGTTGATCCAGATTATGTACGATCAGAGTAGGATAATCGCCTGAAAAGTTCGCTGATAATCCATCAATGCTTGCAATATTGATTCTTGAGCCTCCGATGGATTCTCCAACAATCTCTAATTCCCTTCCATCCCTTCCTGTCAAAATGAGCTGCGCTGAATTTGGATGTGCCTCCTTAAGCTTTGCTTCCCCAAAGATTACTTCCATTCCAGCCTCCTTAGCCAGACGAAAGCTTTCCGGAATTTTGGGATCATCTGTCTTCATTCCCAGTAATCCTGCTACAATGGCAAGCTGTGTACCATGCCCTTTACCAGTGGCAAGAAAAGAACCATATAACAAAATCTGCGCCTTCACAATTGGCTGGGCCATCAATTTCCTTGAAACATATCCGATTTTTACTGCACCCGCTGTATGGGAGCTGGAAGGTCCTACCATAACAGGACCTACAATGTCAAAAAGATTCATATGTGCACCTCTTAAAATATATATAAAATAACATTTGCTTTTATTTACTTTGCTTTCTTCCTTCATTATACTGTCCCATATAAAGGAGTATTTAATTCTATGATTAAAATTGCATTTTATTTTGAGCAGGAATCCCTGATGAATTATGTTGACTGCGAAGTCAAAAGAGGATTCTCCAGAAGAGGCATTTCGATTGAAACATTACCTGTAAACAATCTGGAAGAATTGCTAATCTATGCTAATAATAACATTATTCCCGATATGTTCATTTTTTCTTCTTCTACTCATATGGATAAGCTCTTAACCAATATTCTTTTCCTAAAGGAACTGAACCCATCTTTGATTTCTATTTTATCCAATTCCTCTGATTCTATCAATCCATTGCTCAAAGAGGAATATCATCTTATGTTACAGCCCTTCTATACCGTCTCCTTCTCTTCCCACCAACAACTATGGAACTGTATATATAAAGCATATGAGTTCTCGATTTGCAACCATAATAAATTTGTTTATTATAGCAGACCTGCTTACCACTCTACTTCTCTAAGCCAAATCTTATATTTCGCATCCGAAGGCCGTTGCATACGCCTTGTAACAAGAAACAGCAGTAATTCCTTTTATGGAAAACTAGATGATCTGGAAGAAAATCTTGGTATGAAGAACTGTCACTTTATCAGGATTCACCAGTCTTATCTTGTAAATGCTAAATTCATTGCTTCCTTTAATCATAAGAGCATAACCTTGCTCACAGGAGAAGAGCTTCGCATCAGTAAGCCAAATTATTATCACGAAATTAAGAAAATGGTAAAAAAGAAATAGGACTGCATATTGCAGCCCTACACATCTTTGTGTCATATTGTCTATATTATACACATTTTTGTCTTCTTATGCAACTATACATGTTCTTTTATCTTGCAGTAAATAATGGCTATCATAGAATTTATACATGTTGCAATGATTGCCGGTACAATAATTCCTGCCGGATTCACACTTCCATATTGACTTCGAAACGCAATCACATTTACAGGTATCAACTGTAACGAAGATATATTCATCACAAGAAACGTACACATTTCATCACTGGCAATTCTGTTATGTATTCCCTCTCCTTCCGTCTCACAATACTCCCTGTTTCCTCGTTCCCTCTCGAGCTGTGCAAGCTCCTTCATTGCCTTTAATCCTGCCGGTGTTGCAGCCCATCCTAAGCCTAAAATATTGGCAACAAAGTTTACTGCAATGGAGCGCAGAGCAGGATGCTCCCTCGGAATCCTTGGAAAAAGAAAACGCAAAAGTGGATTCATTAATTTTGCCATAGATTCCATAATACCTGCTTCTACCGCTACTTCCATCAGACCGCTCCAAAATGCAACAATTCCCAGCATCGCAAGACTTAATGTAACCGCCTCTTTTGCTGAAGTCAGCACTCCATCTGTTACTGCATGCATATTTCCGGTAATTGCACCATATACGATGCCAATTACCAGCATTCCTCCCCAAAGATAATTCATCATAGGCATCACCATTTACACTAATCTTTCTATTCTATGATAATATAATAAATAAAATGATGCTAGTGACCTCATCTCTCGCAATTTATAGATACTAAAAAAAGAGACCCTCAAAGAAAGGATCTCTTCCTGGACTCTTATATTTCAGGCAGATATTAGATATCAGCGCCTTGCTCTCTTAAGAATTCTATTGCATCGCCAACAGTCTTAACCTTCTTCTCTAATTCTTCGTATGATACTTCTACGCCGAATTCGTCTTCAAATGCCATTACTAATTCAACTAAATCTATAGAGTCAGCCCCTAAATCATCCTTAAATGAGGAATCTTCTGTAATCTCAACGCCTGTCAAATGTAACTGTTCTTCAATGATCTCAAATACTTTTTCCATTCTAACACTCCTTTCTTCTGTTGATTGACAATACGAAGTATATTATTACCTCTACTATTTGTCAACACTTTTTAGAAGATATTGGTACACATCTCTTTTTGATATTCCTCTGTCTTTTGCGACCAGCTTCATTGCTTCTTTATGGTCAACACCTTTTGCTTCATATATTGCCATATGGTCTTCAATAGATATCACCTGCCAGTCCGCCTCCTGCTCTTTCTTAAAGGTTTGCATACTTTTTCCCTCTACAACAAGAACATATTCACCTCTTGGTTCCTCCTTCTGATACATCAAAAGAGCATCCTCTAATGTTGTAGGTAAAATCGTTTCAAAACGTTTGGTAAGCTCCCTGCATAAAGTGATTTTGCGATTTCCAAGTGTTTCCTGTAATTCCTCAAGTGTTCTTACTAAATGATGAGGGGCTTCATAAAGAATAATGGTTCTTGATTCTTTTTTTAAATCCTCTAATACATCTTTTTTCTCTTTCTTATCAGCTGGAAGAAAACCTTCAAAACAAAATCTTCTGGTACTTAATCCGGAAAGTGTGAGTGCTGTAATACATGCTGCAGGCCCCGGAAGCGAAGTAACTGTAAGTCCTGCCTCATAACACATAGCAACCAAAACCTCGCCAGGATCTGATATTGCAGGCGTTCCTGCGTCCGTAATTAATGCAATATTCTTTCCTGCCTGCATCTGTTCTATGAGATATTTTGCCTTTTCCACTTTATTATATTCATGATAGCTTGTCATTGGTGTCTTGATTTCAAAATGATTTAAGAGCTTGATACTATTTCTTGTATCCTCTGCTGCAATCAAGTCAACTGATTCCAAGGTTTCTCTTACACGTGGTGTCATATCCTGCAAATTACCAATCGGCGTTGCACAAAGGTATAATTTACCTGCCATTTCCCTGTTCCTCTCTATTGCTGTGTTGTCGCTTCTTCCTCCTGATTAGACATTTCTGTCTCCTCATCTATTGTTTCTGTCTGGGTTACTTCTGTTTCCTTCTCTGCTTCTTCTTTAGCCTTCGTTTCCTCTTCTAATCTTGCTTTTTGGGCTTCCTGTTTCTCTTTCTCCCATTTTTTCTGCTCTACTGCTGCTTCTTCATCCGTAAGCAGAGAATCTCGCTGATATTTTATAGAAGCATTCCACAGAATCCACTCATCAAAGCCGGCATCGTATGCACCATGAATCTGATCTCTAATCTGCTGTGGGCCATAAGTGATGTGTCCGTTTACCCAAGTTGCTGTAAAGCTCTGTATCCATACCCTGCTGATTGCACGCTCTTCTTCCGGCAGTACGCTCAATTCCTTTGCCGCTGCATTCATTGCTGCATTTACAGTTTTATACGGTTCTGTATCCGGTATCTCAATGCCATATACACCATTTCCATAATGGGATGGATAAACCATTGGACAGATATAGTCAAGATAAGAAGCCATTTTTACAAAGTCCTGACCAACAATTTCCTGATCTACCTTATTATCAATAATTGTTCCATATACATCGGCAGAAACATAAACATTCATATCCTCCAGTTCTTTACATGCATATTCCGTAAATTCCGATATGACCTCTGTCTTTGTTTTATTTTCTGCCTCTGGTCCAAAATCCAATTCATCAGACTTTAAATCAGTGGAAAAACGTATATAATCAAACTGTATTTCATCAAATCCAACTTTTGCAGCCTCTTTTGCAATTTCAATCAGATATTCCCACACCTCTTTCTTATAAGGATTTACCCATGCAAGACCACTTCTATCCTGAAAAATATTACCTGATTTCGTCTTAACAGCAAGTTCGGGACACTTTTGGGCAAGATAAGGATCCTTAAAAGCTACAATTCTTGCAATCAGATAGATATTCTTTTCCTTGCATTTCTGCACAAGAGCTTCTATATCAGGAATATATCGAATACCTGCCTCAATTTCTACAACCTTATCAGACTGCATCTTATATGTAACACGGCCTTCATCATTCTTAATGTCGATTACCATGGCATTTAGCTCTGTTTCTTCCACCAGGCTAATCAACTCATCCATCCTGTCGATTCCTGCAACCGGTCCACTCACATAGATACCTTTTACCTTAACCGGCTCTGGCTGCTCTTCCTGCGTTGTACTTTCCGATTCACTTTCATCTGTCTGTAAAGCTTCCTCTTGCACTTCTTCCATATCTGATGAATTTATGCTGCTGTTTTCTTCATATTCTGTACTGATTTCTTCATTATTTACTGTAGCAAGAGTATTCTCGTCTTCTTTCTTCTGACATCCACACAACAGACATAGAAGTCCTGCTATAAGCGCCAATGTTATTTTCTTTTTCTTCATATTCTTAATATCCATATACGTTATAAATCTCATCTGTATATTCATTTTGTGCTTTATACACAATAAGAGGTTTCTCAACGGTCATACGCGGCTTTCCACCTCTACAGCCCTCGATTAAGACCATGTTGGGCTCCTTATCCACATAGGGATATACCAGCTGCATTCTCTTTGGTTCCAACTTATATTTTGTCATCATCATGATAATTTCTGCTAATCGAAACGGTCTGTGTACCATAAAAAAATTTCCACCCGGCTTTAATAAGATAGCTGCATTTCTAACAACATCCTCCAGCGTACATAATACCTCATGCCTCGCAATTGCCTTTGGTGCATCAGGATTTGCAATTCCATGCTGCCCTATCATATAAGGTGGATTACAGGTAATAACATCAAAAGAAGCAGCTTGAAAAAGACTGCCTGCTTCCTTGATGTCACCTGTTATAATGTCTATTTTTTCTTCTAAATGATTCAGAAGAACACTTCGCCTTGCCATATCAGCGCTTTCTTCCTGAATCTCTAACCCGGTCAAGTGCGCTGCTTTTGTCTTTGCTTCTAATAAAATGGGAATAATACCGGTTCCTGTTCCCATATCAAGCACTCTGGCTCCCGGCTTTACTCTTGCAAAACCTGACAAAAGCACCGCATCCATGCCAAAACAGAACTTTTCAGGATTCTGAATGATCCGATAACCATTTCTCTGCAAGTCATCTATCCGTTCCTTCTCCTTAATCTCCACTGAGCTATTCTGTCTATTCTTTTCTTCTTCCTTAGTTATCATCCAGCTTGGATCTTCCTTCCTGCTTTTCGAGCTTTTCTAATTCCTTCAGCTCCTTTAACTCTGCATCTGACATTCCTTCCTGCTTGTCCTTACGATGTCTCTTCTTAAATCTCAACTGCTCTACCTTATATTCCTTAATTTCCTTTTCATCATTTTCCTCAACAAGAACCTTAACCAACTGACGAAGTACATTGACGCTATGTACCTCTCCCTTAAGCCCATCATCAGTAGTGACAAAATCACCAACATTAGGAAGTTTCTTATTCAAATATTCATAAGTTTCCTCCTCATGCTTTAAACAGCACATAAGTCTTCCGCAGACACCGGAAATCTTAGTCGGGTTCAAGGACAGATTCTGCTCCTTTGCCATTTTAATAGAAACAGGAACAAATTCTGATAAATGGGAATGACAGCATAGCGGTCGCCCACAAATACCAATGCCACCAAGAATCTTTGTCTCATCACGAACACCAATCTGTCGAAGCTCAATTCTCGTCTTAAATACGGAAGCAAGATCCTTAACCAGTTCTCTGAAATCAATTCTTCCATCTGCCGTAAAATAAAACAGAACTTTATTATTATCAAAGGTATATTCTGCATCAATGAGCTTCATTTCAAGCTTATGCTTTTTAATCTTCTCCAAACATATTTTAAAGGCTTCCTTTTCCTTAACCTTATTGGCAGCCTCCTGCTCCATATCTCTTTGATTCGCAACTCGAAGCACGGGTTTTAAGGGGGCAACGACCTTATCATCTTCTACTTCCTTTGGATCACCTACTACTGTTCCATATTCGATCCCTCTGGCAGTTTCAACGATAACATGATCTCCTCTTTTCACATCGAAATTTAATGGATCAAAAAAATAAATCTTTCCTGCAGTTCTGAATCTTACACCAATTACCTTTGTCATAATCTATAACCTCACTCTTTCTTCTTAATGGAATATCTCCATTTTATACTTGTCAATTACTTACATAAATAACTATTCCTAGTCTCCATAGTTACTTCGTTTTTTTCATTTCCATAAACATGATTTCCATGGTCAAATCAGCATTTACATTTGATTTTAACCTGCTTCTTGCCTGCTCAATCGCACCTATGACCTTTTCAATTGCTTCATACGTATATTTTTCACCAATACGCTCGATATCTCTTAGTTCTTCCTGAAAAACAATATGTTTTCTATCACCACATGCTTTATAAAGAAGAACATCCCGATACCAGATAAAGCATAAATCTAAGTAATCTTCTACATCGAGCTTTTCCTCTGTCACTTTCTTCGCTGCAGCCGCCATCTGATAAATCTCAAGGTCAAAGATTGCTTTCAGATTACTCAGTACTTCCGCTTTCATTTTATCAAAATCTTCATTGGAAGCCAGCTGGATTGCTCTTCCAACATTTCCTCTTGCAAAAGATGCACAAACGCTTGCTCTATAATCGGGAATCTGAACAGTTCTCATCAGGAAATTCTTAATTCTGTCATCTGATACCGGCTTTGTGTTCAATGTCACACAACGACTTAATATTGTTGGTAGCATTGCCTCTGCCCTTGTTGACAATAACATAATAACCGCATATTCCGGCGGTTCCTCTAAGGTTTTGAGTAGTGCATTCTGCGCCTGTGTGTTCATTTTCTCTGCTTCATCAACAATGTATATTTTATATGCACTACTATATGGTTTAATTGCAATATCTCCGTTAATCTGTGTTCTGATATTGTCAACACTAATCACATTCGGTTTATCATGCTCTACATAAATAATATCAGGATGATTTCCGTTTATAGCCTGCTTGCAGGAGCGGCATTGATTACAGGGCTTTCTCTCATTACTCTCACATTGTAAAGCTCTTGCAAAAAGCTCGGCAATCATTCTTTTTCCCGAAAGCCTCTCTCCTTGAAACAGATAAGCATGTGATATTTTTTTGTATTTTAAAGCATTCTCAAGATTTTGTGTCATTTGCTCCTGTCCAATCACAGAATCCCAATTTGTTTCTAAAGACTGCTCATTTTGTATCTGTTCCATATCAGGAAATTCTTCTCCTTTTCTTCTTTGCAGAATGCATACTTAAGTAAAAATATCCAGCAACAATCCCCTTATCTCTCCAACCTTAGCAAGAATGCTGATGGTATCCTTCTCATCCTTCACTAGTTCCTGCGCAAGCTCATCTAGCTTTTCATCAACAAGACGGATAATTCCATATACTCTATGGCGTCCACGACGGTCAAGGAAATTCTCTCTGGAAAATTTATGGGAACGATTTACGATTTCATTCATAAAATCCTTAATCAAGGTGCGATAACGACGCATATCCTTTACATCCATGCGCTTTATAATCTTATCACCCTGCATGGTAATCTCTTCCATCATAAGCTGAAGCCTGTCCGCAAGAGCTGCTTCTTCTATATTACTTGCCAACATAAACTTAAAGGAGTCATCTGTTTGTTGTACATTCTGTTGTTGTTCTACCGGCATTGCTTGCTGAACCTGATCCACCTTGATTTCCATGATATCCTCCCCTTTAATTTACATTATCTCTTATACACATTACTGTACTATTTCATGTCTTTATAGTTACAAAATTTTCATCTGTCAAATGCTTTCCATTATACCATTCTGCTTGATATAATCTGTTCCTTTATTTCATCAATACAGCTTTCCAAATCATCATTTGCATAATATTTTCCAATTCCCGCTTTTTCAAGCTTTTCATAGGAGAAATCCTGACAATCTGCCAGAAATCTCCTGCAAAGCTCTTCGTATTTTGGCTCTCTTTGGGTCTTCTCTCTAATAAGAGCCCTGGTAAGACGTTCCCCATCCTCTAACTCTATATAAATGGGAACTACCTTTTCTTTACCAAAATAATCTCTGATCTTTAAATACGATTCCAATGTTCCGATAATAAGATAGTCATTTTGAGTAAGATCTATCTGGCTATCCTTTACCATAAAATAATACCAGATTCCATATATCGTATCATAAGAGCGGCATTCAATCACTTTTCCCTGTTCTTCTAACAATTTAAGAGTTTGCACATCGGTAAAATGGTATTCCACACCTTCCTCTTCACCCTCACGAATAGGACGTGTTGTATAAGATACAATTTTTTTTAAACCAAGTTCACTATTTTGCAAAAGGCTTTTATAAATTGTATCCTTACCCGTAGCACTTTTGCCCATGATGCAAAAAATCTTACCCATTTTCTATTTAAACCTCAACTACTCGAATCATATTCGTTTTTCCGGCAATTCCAAGTGGAACTCCTGCCGTTAATACAACTCTTTCTCCTTCGTGAATCAAACCGGCATTTTTACTTGCTTCCACAGCAGCCTCAAAAAGTTTTTCTGTATTATCCTTTTTATCAATAAGTAAAGGCTTCACGCCCCATAAAAGGCTAAGCTGACGATATACTGTATCGTCTACTGTACAACCAATAATCTGACATCCCGGCTGATATCTGGAAATCATACTTGCCGTAAATCCGGACATCGTAACGGTAATGATTGCAGATGCCTTTAAATCCATTGCTGTCGTACAGCATGCATGGGATATCGCTGTCGTAATATCTGCCTTCTCTTCTTCGCTTCTTTTACGAAGTCTTCCGTTATAGCAAATGTCCTGCTCTGCACGTTCTGCAATTCTTGACATAGTCTTAACAGCTTCTATTGGATAAGAACCTGCCGCACTCTCACCGCTTAACATGATTGCAGAAGTTCCATCATAAATTGCATTTGCAACATCTGTAGTCTCTGCTCTGGTTGGTCTTGGATTCTTAATCATGGAATCAAGCATCTGTGTAGCCGTTATAACAATCTTACCCTTTTTAATGGCTTTCTTAATCATCTTCTTCTGGATCACAGGAACCTCTTCCATTGGGATTTCTACACCCATATCTCCTCTGGCAACCATAATACCGTCGGAAACTTCCAGAATTTCATCCAGATTATCGATACCTTGCATATTTTCAATCTTAGCAATAATTTTCATGCGACCGCCGTTATCTGTAATCAGCTTTCTTACTGCTTCGATGTCTTCCCTACATCTTACAAAGGAAGCTGCAAGATAATCGTATCCCATTTTTACTCCGAAAAGAATATCCTGTTTATCAACTTCACTAATATAAGGCATGGAAAGTACGACACCCGGAACATTGATACCCTTATGATTTGATACATATCCTCCATTAATTACCTCACAGATAATATCTGTATCTTTGATTTCTTTAACAGTAAGTTCTATTAGTCCGTCATCAATTAATATAGTCTTTCCTATCTCTATATCATTCTTAAGGTTTTTATATGTTATGGATGCTCTTTTAGATGTACCCATAACTTCATCTGTTGTTAATGAAAAATTCTGTCCACTTTCCAAATATACCTTTCCACCTTCAAAATCAAGTAAACGGATTTCAGGTCCTTTGGTATCCATCATCGTTGCAAGTGGTAAATTCAATTCCTTCGCCGTTGCCACTGCTCTTTCGTATTTTACTCTATGTTCTTCATAATCTCCATGTGAAAAATTGAAACGTGCAACATTCATTCCCGCTAATAAAAGCGCCTTTAACATCTCTTTGCTCTCAGAAGCAGGTCCTATGGTACATATTATCTTTGTTTTTCTCATTAACTACATTAATCCTTTCTTTTTACGTTGATTCATAACGTAACCCAACCCTATTAATATATTATATCCTTTTCCTATCTATTAAGTCCTTTTTACAATTCTAATTTATCGAAAGTATTTTTAACTCGTCCTTCGTGAAAATGTAGTGTTTCCATCAGGGAACAATACTTATCTGCACATGTTACAATCCATGCTTCTCTACATATTGGCGGTAATATTGTCAAGGGCCACATATGCCTATATATAATCTCTTCCTGTTTTTTGGTAAGCTCATACTCCTTCCTTGCATTTCTTAATGCAATTCCCGGATGAAAAATTCCATGTAGACGTAATGGATTCTTTGAATCTCCTATATGCCAATCATATAGAAAATAATCATGTAGCAATGCACCTCTAATCAAGTCTCTATCATCACATTCTATATGCAATTTATCGCGAATATAAAGACTTGTTTTCGCTACGTTAATACAGTGCTCATGCACCGTCATGCTACCGTGTTGTATATGATTTCTTGTCATTTGAAAATTATCTGATTCCAATATATCTTTGGCATATTTCCATATTTCTTCACTATACATATAATATAACGCTATATCCTTTCTACTACTAAACATCCTAAAATTACATTTCACTTCGTTTCATTATAATTCGCGCACATTCGCCAAACGCCTGCTTCGCAGTCGCTTGACCATTGTGTCTGCTTGTCTTATATCATAATTTCACTTCGTTTCATTATAATTCGCGCACATTCGCCAAATGCCTGCTTCGCAGTCGCTTAGCTCATTGTGTCCGCGTACATTATAACATATATATTACGAAAAAAACACGGTAATAACCGTGTTTTTAAAATTAAAAATGCCCAGAACCGGAATCGAACCAGTGACACGAGGATTTTCAGTCCTCTGCTCTACCAACTGAGC
Organism: Lachnospiraceae bacterium; assembly: GCA_022788085.1. Lineage (GTDB taxonomy): Bacteria > Bacillota > Clostridia > Lachnospirales > Lachnospiraceae > COE1. The sequence goes on from JALEWA010000195.1 coordinate 22,835, forward strand.
TATCTGGGCATTAAGACGCATGTCTTGAGTAGCGGGGACAGGATTTGAACCTGTGACCTTCGGGTTATGAGCCCGACGAGCTTCCAGACTGCTCCACCCCGCGTTATTTAATTAAATGGATGGAGGTGGA
>JALEWA010000204.1 GCA_022788085.1 Lachnospiraceae bacterium
TTTTATACTTTACCGATGAAATGTCTGATATCACATGGATACAGGCATTTCAAATGCTACTCCAGATGTTCCAAAACATACTTGTTGATGAATTGGAATTATCTGAGGAGAAATTAGATGAACTGGTAGATGCTTTTATGAATGCAATTCCAACAGTATTAAAATCTAAATTAAAAGCAGCATAAGTGTTTTTTTGACAACTGAATAAATGCCAGATATTGAATTTTCAAGGTGCATAGTTAAAATTTATGTGCGAAGTTTGAGTTATTTATCATAGCAGAAAAATAATCCTTTTTCTACCTTTCCTCCATAACACTCATGTAAGCCGGACGAATAATCTTATCTGTACAGATTAATTCCTCGATGCGGTGCGCACTCCACCCAACAACTCTTGCAATGGAAAACATTGCCGTATACAATTCCTGCGGAATTCCCAACATATCATACACAAATCCACTATAAAAATCGACATTAGGACTTACGCCTTTAAATATATGGCGTTTCTCTCCTATGATTTTCGGTGCAGTCTCTTCTACATTTTCATAAAGAAGCAAATCATTTTCCCTTCCCTTTTCTTTTGCAAGCCTTTCCACATACTTCTTAAAGACTCGTTCTCTTGGATCTGACAAGGAGTAAACTGCATGTCCCATTCCATAAATTAGTCCTTTATGGTCAAATGCCTCTTTATCTACAATCTTCTCAAGATATACACTGATTGCATCCTTATCAGAATAGTCTGACACATGCTCCCTGATATCCTGCATCATTTCCATGACCTTGATATTTGCTCCGCCGTGTTTTGGCCCTTTTAAAGAAGACATAGCTGCTGCCATGGTGGAATACGTATCAGAACCGGAGGAGGTTACTACTCTGGTCGTAAAAGTGGAATTATTGCCTCCTCCATGCTCCATATGCAAAATCAATGCCGTATCCAATACCTTTGCTTCTACTTTAGAATAGTTCTTTCCCGGTCTCATAAGCATCAGGATATTTTCAGCCGTAGAAAGTGTCGGGTCAGGATGATGTATGAACATGCTTGCATTCTTCTCATAATGATTGTAGGCATTATATCCATATACTGCCAATAATGGAAATTCACCGATAAGCTGTATACACTGTCTTAATGAATTACTGACACTTGTATCCTTGGCTTTCGGATCATAAGAGGCAAGTGTCAAAATGCTTTTCGTCATAGAATTCATGATATCCTCTGTCGGTGCCTTCATTATGACATCTCTGGTAAAATTAGTTGGTAGTGTTCTGGCATTTCCTATGTATTCCCGAAATTCTATTTCCTTTTCCTTAGTCGGGAGTTCTCCCATCAGAAGTAAATAGGAAATTTTTTCAAAGCCCATCTCATCAGAATCAAGATTATCAATTAAGTCTTCTACCCGATAACCACGATACCAAAGCTCTCCTTCACATGGAATTTTTCGTCCATCAACAATTTTAGAAGATACTATCCTGGAAATGTTCGTAAGCCCTGCCAGAACACCATTTCCTTTTTCATCACGAAGCCCTGTATTTACCCCATATTCTTCATAAAGGCAAGGTGCTATGGTATCATTTCTTTTACATATATCCTCTTGTTGCTTTGCATATTCAGCTATTGCATTCTCCATGCTCCCCAAGCACCTCCATTTCCTCTATTTCACTGCTCATGACAGTTTCGAGCTGCTTCATTAGTTGAAGGAGCTGAATCAGATTATCTTTTCCGAATTTTTCGATTACTTTTCCATAATATGCCTTTAAAATTTCTTCCTGCTCTGTTAAAAGCTTCTGTCCCATTTCCGTAATCGTCACATAGGTACCTTCACTTCCATTTCCATCATGTGACCATGTTACCAGACCTTTATCACGCAAATTACCTATCATTTGGGATGTCTGTCGTATCGTGAGCTGCATTTTCTCTGACAATTCCTTTAAATAGGTTCGCCCTCCGTAAATAGATGAAGTCTCTTCCCCTAACGAAATGTTATGTAATGCGATATATTCAGGTATGCTTACCTTTTTAAAGAACTCACGAATCTTATCCTTGTTCATTAAATATCTTCGGTAAGTAAGCTCGTTGGAGAGCATGGTTATATCCGGTCCTGCTACCATCTCATTCTTTTCTTTCATATTTTAATATTCCATATCCGGCATTGGCTGTACGGCTGACTTGTCCTCCTTGATATCAGCTACAGCTGCTTCTGTAGTAAGGAGCGTTGAGGAAATGCTTACTGCATTGGTCAATGCGCTCTTTGTAACCTTAACAGGATCGATAATGCCTTCCGTAACCATATTGACATATTTTTCTGATACGGCATCAAATCCGATACCAGGCTCCTGTTCTTTTACCTTGTTTATAATAACTGCGCCATCCAGACCGGCATTCTCAACAATTGCTCTAAGAGGTGCTTCGAGAGCCTTTGCAACGATTCCTGCTCCAGTCTTCTCATCACCCTCCAGCTTAGCTGCAATATCATTTACCTTCTTTTGTGCATGAATGTATGCGGAGCCGCCTCCTGCAATAATGCCTTCTGCTACGGCTGCTCTTGTTGCATTCAGGGCATCCTCCATACGGTATTTAGCCTCTTTCATTTCTGTTTCTGTCGCAGCACCGATACGGATAACAGCAACACCGCCACCCATTTTAGCGATACGATCCATCAGTTTATCTCTATCATAATCTGATGTTGTTTCCACAGCCTGTCGTTTGAGTCCTGCAATACGTTCCTGAATCTCTTCCTTATTGCCTTCACCATCTACAATCGTTGTATTATCCTTTGTAACCTTAACAGACTTCGCCCTGCCAAGCATTTCAATGGATGTGTCAGCAAGCTGCATGCCAAGTTCATCCAAAACTGCCTGTCCTCCTGTAAGAATAGCGATATCCTTTAGTTGCTCCTTACGTGCATCTCCATATCCTGGTGCCTTTACTGCAACTACCTTTAATGTGCCACGAAGTCTGTTCACAATTAGCGTTGTAAGAGCTTCACCCTCTACATCATCCGCAATAATGAGAAGTTGTTTGCCTGACGTTGCAGTCTTTTCCAGAATTGGAAGAATATCCTTGATGTTGGAAATCTTTTTATCGGTAATCAGGATATACGGCTTCTCCATATTGGCTACCATTTTCTCTTTATCATCGCACATATATCCTGATAAATAACCGTGGTCAAACTGCATTCCTTCTACAACATCGATTTCTGTCTGCATGGTCTTGGATTCTTCAATGGTAATGACACCATTTTCTCCAACCTTCTCCATTGCATCTGCTATCATCTCTCCAACTTCATCATTTCCGGCTGAAATGGCAGCAACTTTTGCGATATGTTCTTTTCCTGTTACCGGCTTGCTCATTTCTTCAAGAGCTTCAATTGCTGCATCAGATGCCTTTTTCATTCCCTTTCTTAAAATAATAGGATTTGCTCCGGCAGCGATATTCTTCATTCCTTCGTTAACCAATGCCTGCGCCAATACTGTAGCTGTTGTTGTTCCATCACCTGCAATGTCATTTGTCTTCGTTGCTACTTCCTTTACCAGCTGCGCACCCATATTTTCAAAACGGTCTTCCAGTTCAATCTCCTTGGCAATGGTTACACCATCATTTGTAATAAGCGGTGTGCCATAGGATTTATCCAATACGACATTTCTACCTTTTGGGCCAATTGTTACTTTTACGGTATCTGCTAACTTATTGACACCATTTTCCATTTTCTTTCTTGCTTCTATATCAAAACTAATATCCTTTGCCATAATCAAATTCCTTCTTTCTTAATTCATAACTATTATTCAACGATTGCAATAATGTCTGACTGACTTACAATTACATACTCTTCCTCTTCGACCTTAATTTCTGTGCCGGAATACTTTGAGTAAATAACTTTGTCACCTTCCTTAACCTGCATCTGTGTCATTTTTCCATCCACTTCTTTTCCTGGTCCAACGGCAATAACTACTGCTTCCTGTGGTTTTTCCTTTGCGCTGTCCGGCAAAATAATTCCAGACTGTGTCTTCTCTTCTGCTTTCTGATGCTGCAAAACTACTTTGTCTCCTAATGGTTTCAATTTCATGATAAATTACCTGCCTTTCCATTTCTGTTAGCGCTCTTTTAAATTGAGTGCTAATCTGTAGATAAAAAATATATGCTCCTACGAAGCATGTTATTTTATCAGTTTGTTTTCAAACTGTTTGTTTATGAAACTATTATACCAACTGTTTTTCATATGTCAATCCATTTTATATTCTTTTTAGAAATAAAAAAGATGATGCCCAGCGGCATCATCTCACAAGAATTTGCAAAGCAAATTCTTGATTAACTTCCACTACGATATGCAATTTTCTATTCTTCTAACATTGTTTCAATATTTTGCGCTATCTGTTTTGAGACTTTTTCAAACACTGCCAAGTCTGCCTCGGAAATCCCGACCATCAATCTTTGTGACATATTTTCCCACGAAGCATCCATCTGCTTCACAATACTATCAGCCAGACTTGTCACTGTATATCGTATGTATCTGCGATCGTTCTGGTCCGGCTTCTGAACAATGTATCCCTTTTTGCATAAGCTATCCATGACGGATGATATATGTCCTTTATTCATCTGTAAATGATGACAGATATCTGTCATGGTATTATGCTCACTTTCCCTATATAAAAAGTAAATCACTTCAATATCAACACGCTTCAAGCCTGTTCTATCTTTAATATCTACTAATTGATTCTCGATAAGCTTTTTGAACTTTCCGCCCCGAAGAATACCCTCTATACTGCTTTCCACTACTACACCTGCTTTTCTTATCATTTGTTGTAACGATTCAGCACCCTCATAGTTACAATTTGTTTTCCATACAGTTAACGTTCTTCTCTAAAATAAGCCAGTCCTAGACTTGCAGGAGGCTGGTTTTCACGTTTGCTGCGCATACTGGTGACCACCAGTACCACCAGAGTTACTACATAGGGAATCATCTTATATAATTCCTGAAATTCCATGTGATCCATACCGGTTGGAATGTACAGATACAAAATGTAAAGTCCGCCAAACAGGAAGGATGCAAGTACACTTACGCTTGGTCGCCAGATTGTAAAAATAACGAGTGCGATTGCAAGCCATCCTCTGTCACCAAAGGCATCATTAGACCATACACCACAGGCATAGTCCATGACATAATACAACCCGCCAAGCCCTGCAATCATACATCCTGCACAGGTGGCAATATATTTGTACTTTGTAACATTGATTCCTGCGGCATCTGCAGTATTTGGATCTTCACCAACAGCTCTCAGATGAAGACCGGCACGGGTATGGTTCAGAAAATAGGAGGCTGCTAACGCAATAATCACTCCCAAGTATGCCAAAAAGCCATAGGAAAGAAACAGCTTTCCAAACCATCCCAGCTTTCCCGCAAAAGGAAGTGCTTTGCTGAAATATCCACTCGTAGCAGTCAATGCAATGGAAGGTACATCACTGGCAACCAGCTTGATCAGAGAACCTCCAAAGAAATTACCAAAGCCAACACCAAAGGTCGTCATAGCAAGACCCGTCACGTTCTGATTTGCACGAAGTGTTACCGTCAGGAAACAATACAGCAATCCCATGAGCAGAGAACCCAGCAGACAACATGCCATTGGAATCAGAATAGCCAGTACCGGATTCATTGCAGAAGCATCCGATACTGATCTTTCATAGAAGAAGGAACCAATAACACCACTAATGGCTCCTACATACATGACACCAGGTATTCCCAAATTCAGATTACCGGATTTCTCTGTAACAATTTCTCCGGTACAACCATATAGAAGTGGTATACCCTGTACAATTGCTCTTGGTATAAATGCAAGTAGGAAATTCCACATAATTACTGCTCCTCCTTTTCTGCTTTTTTACGAAATTGTATCCGATAAGAAATAAAGAACTCACAGCCAATGATAAAGAACAGGATAATTCCTGTCAAAATATCGGAATACGATTGATTTAATCCAAAGTTAGTGGATATTTCACTGGCTCCACGATTCATAAAGATAATCAGGAAGCTGGAAAATACCATAGTCAAAGGGTTGAATTTTGACATCCATGACACAAGTACAGCAGTAAATCCCTGTCCTCCTGCAATCGTGGTAGTGATGGTATGATTGATACCTCCTACCAGCAATAGTCCGACAAGACCGCATATGGCACCGGAAAGCACCATAGTCCGGATAATCACCTTTCCAACCTTGATACCAACATATTTCGCTGTATTTTCACTTTCTCCCACAACAGAGATCTCATATCCATGCTTACTGTAATTCAAATAAATATACATGAATGCAGTAATCACCACAGCTACCAAAATGCTTAGCAGATATTTCGAACCAAAAACCTGTGGAAGCCAACCCACATTAGAATTCTGGTTAATAATACCTATCTTGCCTGAACCCTTTGGCACTTCCCAGACAATTGTAAAAAAAGCAACCAATTGCGTAGCAATATAGTTCATCATTAACGTGGAAAGTGTCTCATTTGTCTTCCATTTTGCTTTAAAGAAGGCAGGAATAAAGCCCCAAAGCGCACCTGCAGCAACACTGGCAATTACCATACAGATGATTACCAGAACATTTGGTAATTTGTCACCCAGACAAATCATACAGGATGCAGCGGCAAGTCCACCCATCAACACCTGTCCTTCTCCACCAATATTCCAAAACTTCATCTTAAATGCAGGTGTCAATGCCAGCGAAATTAATAACAAAATAGAAATATTCTGAAGGGTAACCCAGGTTTTCCTGACTGTACCAAATGCACCGGTAATAATGGATTCATACACCTGAATCGGATTAATACCGGTAGTAATCGTAGTCACAATAGCGCAAAGGATCAATGCCAGCACAATTGCTGCCGCACGGATTCCCAACGATTTATGCCAGGGAAGCACGTCTCTTTTTACTATATGAAAAAACGGTTCTTTACTTTTCTGATTCATGGCTCTCGCTTCCTCCTATTCTGGTCATCATCATTCCGACCTGATTTTTATCTGTCTTTCTTGCATCCACAATGCCGCTTACCTGTCCGCCACAAAGAACCAGAATCCGGTCAGAAAGTTCCAACAACACATCCAAATCCTCACCGACAAAAATGACAGCCACTCCCTTTTTCTTCTGTTCATTAATCAGATCATATATTGTATAAGAAGAATTGATATCCAAACCACGTACCGCATATGCAGTCAGTAATACCGTAGGAGCTGAAGCAATTTCACGACCTACCAGCACCTTCTGCACATTTCCTCCTGAAAGCCTGCGAACAGGAGTCGTTATGCCTGGTGTCACCACATCCAGATTCTCTACTACATTCGCAGCCAATTTCTTGGAAGGTTTGCGGTTGGTAAATGGAGTACGTCCACGCCGGAAGGAACGAAGCATCATATTGTCAGCAATATCCATATTGCCTACTAACCCCATTCCAAGTCTGTCCTCCGGAACGAAGGAAAGAGAAACACCCATCTCTGCAATCTTGAGCGGATCTCTTCCGATCAACATTTCCCTCGTTCCATCATCATCCACATAATGAATGGTTCCGGATTCCGTAACCTGTAATCCAGCAATTGCTTCCAATAATTCTTTCTGCCCACAACCTGAGATTCCAGCAATACCAAGAATTTCTCCGCTATTTGCGGTAAAGGATACATCCTGAAGCTTCAGAATTCCTTCCTCACTGCGAACAGTCAACCCCTGCACCTCGATACGAGGTTTAGGATTCACCGGATTAGGTCTCTCAATATTTAATGTCACGGCATGTCCTACCATCATGTTAGTCATTTCTGTCACATTGGTGTCTTTGGTTGCCATACTTCCAATATACTTTCCGTCACGAAGTACCGCCACACGATCAGACAATGACTCTACCTCATGCATCTTATGGGTAATAATGACAATCGCCTTGCCATCATCCCTCATCTTCCGTAACACGTTGAACAGCCTCTCTGTCTCATAAGGAGTCAGTACTGCCGTAGGTTCATCCAAAATGAGTATATCTGCTCCGCGGTATAGTACCTTGACAATTTCTACGGTCTGCTTCTGGGAAACAGACATATCATAAATCTTTTGCTCCGGATTTACTTCAAATCCATATTTTTTACAAATTTCATCTATCTTTCGGGAAGCTTCTTTGATATTGAGTTTCCCTTCCAATCCCAAAATAATATTCTCCGTTGCCGACAGTACATCAATCAGCTTAAAATGCTGATGCACCATACCGATGCCAAGCATAAGGGCATCTTTAGGTGACTTGATGACTTCTTCTTTCCCATTGATAAAAATCTGTCCTTCATCCGGAAAATAGATTCCTGAGAGCATATTCATCAAAGTTGTCTTTCCACTTCCGTTTTCTCCCAACAAAGCTAAAATCTCTCCTTTATAAATATCCAGATTGACTTTATCATTGGCAATCAGGGAGCCAAAGGTCTTTGTAACGTTTTTCATTGAAACTGTTGCTGTTTTTGATTCCATCATTTGTCCCCTTTCGAGTTTCAGGCTGATCCGCCCTCTTTCTATCTTGTCAAAGTCTTTCCTTGACCATATAGAAAAAGAGCGGCGCGGCGAAAATCGCTGTGCCGCCCTTCATATTAAATGTTATTATAGGCTTAATTACGAAACTATAAAATGTAAATTAGAATGCAGTATCCAGAAGAGTAATTCCATCAATCTGTACATCAAAGTAAGGAGCTGAACGGAATCCTTCACCGGACTCATGGAAATAGCCATCGCTTACTACTTCATGATCAGGTGTGTAATCTGCATCTGTATCTACATCTGCTTCATAACTTTCTAATGTTTCTCCCTTTACAGTAAAGGTAGAAATATCAAAGGTATGTAAGGTTCCTGCTATAATCTCATCCTTAGCTGCATTGATTGCATCCTGAGTTCCTTCTGCTGCTGCCGTACCAAGATCTGTCAACTCAACAGCACCGTTCTCTAAAGAACCACTCCAGTCTGTATCAATTGCTGTACCATTTGCTACACATCCAAGAGCATACTCAAAATAAGGTACCCAGTTGATTCTGGAAGATACGATAAAGGTATTAGGACAAGCGCTTACAGTGCTTCCGTTATAAGAAATATTTGGTACACCGGCAGTCTCACATGCAGTTGGAGCACCCATAGAGTCAGCATGCTGACTAATCAATACACAACCGTCTTCAATTAATTTATTAGCGCCTTCCTTCTCTGCTGTCTCATCATACCATGAACCTGTAAAGGTTACTTCCATGGTAGCAGTAGGACAAACAGAACGTGCACCTAAGAAGAAAGAAGTATAACCGGAAATAACTTCTGCGTAGGTATAAGCACCAACATAACCAATCTTTGCTTCATCCTCTGTAATATCACCATTCTCCATCATCTCATTTAATTTCATACCAGCTGCAATACCTGCAAGGTAACGTCCATCATAGATGGATGCAAATGCATTATGGTAATTCTCCAGGTTCTCTGTATGAGCCTTAGTTCCTGTTGCATGGCTGAACTGAATATCAGGATATTCCTTTGCTGCTTCAATCATATAGTCCTCATGTCCAAAGCTGTCTGCGAAAATAAAATCACATCCTGCATCAGCAAGTTCACAAGCTGCTTCATAGCACTCCTGACCTTCCGGAATGTTTGTCTTTGTAATACACTCAACACCAAGGTTCTCACATGCTTCCTTTGCTGCGTTCATGAAATTCAAATCATAGGTAGAATTCTCATCATGCAGGAAAATAAAGCCTGCTTTTAATCCTGCTGTAGCTCCTGCTTCTGCATTAGCCTGTGTAGTAGTTTCTGCAGTAGTCTCAGTTGATACTGCATCTTTGGTGCCTTCAGGAGCATTGGTAGCAGAAGATCCGCATCCAGCCAAAGTACCAACTGTTAAAGCCATAACTGCAAGTAAACTTATAACTTTCTTTTTCATAAATTTATCCTCCTGTTTTTCCCAATGTAGGGTCTTGTGTGAGCCTAAATAAAAAAAGGCAGTATGACATACGCATACAACCTCATTGTCTATGCCCAACACTTGTCAGTATAATCATCTGCAACTGCACTTGTCAAGAGGTGGTTCTTAAAATATGTCAACAACCTTTCTATCCTGTAATCAAGCACCTTTTCCCCTTATAATAATTTATACTTATTGGTTAATTATTATTCATAATTATACATTATTCCTACTCTCTGATATAATCGTCTCAGCTTAACAGAAAGGACTGGATATATATGAAAAACTTTAAAAAATTGATACCCGGATTTATGATTTCACTTATTATTGCTATCATAGCAAAATGGTTGGAGTCTCTTCTTCCCATACACTTAATAGGGGCATCTGTTATCGCTCTTTTTATCGGAATGTTACTTAACCATTTCCGAAAGCCAAGCGAAACAATGATGCCTGGACTAAAATTTACTTCTAAGAAAATATTAAGATTAGCTATCATTTTATTAGGAGCATCTCTTAGCATAGGAACCATATTGGAAGTAGGAAGAATTTCTCTTATCGTTATGCTGTTCACGTTATTGACCTGCTTTGGAGGAGGATATTTTATTGGAAAGTCTCTCGGGCTGAACTGGAAGCTTTCTAACCTGATTTCTGCAGGAACCGGCATTTGCGGAGGCTCTGCCATTGCTGCAATCGCTCCGGCTATTGATGCTGAGGATAACGATATTGCCTACGCAATGTCTGCAACTTTCCTATTTGATATGGCAATGATTGTTCTGTTCCCCATTATGGGACATGCGATGGGATTAAGTGATATGGCTTATGGACTGTGGGCAGGAACAGCTGTCAACGATACCTCCAGTGTTGTCGCCGCTGGATATGCTTTTTCTGAGGCTGCCGGAGACTTTGCAACTATGGTAAAGCTCACACGTACCCTTTCCATCATTCCTACTGTTATTATTTTTGCATTGATTGAGGTGAATAGAAAGAAAAAAGCAGCCTTTGCAAGCGGAAACACCATAAATGAAAAGGCCAGGATTAATATCTATACCCTTTTCCCATGGTTCATTCTTGGATTCCTTGCACTGGCAATAGTAAACAGCCTTGGATTGATTCCAGCTTTCTTTTCCATAACTGCTAAGGAATTAAGTAAGTTATTAATGATCTGTGCATTGGCTGCTATAGGCTTGAACACAAGCTTTCAGGATATGAAAAAAGCAGGGATCGCTCCTATGCTTCATGGATTCCTTATTTCTGCACTCGTAGTAATTGTTGCGATTGTGGTAGAATACTGTATTGGAATTGTGTAACCTTTTAGAACAGCCAAAAGAGGGTGCAGTTTATAAAGCGTCCCATTGTTCTGCTTTATAAAGGCTATAAATCCTCTGTTAACTATGATGGTGAACCTTCCGTGCCTAATGGTATCGTGTACCAACTTCCTTCGTCCCACCTGCTCATACACCGAGTGCCCGCTAAGCTTTCTAACAGGGTCATTGCCCTACGGAGTGAACTACTGCAAGCTACAGCTCTTGTTTATATTTTGATTTTACTGACCTGCC
>JALEWA010000223.1 GCA_022788085.1 Lachnospiraceae bacterium
TTAATGGAATTTGCCAGGAAATGCCCTGACCACGTCATTCAGGTATATGATGAGGCGTATATCGAATTTGCAGAGGCACCGGATTGCGTGGAAATGGTTGATGCCATGAAGGAACTTAAGGATAAGCCTATCGTTCTGTTAAAAACCTTCTCCAAATTCTATGCTATGGCGGGTGTTCGAGTAGGCTATATTCTTGCTCAGCCTGAACTGATTGAGTGGCTGAGCAAGTGTGGTACACAATTTGCCGTGTCCAAGATTTCACAGGCAGGTGCAGCGGCAGCTATGCGTGATGTTGAGCATGGGGAATATGTAAAGAGTGAGGTGGCAAAATGGCGTAAGTATATTTCAGAAGAATTGGAAAAGCTTGGCTGTAAGGTATACCCATCCCAGACGAACTTTATCTTCTTTGATCCGCATGTGGATCCTCAAGCGGTTTCAGATAAGATGATGGAACGAGGAATCATGATGAGTGCTCAGGCGGGTGCAGACCGAGTGTCTATTGGTAAGCCTGAGCATTGTAAGATGTACATTCAATATCTGAAGGAAATATTAGAAGAGCTTAGGTAGAATAAAAAGTGTTGCGTTTGCTTAAATTTGCAAACACAACACTTTTTTATGTGATAGGAAATTGCTGTAATGTAGCAGCATTCTCATTTATTCCTGTTGAAAGCTTGTCATGATGCGACGTCTTAATTGAATGTTATCAATGAATTTTTTAGCAGTTGGACTTAGGAGCTGATTTTTCTTCCAGACAAGAAGAGTCTTTGTTTCGATGGTTGGCTTGATCAGCTTTTTCGTAACCAGCTTATCTCCATTTACCAGCAAAGATGCAAGTCTGGTAGAGCTATAAGGCATAATAGCAATGCCCAATCCATTCAGACACCAGTTCAGAGAGGTCATGACATATTCATTTGTACATATGATCTTAGGAGGAAAGTGACAGTCACTACAAGCGTCCTTGATAAGCTGTTCATGCTTTCTCTGAATAATAAGCGGTTTGTTCTCAAGCTCATAAAAACGTATTACAGGATCTGATGAATCAAAAAACTCAGGCAGTGCAACTGCTGTAAAGGAATCTGTGGACAGACCAAGCAGGGAATCCAGAGAAATTGATTCACAGGAGCTTTTATCAAAGACTTCTTTTACAATGCACATGTCAATCTTTCCATTGTCAAGCAGGTCGAGCAGTTCATTACTGTTTCCCTCATACACCTGCAGATTTAAATGCGGATTTTTCTCCATAAAGCCTTTCATAAAGGTGGGAAGAAACATAATGGCAGGAGAGCAGACACAGCCAATGCTGAGAGTTCCACTGATTCCATCACGGATATCCTCAAAAATCTGCATGGTGTGATCGAAATCAGCAACCAGATTTTTCGCATGCTTATATAGAAGATGCCCATCAGAAGTCAATAGAAGTCTTTTATTCTTTCGTTCAAATAATGTTACCCCTAATTCATCTTCTAAGAGCTTTAACTGATTACTAAGAGGAGGCTGGGACATGTTCAGACGTTTTGACGCAGCCGTTACCCCACCCTCTTCGGTGATTGTGAGAAAATACTTTAACTGACGAATGTCCATGTATACCATCTCCTTATATGAAATTTTATCTGTTCAGACCATAACTTGAAAAAACTGATCATATTTATAAAAAATATAATCATCTCAAAATCGTTATAATTTATAGATATCCTACATAAAAGGGGCAGGAAAGTCAAATAAATTAAGTGTTTTTTGTTAAAAACAATGCGCAATTTGGGTTAATTGAGGCAGGATTGCGCATATATATCAAATCGGTATGAACTAATACAAAATAAATATTGGAAAAGTATATTTTTCTATGCTAATATAGCAAACATAAAATAAATCATGAGAGCAAACGAAGGCGTTATTCCAAATGGAGTAGCGTCTTTTTATGTACACAGGCGCATGAGGAAGACAGCAGCTTTGCTGCATGCACCTGGTACAGCGAGTAGAATGGCATCTACTCGATGAAAAAGGAGGGTGTGTGATGAAAAGGTTAGAAATTGTTATTAAGCCTGAAAAGCTGGATGACCTGAAGGATGTTTTAGAGGCCTGCGGAGCACGAGGTGTCATGATCGCCAATATTCAGGGTTATGGTAATCAGAAAGGACATGTACAGCTTTATCGAGGAGCAGAGTTAGATACCAGAATGCTTCCCAAGGTAAGAGTTGATACGGTTGTGGAAGATGATACCGCAAAGGTTATCATCGATAAGGTCGTGAAGGAGATTCAGACAGGTAATTATGGAGATGGTAAGATTTTCGTTTATACGGTAGAGGATGCGGTAAGAATCCGAACCGGTGAACACGGAAACGAAGCACTCTAGGAAAATGAGGAGGTAGGAAAAATGGATGCACAACTTTTAATGAATATTATGTGGACAATGCTTGGTGCTTTTCTTGTTTACTTCATGCAGGCAGGATTTGCCATGGTGGAGACAGGGTTCACAAGAGCAAAGAATGCAGGAAATATTTTAATGAAGAACATGATGGATTTTGTATTAGGTTCCCTGTTCTTTTTCATCCTTGGATTTGCCATTATGTTTGGTGGAGACGGAGCCATTCTTGGAACAAAGGGATTTTTCAATATTACAAGCCTTGCAGATGCGGAAGGAATGTTCAATGGACTGCCAATTGGTGTGTTTATTTTCTTCCATACAGTATTCTGTGCAACTGCAGCAACTATTGTATCGGGAGCTATGGCAGAAAGAACAAAGTTCATTGCATATCTGCTTTATTCCGCAGCAATCAGTATCTTTATCTATCCGGTCAGCGGACACTGGATCTGGGGCGGCGGCTGGTTAAGTGATTTAGGCTTCCATGATTTTGCTGGTTCCACAGCTGTACATATGGTCGGCGGTGTATGTGCCCTGATTGGTGCAAAGATACTAGGACCAAGAAGAGGAAAGTACAGTAAATCAGGAAAGCCTGCAGCAATTCCGGGACACAATCTTCCGCTTGGTGTTTTAGGTGTCTTTATTCTCTGGTTCTGCTGGTTTGGTTTTAACTGTGGTTCTACAACGGCTGCAGCAACGAATCTTGGAGATATTGCAATGACAACCAATCTTGCAGCAGCAGCTTCTACACTTGCAACTTTGATCTTTACCTGGGTGAAGTATGGTAAACCTGATGTTTCCATGACATGTAATGGTTCCTTAGCCGGTCTCGTAGCCATTACGGCAGGCTGTGATGTAGTAACGAATTACGAAGCAATTCTGATTGGTCTGATTGCAGGTATTGTCGTAGTTCTGGCAATTGAGTTTATTGATAAAGTTGCAAAGATTGATGATCCGGTCGGTGCAATCGGCGTACATGGTGTATGTGGTGCCTTGGGAACCATTCTTACAGGTGTATTCGGAGAAGGCTGCAGCTTCCCGGCACAGCTTCTTGGTGTTGTTGCAGTTATTGCTTATGTAGCAATTATGGCATTCATTGTTTTTATCATTATTGATAAAACAGTAGGATTACGTGTATCGGAAGAGGAAGAAATTGAAGGACTTGATTTAAAGGAGCATGGCTGTTCTGCTTACGCTAACTTTAATTTCCATAATGATAAATAATAAAACGGAAGGGGCGAGGAAATATGAAGAAGTTAACAGTCGTCGTAAAACCTAGCCGTAAGGATGAAGTACTGGCAATCTTCGAATCCTGTGCCGTTTATGGAATTATGGCTGAGGACATTACCGGTTATGGAAATCAAAAGGGTTATACAACTTCTTACAGAGGTTTAAAGGGTGGTGTCAATGTATTGACAAAAACGAAGCTGGAAACAGTCGGAGATGATGATACCATTTATCTTCTGGTAAAGCTTTTGGAAGAAAAGCTGAAAACGGGAAAGATTGGAGATGGCAAGCTCTTTATTGAGGATGTTGAAGATGTGATCCGAATCCGGACAGGAGAGCATGGAGAGATTGCTCTGTAGGAAGTAATTCTTAGAAAGGACGTAATGCATGATGGAAGCAGGTAACGAAGCAGAAGAGAAAAGAAATAACAAGGCGAGTATTGCCCGAAGAAATACAGAAAAAATGGGAACAGCGCCTATATTTCCACTCTTATTATCGATGGCAGTTCCGGGGCTTTTAGGAACGCTGACTACATATTTATACAGAACTGTTGACCAGATATTTGTAGGAAACTTTGTTGGCAGAAATGCATTAGGCGGTATCGCGGTGCTGTCACCATTTAATAATGTAGTGATTGCACTTACCCTGTTTATTACAGTAGGTGGTGCATCCATGTTGTCTCTATCTATGGGGCGACAGGATTATGAGCGTGCAAATAAGCTGTTTACAAATATTATTATTCAGGCTATCGGTATGGCAACAATTGTATCTTTGATTTTCTCCATTTTTGCAGAACCGTTTGTAGGCTTATGTGGAGCAAAGAAAGGATCAGAGGTATACAATTACGCAGTAATCTATTTGCGTATTACATCGATTGGACAGCTATTCAATATGCTTAATGTCGGACTGGCTGCTATTATCCGTTCCGAAGGAAATACAAAATATTCCATGTTTGCTAACATGGTAGGCGCAGTATTAAATGTATTTTTAAATTTCCTGCTTATGGTAGTATTCCCACTTGGAATCGTTGGTGCAGCAGTTGCTACGGTAGGAAGCCAGTTATGTGGTGCAGCATTCAGTGCAGCTTATTTCCTAAGAGGAAAGAGCAATCTGAAGTGGGTAGGATTTCATGTAGTCGACATTCGTCAGATGATAACAATAGCCAAAATGGGAATTGCGCCTTCTATTTTCCAGATGTTGAGCTTTGTTACCAATATTATGATTAATAAATCTTTACAATATTATGGTGATATCGATCCATACTATAGCCTGATTGGTGGAGGAGAGCTTTGTATCTCATCATTGTCCGTAGTCAATACTGTGGAACAGTTCATTATTTCCACTGCCTCCGGTATCAATCAGGCGGCTGCTCCGGTAATAAGCTTTAACTATGGAAAGAAAAGCTTTAAACGGGTAAGAAGGGCGACACTTACTTCACAGGGAATGGCATTTTTCTTTGCTATCATTATATGGACAGCAATGATGCTTGCTCCGGAATTTGTAATTAACTTATTCAGCAAGAATGACGCACAGCTTTTGGATTATGGTGTGATGGCTATGAGAACCAGTAAGTGTCTGGCATTATTCGGAGGCTACCAGATGCTGGTGAGTATGTATTTCTCATCTATAGGAAAGCCTGAGGTGGCAACGATGGTATCACTTTCCAGACATGGTATATTCCTGATACCGGCACTCTATATTCTGCCTAAATTCTTCGGCTTGATGGGAGTCCTTTATGCGACACCAGTGTCAGATGGATGTTCCCTGATTGTTGTAACAACTATGTATATCAGGGAAATGCTTCGGTTAGGAAGGCTCAAAGAGGGGGAAAGCTTCGACGACAGGAGCTGGATTGCAAAGACCTTTGGCAAGGAGAAAAAGCTTCAAAAGAAAAGTGCATAACGTTTGAGATTGCAAAGAGGCAACAGGTTAAAAAATCTGATTGTCTCTTTTTATAAAGAAGGAGGAAGTCGATATGCTCAGATATATTATAAAAAGGTTATTAGTGGGTATTGTTACCCTATGGGCATTGGTTACACTTACATTTTTCCTGGTACACAGAATGCCGGGAAGCCCATTTGAGGCTGAGAATCTTTCAGGTGATGCGATTTCACAGCTGGAAGAGGCATATGGTCTAAATGAACCGGAATGGAAACAGTATTTGATTTATATGGAAAATCTGTTGCATGGAGAACTTGGAATTTCCTATAAAAAGAACATTTCGGTAAATACGCTGATAGCAAGAGGCGCCCCTTATACGATTCGTGTTGGACTGATTTCATTTGCTATTTCTGCAGTGATTGGCATTGGAATTGGCATCTGGATGTCCGTAACGAAGAATCAGGTTATTAAAAATATCCTGCTTGCGTATGCGACGCTTGGTGTCAGTGTACCTGCATTCGTCATTGCCTTGTATCTGATGTTAGTCTTTGGTGTATGGTTGAGTGCCGTACCGATTGTCGGTCTATCGACACCGGCGCATTACATATTACCGGTTGCAGCACAGGCATTTGGACCAATAGCAACGATAGCCAGATTAACGAAAAGTACATATACAGAAGCAACGCAGATGGATTACGTCATTATGGCAAAAGCAAAGGGCTTAAGTAACTTTCAGATTATGTTCAAGCATGTTTTGAAAAATGCCCTGATACCGGTTATTACCTATTTTGGACCGGCAATTGCATTCACTGTGACAGGAAGCTTTGTTATTGAACAGATTTTCTCAATTCCGGGTATAGGAAGAGAGTTTACAAATGCCATTACAAATCGTGATTATACCGTAGTTCTGGGATTTAGTGTATTTATTGGAGCTTTGATTATTGTAGCAAACCTGATTGTTGATATTCTTTGTTCTTTGGTTGATCCAAGAATCAAGCTTACAGATTAAGGGAGGTGTTTCTATGACAGCATCAGAATGGTTTGAACCGCTTCCGGCGGAGGAAAAAAACAGCGAATTTATCGCAATGGAAAGTAAGACATTCTTACAGGAGGCATGGGAACGCTTTCGAAAAAATAAAATGGCAGTTTTAGGACTTATCATCTTGGTTATCTTTGCAATACTGGCAATCTTTGGACCGTTTTTCAGTTCATACGAATATGACGCTCAGGACGCAAGCAATGCGTATGCACCTTTTTCAGCAGCGCATCTGTTAGGAACCGATAAATTTGGAAGAGATGTATTCGTAAGACTTTGCTACGGTGCACGTATCAGTTTGTTGATTGGTTTTGGCGCAGCATTAATTAATAGCTTTACCGGTGTTATCGTTGGTGGATTATGTGGCTATCTTGGTGGAAAATTTGACACGATTGTCATGAGAATTGTGGATATCATTTATGCAATGCCATCCATGCTCTATGTCATTCTGATCATGATGGTGAATGGCGCGAATGTAAGAAGTATTCTGTTAGGTGTATGT
This sequence comes from Lachnospiraceae bacterium, assembly GCA_022788085.1. Classification (GTDB taxonomy): domain Bacteria; phylum Bacillota; class Clostridia; order Lachnospirales; family Lachnospiraceae; genus COE1. The sequence goes on from JALEWA010000223.1 coordinate 7,006, forward strand.
ATACCGGGCTGGATAGGAATGGCACGTCAGGTAAGAGGTCAGGTAATCGGCCTGAAGGAACAGGAATTTTCACTGGCAGCTCTGGTACTTGGAGCAAGTGATAAGCGAATTCTTTTCAAGCATCTGATTATCAATGCCATTGGTCCGATTATTGTACAGATGACCTTGCTGGTGCCAAGTGCTATTTTTACAGAGGCTTTCTTAAGCTTTATCGGTATCGGTATTTCGGCTCCCATGGCAAGCTGGGGTTCCATGGCACAGGATGCAAGACAGGTAATTACACTTCATCCGGTACAGATGTTACTTCCAACACTTTGCATCTGTTTAACCATTTTCTCCTTGAACTTTTTGGGAGAAGGAATCGGGGATGCATTCAACCCGAAAAAGAAATAACAGAAGGCAGGAGGAGTAGTTATGAGTGAAAATTTATTAGAGATTGAACATCTGACGACAGAGTTTGCTACACCAAATGGAACGGTAAGAGCTGTAAGAGATGTATCTTATCATCTGGCAGAAGGTGAGGTACTTGGTATTGTTGGTGAATCCGGTTCCGGTAAAAGTCAGGGAATGCTGACATTAATGGGGTTATTAGCCAGTAACGGTAAAGTGGTAAATGGTTCCATTACTTTCAATGGAAAGGACATTTCTCCTAATTATAAAGATAAAAAGGGCAAGAGAGAATATGAGAAAATGATGCGTTCCATTCGTGGAAATGAGATTGGCATGATCTTTCAGGATCCTATGACCTTCTTAAATCCAATATTAAAGATTGGAACACAGCTTACGGAAGGAATCCGAAAGCATACAAAATGTAGTAAGAAAGAAGCAAAGGAACGGGCGATAGAGTTAATGAAGCAGGTTGGTATTCCAAGTCCTGAGAAGCGTCTTGACCAATATCCTTTTGAATTCTCAGGTGGTATGAGACAGAGAATCATCATTGCAAGTGCGCTTGCCTGTAATCCTAAACTGATCATTGCAGACGAACCTACAACAGCACTTGATGTAACCGTTCAGGCACAGATTCTTGAACTTTTACAGAGGCTGACGAAGGAATCAGGGGCCAGTGTTATCATGATCACCCATGACCTTGGTGTTGTGGCAACCATGTGTGACCGTATTGCCATCATGTATGCCGGACAGATTGTGGAGGAAGGAACAACAGAAGAAATCTTCTACGAAGCAAAACATC
>JALEWA010000241.1 GCA_022788085.1 Lachnospiraceae bacterium
TTCTTAAGTGCCGGATGTTCTAAAGATCCTGTATCTATCTTAAAGGATGCCGGTGTCGATATGTCCACCAAGGCTCCGATTGAAGAGGCATTGAAGCTGTTTGACAGCCTGATTGATGAAATGGAAGAGTTGATGAAGTAAGCTCCTTAAAAGGGATTGGCATTATTACCAATCCCTTTTTCTTTTATTATCCTTCACTTAATTCTTTTAACAATTCCTCTTTCATCCATAAAATATCTGCATGAGCCAAGCTTATTCCCCGCGTATGTAATCTAATGATTTTGCGAAGTTTTGTATTAATTTCTTTTTTTATATCAGTTCCTATTTTAACCGGCTTACCTGTCTGTGTATTAATATATTCATTTAATATGTATTTTTCTATTACAGGACACATATTTTGTATGCTAAATACATTCCTATTACCATTTATATATCCAAAAACAAGTACATCACATTGTCCATACTTTTTTATGCTCTGCTCGTACTTTTTTCAAACTTATCAATTTGTGAAGAAACCGGAACCATCCATTTTATTTCCGGTATTTCCTCATCATGAAAAGCATAATAACAAGGTCGATTTCTTTTACCAAGCTTTGTTACTTCCTTGTTTGTTAATAATTTTTGATCTGGAAATTTTTCAAAATACTCATCTCTAATAAAATATAAATTGCCTTTATTCATCATTTCTCCGTTTGTAGAATAATAAATGAGTCCTACTCTCATAGGACTCATTTCATCATTTAACCCCTAGTCTTTTATTAGCCGCTTTCTAGGTTGCGGAAATCATTTAAACCCTAGTCTCTTATTAGCCGCTTTCCAGGTCGCGGAAATCATTTATTTGTACTATTAGTATATATACTTTTGAAATAAAAAGCAACTCTTTTTTACAGCAGTTCCTTCAAAATCTGATTTACCATTCCCGGATCTGCTTTACCCTTCATTGCCTTCATGGTCTGACCAACCAGGAAGCCGATTGCCTTATCCTTACCGTTTCGGTAATCCTCCACAGACTGTGGATTAGCTGCAATGACCTCTTCGATTGTTTTACGAAGTGCACCCTCATCATTTACGGTCTTTAATCCCTTTTCTTCTACATAAGCTTCCGGATCAACATCTTTTTCAAACATAACTTCGAATACTTCTTTTGCAACGTTGGTGTTGATTGCCTTGCTATCTACTAATGCAATCAGTTTTGCAAGGTTTTCCGGTGAGAAGACAATATCCTCAGGATCCATGCTCTTTTCTTTTAATAAACGAAGAGTTTCACCCATCAGCCAGTTTGATACCTTCTTTGGTTGCTTACAGATAGCAGTTGTTTCCTCAAAAATATCTGCCATATGCTTAGAATCCGTAATAATTCCGATATCGTATTCCGGGATATCAAATTCTTCCTTGTAACGCGCCATCTTCGCCTCTCTGAATTCCGGCTGGTTGTTTCTAATATCCTCTATCCATTCGTCGCTGATATAGACAGGAACAAGATCCGGGTCAGGGAAATAACGGTAATCCTGTGCATCCTCCTTGGAACGCATAGCATAAGAGCTTTCTTTGGCATCATCCCAGCGTCTTGTTTCCTGTATTACCTGCTTACCGGATTCCAACAAATCTATCTGGCGTTCCCTTTCTCCTTCAATGGCGCGGGTAATGGAACGGAAGGAGTTTAAGTTTTTCATCTCTGTTCTCGTTCCAAATTCCTTAGCGCCTACTTCTCTGACTGACAGATTCACGTCAGCTCGCATAGAGCCTTCATTCAGCTTACAATCAGAGGCGCCAAGATACTGGACAATCATACGAAGCTTCTCAAGGTATGCAATAACCTCTTCGGCACTTCTCATATCCGGCTCTGATACAATCTCAATCAAAGGAACACCGGAACGATTGTAATCAACAAGAGAACAATCCTCCCAATCATCATGAATCAGCTTTCCGGCATCCTCTTCCATATGAATCTCATGGATACCAACTGACTTGCTTCCATTCTCTGTCTCAATATCAACATGGCCGTTGCGACAAATTGGCAGATATAGCTGGCTAATCTGGTAATTCTGTGGGTTATCAGGATAGAAATAATTCTTACGGTCAAATTTACAATACTGTGTAATATCACAATTGGTTGCAAGACCAACCGCAACGGCATACTCTACCACCTGCTTATTCAAAACAGGAAGGGAGCCCGGCATACCGGTACAAACAGGACATGTATGTGTATTGGGCGCACCACCAAATGCAGTAGAGCAGCCACAGAATATCTTTGTCTTTGTTGCAAGCTCTACATGAACTTCCAGACCAATGACTGTTTCATATTGCTTTGCCATATTATGCACGCCCCCTTTCGAATGTATATGCTGCGCGAATCAGCTTCTTTTCCTCAAAACTGTCTGCTATCATCTGCAATCCGATAGGAAGTCCCTTAGAGTCTTTTCCGCAAGGAACGGAAATACCAGGAAGTCCTGCCAGGTTAACAGATATCGTGTAAATATCACCAAGATACATCTTTAACGGGTCAGATAAGCTTTCTCCAAGCTTTGGTGCCGTTGTCGGTGCCACCGGACCTAAGATGATATCATATTTTGCAAATGCTTCATCAAATGCCTTACGAATCATGGCTTTTACACGAAGAGCCTTTAGATAATAGGCGTCATAGTAACCTGAACTGAGAACGAAGGAACCAAGCATAATTCTACGCTTTACCTCGGCGCCAAAGCCTTCGGAACGAGTCTTCTTATACATGTTGTGAAGTCCTTCGTATTCCGGTGTACGGTAGCCATACTTAATGCCATCAAAACGTTCCAGATTAGAGCTTGCCTCTGCTGCTGCTATCGTATAGTAGGTAGGAATTGCATACTCCACAAGGCTTAAGTCAAACTCTTCAACAATTGCGCCCTTTTCCTCTAATGCCCTAGCTGCTGCAAGCACAGCCTCCTTTACTTCTGTATCAAGTCCTTCTCCAAAATAATCTCTTGGAATACCGATTTTCATGCCTTTTACATCTTCAACTAAGGCAGAAGTAAAATCAGTATCTTTTCTTTCTACAGAGGTAGAATCCTTCTTATCGTGTGAAGCAATGATCTCCATAACAGTTGCGCAGTCTGTCACATCCTTAGTCAAAGGTCCAATCTGGTCAAGAGAAGAGCCATAAGCAATCAGACCATAACGGGATACCGTACCGTAGGTTGGCTTTAATCCTACTACACCGCAAAAGGAGGCCGGCTGTCTGATGGAACCACCTGTATCAGAACCCAATGCGAAGAAGCACTCGGAAGCAGCAACAGCAGCCGCAGAGCCACCGGAAGAGCCGCCCGGGACATGCTCAGTATTCCAAGGGTTTCTGGTTACACCAAAAGCTGATGTTTCTGTCGTGGAACCCATTGCAAATTCATCCATATTGGTCTTTCCAATCATAACGGCTCCTGCCTTTTCCAGATTCAAAACTGCCTCTGCGGAAAAGGTTGGAATGAAATTCTCAAGAATTTTAGAAGAACAGGTGGTAAGCACACCCTCCGTGCACATATTATCCTTGATGGCAACAGGAACACCGGCAAGCGGACCTGTTAATTCTCCTGCTTCTATTCTTTTTTGTACTTCAGCAGCTTTTTGCAATGCCGCTTCTTTATCTATCGTAACATAGGCATTGATTGTCTTCTCGGTTTCTTCTATTTTTTGCAATACTGCCTGCATTGCTTCTACTGCGGTTGTTTTTCCTTCCTTGATAGCTGCCGCAAGCCCGACTGCAGTATATGACAAGATATCCATGTTCATCCTCCTTAATCAAAAGTCTTTGGCACCATGAACATGTTATCCTTCTCGCCCGGTGCATTCTTTAATGTCTTCTCACTTTCATCACCGTTGGTAACGACATCCTCACGGAACACATTCTGAACCTTGAATACATGTGACATCGGTTCGATTCCCGTTGTATCCAGCTCATTCAATTTATCGATATAATCAAGCATGCTTCCCATATCCTTCTTCGCATGCTCTTTTTCTTCGTCGGAAAGCTCGAGCTTTGCAAGAATACCAACATACTCAATTGTTTCATCACTAATTATTCTCATATTTTTCCTCCACAGCACAAAGCCTGGATTTTGTTATGTGGTGTTCTTTACCACATTACAAAATCTCTTTGTGCTCTAATCTCTTACCTTTATATGAACCTCTCTAAGCTGCTGCTCGGTTACATCATTTGGTGCGCCACACATCAAATCCTGTGCGGAACCACTCATTGGGAATGCAATAACCTCACGGATGTTTTCTTCATTTCGAAGAAGCATAATCATTCGGTCAACACCGGGAGCCATACCTGCATGTGGTGGTGCTCCGAACTGGAATGCCTGATATAAAGCTCCAAACTTTGCTTTTAATGTCTCTTCATCATAGCCTGCAATCTCAAATGCCTTGACCATGATTTCCATGTCATGGTTTCTGACCGCACCGGAAGAAAGTTCAACACCATTACATACGATATCATACTGGTATGCGAGAATATCCAATGGCTCCTTTGTCTGTAATGCCTCCAGTCCTCCCTGTGGCATAGAGAACGGATTATGCGTGAATCCAATCTGCCTGGTCTCCGGGTCAAGCTCATACATAGGGAAATCATTTACATAGCAGAAACGATATGCATTCTTCTCACATAAGTCTAACTTATTTCCTAACTCAATACGAAGCTGTCCTGCATAATAATTTGCCCGTTCTTCCTTATCTGCAATAAAGAAAATGGTATCACCTGCTGCAAGTCCTGCAAGTGTTGCAAGCTCACTCTTTAATTCCTCCGGAATGAACTTATCAATAGGACCCTTATAGGACATATCCTCTGCTACTTCCAGGTAACCTAATCCGCCCATTCCCATGCCTGTTGCAAAGCTAAGGAGCTTTTCATGGAAGCCCTTGGACATATCCGCATGTACTTTAATAGCTCTTACGGTTCTTCCGATAAATGGCTTAAAGGTACATTTCTGGAAAAAGTCTGTTAAATCCATAATTCTTAAAGGATTACGAAGATCCGGTTTATCCGTACCGAACTCCAGCATTGCCTGCTTATAGCTGATAATCGGATATGGTGCCTGTGTTACTTCAAAGCCTTCCGGTGCAAACTTTTCAAAGGTTGCAGAAAGTACTTCCTCACCTACACGGAAAACATCCTCCTGTGTTGCAAAGCTCATTTCAAAATCAAGCTGATAGAATTCTCCCGGTGAACGGTCTGCTCTTGCATCCTCATCACGGAAGCATGGTGCTATCTGGAAATATTTATCAAAGCCGGATACCATCAACAGCTGCTTATACTGCTGTGGAGCCTGAGGCAATGCATAAAACTTGCCCTTATACTTTCTGGATGGAACGATATAGTCTCTTGCGCCCTCCGGTGAAGAAGCACAAAGAATCGGTGTCTGAATCTCTAAAAATCCCATCTCAGTCATCTTTTGTCTTAAAAAGCTGATTACCTGTGAACGGAAGATAATGTTATCCTTTACCTTTGCATTTCTTAAATCCAGGTAACGGTATTTCAATCTGACATCCTCTCTTGTTTCCTTGGATGTCATGATCTCAAATGGGAGCTGATGATATACTTTTCCTAAAACGGTAATTGTTTTTGCTTCTAATTCGATGGTACCGGTTGGAATCTTTGGATTGTATGTCTCTTCATCTCTCTTTTCTACAGGTCCCTCGATAGAAAGACACATTTCCTTGGTAATTCCATCAAGTAATGTTGTATCACGAAGAACTACCTGCAATACACCATACATATCTCTTAAGTCGATAAAGGATACTCCGCCATGATCACGGATATTCTCTACCCAGCCTGCTACCTGCAAGGTCTGACCGATATGCTGTTCACTAATTTCCTTCATTGTAATGTTTCTGTACATTCTTATACCTCCATTTTCGATTCCGGGGCTTTTTTAAGAATCGAACTAGATACTTCCAGTTCACTGTGCCAGATGCATGCAGCTTTGCTGCAAACTCCCTTATGCATCTGTGCACAAAAAAGTCCCGGAATACTATTTACGTATTCCGGGACGGATAATCATTCAATATCCGCGGTACCACCCGCATTGACAGACCGCCATCTCCATCAAGATGTTTTATCGCCCTATCCACTCTTACATTTAACGCATGTTCACGTATTACCCTACTGTATATCCATCAATAGCATATATGTTCAGGCAATCTGCTCCGGAGTGTTCCCTTTATTATCTCCCACGTACAGCGCTCTCAGTCGGTGACGCTGTCTTCCTGTCGTTTTCCTTAACAAGAGTCTCCTTCATAGCATTTGAAGTCATCTGTTTATTTAACTTTGAAAAAATATTAGCACAAGAAACTGTTCATTTCAAGCAGAAATTTCATTTTCTTCAAAAATGCGTTATCCTGCACTTTTTGATTTATTTTCCCGTTATTCTGCGTCTCTTGCAAGCTTTCTTACCAGATAAGCAAACTCATCCTTATATTCATCCTCTTGTGTATTGGCAAGCTTTAGCAAAGAAGCTATGTTTTCGAAGGAAGACTCTCCCTTATACTCACTGTCTCTTAACAGCAAACCAAATTCTGCTACTGCTGCTGCAAAATAAAAGTCCTGATTTGGTTCCCGGGTATAGGCATTCTCACTAATCGGATATTCGCAAAGCTTACTTTCTTCCTTTTCCGGCTCCTTATAGCGGATCTTCAATGTCATCCATTCACCATTTTCTACGCCTGTGGATGCACTGCTATCCTGATACTTCAAATCAGTCTTTGGAATTTCCTGCTCAGAATCTACGGGAATCACTTCATACAATGCAGTAACTGTATGACCTGCACCGATTTCACCTGCATCCTTTGTATCATCGTCAAATTCTTCTGTTGTCAGTGCACGGTTCTCATAGCCAAGCAGACGGTATCCCTTCACATACACCGGATTGAATTCAACCTGCAGCTTCACATCCTTTGCGACCGTTACCATAGTAGCTCCAAGTTCTTCCACCAATACCTTCTTCGCCTCCCCAAAAGAATCTATGTATGCATAATTACCGTTTCCGCAGTCTGCCAGTGTTTCCATCTTGTTATCCTTGATATTGCCAGTACCAAAGCCAAGTACAGACAAAAAGATACCTGACTCTTTCTTTTCTGAAATCAGTTCTTCCAAATCACTCTCGCTTGTTACACCAAGATTCAAGTCGCCATCCGTAGCAAGAATCACACGGTTATTACCACCCTCGATAAAATATTCTTCTGCAAGAGAATAAGCCGTTTCTATGCCTGCTGAACCATTCGTGCCTCCATCAGCCTCCAGGGACTCAATTGCATCTACGATTTTCTTCGTTTCACTTCCTTTTGCTCCTTCCAGAATAATCTCATCACTGCCTGCATAGGTCACGATAGAAACCCTGTCCTTCTCTGAAAGCTGTTCTGCCAGCAGTGCAAAGGATTTTTGTAATAACGGAAGCTTATCCGCATCATTCATGGAACCGGATACGTCCAATAAAAAGACAAAATTAGAATCCGGTGCCTCTGAAAAATCAATCGCTTCTGTCTTAAGACCTATCTGTAACAGCTTTGCATTCTCATTCCATGGACAATCTCCCATTACTGTCGTAACTCCAAAGGGTTCTTCTCCTTCAGGTAGTTTATAATCATACGAAAAATAATTTAGCATTTCTTCGATTCTGACTGCTCCCTTAGGAATGTCTTCCAAAGAATAGCCATCCTCTATCATTCTTCTGATATTGCTATAAGATGCCGTATCTACATCTGCGGAAAACGTGGAAAGCGGCTGATTTGCCACAGCGATAAAGCCTTTTTCCTCAACCTTATCATATTCCTCCGTATTCCAGTCCAGTTCTTCCTCCACTACCTTGGCTTCCGAATAATCTGCCATTCCATCCATAGCTACGGACTCTGTTGTAGTATAATTGGCACTCACGTCAGCCGTGACCGCATCTGATGCTTTTGCACCACATCCTCCAAGCTGTGCCGTTACTGTTACAATCCCTAACAAAACTAATAATTTCTTTTTCATCATCTCTCTCCTCCTTTTGTTTGGAATGTGCTCTCGAAATCTTTTCTGCATATGTCTTTCTGGATATATTTTCCTGGAACTTCTTCAATTTTCTCGTCGTACACACCGTGTACGCACTGCGAAAATTTCATTGTTCCACAAAAATCTATCTCATAAATCCATATACAAAAGATTCCGAGAGTACATTGGATATAAAGGATACGAATGAAACATATATTTTTTATGGGATTTTTTAAAAAAATTTATCTTTCTTCACTCTCTATCGATTTAATCCGATAATATTGCCCATCAGATTCCTCTACTTCGATTGTATATTCCTTCTGTGACTCTAATATTACCGCTTCTTGATTGTCCTGACGAAGCATAATTATACTTTCCTTCTCTAAGGTACCTGATG
>JALEWA010000017.1 GCA_022788085.1 Lachnospiraceae bacterium
AAGTTTCTCATGAATATTGGCTTCCTCCTCGCCCTTACCAATCAGGACAAGAGCCATATCCTCGCGTTGCTTACAAAGCTCAGCAAAGATATCTACAAGGTAGGTATGGTTTTTCATAAAGCCAAAACGTCCAACATGACCAATAACAAACTTATCCTGTGTGCCAAGCTGTTCTCTTACTTCCTTACGGACTGCTTCGTTATACTGAAAGCGGTTTGCATCTATGGCATTAGGAATCGTCCACACGTTTCCCTGTTCTACCCATTTTTTACCGAAAACCGCAATACCTGCTTCCTTAGAACAGGTAAAACAATAATCAGCTTTTTTCTTCAAGGAATGTCTTAAAATCTTAGTCACATAGCCCTTTACCCCTTTGTCCACGCCTGCGCTTCTTGCATGGGCAATCGTCACGATAGAAGGATTTTCCTTCTTGGCAATCGGCAGGTAAATAGATGCTGTACTGGTCATATGTCCCTGCACTGCCACAAATTCCTGATGCTCCCTGAAAAAGCTCCTGATGGCTTTCTTATATTCTGCAAGATTTATCACCTTGAATCGCGGCAGGCTGTAAATATGTCCGCCTAATTCACGTATTTCCTTACTGTAATGTCCCTCTTCCCTGGTATGTACCAGAAAATCAAACTGTACCTTACTGCGGTCTATGCAGCGATACAGCTCCATGATTCTACTCTCTGCACCACCAAGGTTCGTTGTTCCCAGCACATGTAATACTCTGATTGCTTCTTTTGACATTCTTTTTCCCTTTTATTTTCTAAGGCTTGCTACCCTGACTAAACAATATTTTGTCATAGCAATTGCATATTCCTTTACAGCACCAAGCCAGTTTCTTTGTTTTGGTTCCTGCTTCATGTATTCGTTATATGATATCAGCCTGTCTGAATATGCCTGAAATAAATTCTCATATCTTTCAAAATCTTTGTCATTCATAGTATTGGCATGAATAACAAAGGTCGTATATCCTTTTTTCTTTTTCAGGCTGCTGCTTTGCTTAAAAGAAATAGGATAAAAAATTAATTCCTGCCATCTATAGGGTGTCTTACCAAATCCATCGGTCAGTTTGGTAAATCCAAGTGCCTTTAATGCTTTTAATGTATTCTTATCATAGGAATGTGCCGGTGCCATAAACATGTCTGTATAGATGCCATGTTCCTCCAACATTTGTTTTCCGCGCTTAAGAGTTGCATATTGTTCCTCATAGCTTCTTCCTGCAAATTCAGAAAGTGCATTCAGTGGAAAGCATCCCTTCTTCTTCGTACTGTAAATATGGGTGCAGCCATGCTGTGCAATGCTCCATCCGTCTTTCTGTAACTGTAATACATATTCCCAAAAATCCTCCCTTGCCTCGTCAATATGAAGCATGGAATCCTGATTTTCGGGAACTACCCCTATAAGCGGTTTGACCTGATACAGATCACAAAGTTCCTTAAACCTAAGGAACTTTGCCCAATCCATATCAGGCGTAATATCATCCATTCTTATTGCAATTTTCATAAATTTGCCTTATACCAGTCGATTGCAAGTGCAATACCTTTTTCAAAATCATATTCAGGATCATATCCGAGCAATTCTCTTGCCTTTGTGATGTCTGCATTGGAATGCTTGATATCGCCTGCTCTGTCCGGTCCAAAGTGAGGCTCTACATCCTTACCAAGTGCCTTGCAGAGATCATAATAAATATCAATGAGATACTCTCTTCCACCATATGCAATGTTGAATGCCTGTCCGGCTGCTTCACTGGAAGCAAGGCATGCCTTCATGTTTGCCTCGATAACATTATCAATGTAAGTAAAGTCTCTGGACTGCTTACCATCACCATTGATTGTTGGAACCTCTCCGTCTAAGAGCTGCTTAATGAACTTTGGAATAACAGCAGCATAAGCACCATTCGGATCCTGACGGCGGCCAAATACATTAAAATAACGAAGGCCATACGTATCCAGACCATACAGCTTCTTATAAAGCTTTCCATATTCCTCGTCAACACGCTTGGTTAATGCGTATGGGGAAAGCAGATTTCCTTCCTGCCCTTCCTTCTTAGGAAGTACCGGGTGATCACCATAAACAGAAGAGCTTGATGCATAAACAAACTTCTTAACTCCATTCTGTCTTGCTGCCTCCATCATATTCAGAGTACCCATAATGTTATTCTGCTCATAGAATAACGGCATTTCGATACTTCTTGGAACAGAACCCCATGCAGCCTGATTCATAACAAAATCTACGCCTTCACATGCCTTCATACAGGTATCAAGGTCTTTGATATCTCCCTTGATAAAGGTATAGTTTGGTCTGTCAAGCAGCATCTTTACGTTTTCTTCACGTCCTGTGGAAAGATCGTCCAGACATCTTACCTGATATCCCATATCTGTTAATGCTTCACACAGATTAGAGCCAATAAATCCTGCTCCTCCTGTTACAAGGAAAACACTGTTTTCCGGAAACTTCAAATTCTTATATCCCATTGCTATCTAATCCTTTCCGTAACTATTCCATACTTTCCAGTTACCCTCAGCCTACTTTTTTGCTGTTATATAAATATCATAACACTCTGATAATAACAGCAGCCCTGCCAGATAAAACAAAGGCAGATTATATAACATATACCTTGAAATACACTGAATCATCAAGGATGTTCCTGTGACATTTCCGGTTATCATCAACAATACAAGTGCCATAAATGGTGCCGCCTTGGAATCATTCTTCTTAATCCAGACAAATACCATAAGGATCATTGCCAGTAAATAAACAGCAAGTGCATACCAGTTCAAGATTGGATGAACAAATGCCACACTTCGAATAAAGCCCATCATAATCATAGCTGCATAATTATATACGTATCTGCCAAAAACCTGCGGCATCAGTTCCTGCATGAGCATGGAAGCTACCTGATCCACTTCTACCATCATAAGCTGGTAATTTTCAACCGTAATACCTGTTGTTTCTGTCACGTATTCCTTTGCTGCAACTGAAAAGTAATCAAAGTTCAGGCTGTCATGACATTCTTCATGATGTGCCGCCCTCGCAAGCAGTCCCTTTGGTGAGAACCGGTAGTTCATGCCATCCGCATACGCCTTATCATAAATCTCATAAAAGACTTCCCTTAAGCCCTCATCTTCAATGGCTGCTCCATCCTCTCTGTCGGCAACATATAAGACATTAGCAACAGACATAGCCTTACCGGAAACAGTGGATACAAATAATCCCTGCTCACAATAGTTATATGTCTTTACAAGCAGACCACGTCCGACAAAAGCTACTGCAAGCAAGCCTGTCAGTATCACCATCTGCTTCCATTTCTTCTGAAAGAAAGCAATCAGTCCCATGGCAAGAAACCATACCAGAATCAGTATCATAAACTGTCCGCGTACCAAAGACACACCAATTGCCCAGAAAAAGGCAAGGATGCTGTCCTTTCCCAGAATCGTTCTGCTCCAGACTGCCTTTAAAATATACAGAATAAAAAACAGATACAGAGAATACGATATTCCTTCTGATAACAGAGAATTCGTTAAAATCATTCCTGAGGAAGAAGCTAACGGTGTCATAATATGTGGCGCCAGTAAAATGAGAATAACAGGCGGCAGCATATACCATTTCAGTTTAAGCAGCCTTCGAAGGGCACATACAAATATCGTATTGGCTATGATTGCCAGCACATTCTGTACGATAATCACAAGCTGATAGTGATGCTGTGGCGATATCCACCGCAGGAACTGCATCAGTAAGGCATAAACCGGCTCCCTTGTTACAAACTGCATTTCATGCTGAAAGCTGTCGCCTAGATAAAGTGGCTCACCTGTTATCAGGAGAAAACCGAAAAATATCGTGAATATCGCAAATACCACAAAGTCAGTCAAGTTTCTTTTTTCTTTCAAATTATAATCTCCAATAGATATAGCCTGCATCCTGATAAGCCTTCTTATCCAGAATACCCTTAAGGTCTGTTAAAACCTTAGTCTTATTCTTTGTTGTAAACAAAGCATCGATATCCTTCATTTCAAGACTCTTATATGCTTCATGTGCAACGGCAAGAATTACGGCATCACAATCCTTAATCTCTGCCATTGGAACGAATTCAATACCATAAAGTCTCTTTGCTTCTGCTGCATCTGCATTATCATCTGTTACAACAGCAGTAATGCCATATTCCTTTAATTCCCTGTAGATATCAATAATCTTTGTATTTCTGGTATCAGGACAATTCTCCTTAAAGGTAAAGCCTAAGATAGCAACCTTAGCACCCTTAACCGGAATATCTGCCTTAATTAAGTTCTTAACAAGATTCTCTGCTACATACTTACCCATATCATCATTGATACGACGACCGGAAAGGATAATCTGGGAATGATATCCTAATTGCTCTGCCTTATAGGTCAGGTAATAGGGATCAACACCAATACAATGTCCGCCAACAAGTCCCGGCTGGAAGTTTAAGAAATTCCACTTAGTTCCTGCTGCTGCAAGAACAGATTTGGTATCAATACCCATCTTGTTGAAGATAATAGATAACTCATTCATGAAAGCAATGTTGATATCACGTTGGCTGTTCTCGATTACCTTTGCAGCCTCTGCTACCTTAATACTCTCTGCACGGTATACGCCTGCCTCTACAACAAGCTCGTACACCTTAGCTACCTCATCCAGAGTCTCTTCATCCATACCGGATACAATCTTGGTAATAGTTTCCAGTCTGTGTACCTTATCACCGGGATTGATACGCTCCGGAGAATAACCAATCTTGAAATCAACACCACACTTAAGTCCTGATTCCTTCTCCAGGATTGGGACACAGATGTCTTCTGTTACTCCAGGATATACAGTAGATTCAAATACAACAATAGAACCCTTTGTCAGATTCTGTCCCAGAATTCTGCTTGCTCCCTCTACCGGTGTCAGATCCGGTGTATGGTCATCGTTTACCGGTGTCGGTACTGCTACGATATGGAACTTTGCTTCCTTTAACTTCGAAGCATCAGCAGTAAATTCTACTGTTGTGTTCTTAATCACGTCATCACCAACTTCATTTGTTGGATCAATGCCGGACTTGTACAGATCGATCTTTGCTGCATTCAGATCAAAGCCTACAACCTTAATCTTTCTTGCAAAGGCAACAGCGATTGGCATACCAACATAACCAAGTCCTACTAATGATAATTTTTCCTTTCCACTTACGATATCTTCATATAAGCTCATGTTCTTCTCCTATCTGCGCATACCACTTTTGGTACACACCTTTTTATTCTTATTACTATTTCATTCTTTCCAAATGTTAACTTACTGCATGTATTTCTTCAAGATAAGCATTTACTACCTGCTTACGGTTAAACTCCCGCTCCATCTTTGCTCTGGCATTTCTTCCCATCTGCGCCCTTTCCTCATAGGAAAGCTTCATGAAACGCCGCAGTGCATCAAGCAGTGCTTCCTTGTCCCTTGCCGGGAAGCCAAATCCTGTCACACCATCCTCAAAACCTTCCTGACAACCCGGTATATCAGATGCCAGTATCGGTCTTCCTGTTGCACTTGCTTCCAAAATCACATTGGACATGCCTTCGTGATAACTTGGCATAAGCACGGCTGCTGCCTCCTTGTAATAGGGATGTATCTCCTTCTGATATCCAATCAGTTCTAAGATGCCTTCCTTCTCACACTGCTCAATGATGTCCTTATAATCATCCTCATAATTGCCAACCAGCCGGAAAACCGCCTGGGGATATTCGCGACACAACTCCTTTGCCGCATAGAGAAGCTCATCCATTCCCTTCTCCTTCATCACTCTTCCAACATACAGGAATATCATTTTCTCCTCCTTAGAAGAATATTCCTCAAATGCATGTCTGTCAAGATTTACTCCCGAACCCGGCACAAGCCTTGTCTTTTTTCCGACAATTCCGTACTGTTCAAAGATTTCCTGATTCTTCTTATTCTGAAAAAAGATACAGGAAGCTTTTTTCAATGCCATTCTATATAAAAATACCACTATCTTTTGTACCATGCCACCATTTTCAAAGGCAGAACCAAGTCCCGTGATGTTTACGATATAAGGAATATGTTTCATCCTACAGCATAGGTTACCATAGATATTTGGCTTTATGGTATAGGTCAGTACAACATCCGGTTTTACTTCCTTCATCAGCTTCCGGTAAGAAAAGAACAGCCTCAGATCTCTCACCGGATTCATTCCACGCCTGTCAATTGCTGTATGATGAACCTTACAGCCCTCACCTGCAAGCTCAGGTACCTTCTCCTCATCAGGAAGACTGACATGTACTTCATATTCCTTTAACAGACTTAATAACAGTTCATTTCTAAAATCATAAAGCCCACTAGCAGAATTTGCAAGTATTAAAACTTTTTTCATGAACAACCTCTTCTTCCTTCGTAGCTACTCTACCGTATCAATAAGCATGATTTCATTGTATTTCATCATTACCTTGTTCACGGCATAGCATCCAATCTGGCGCATATTGGTAATTCCTGCAAGATTGTTCTTAATCAGAGTCATGTGGTCGGCACCGCATGCATAGGCATGGGGATATCCACCACCAAATCTTGGATTTACCTCTGAGAAGTAGTACACGCCATCCTGTTCAAAGATATCAATATCAATCTGACCGGAAAAGCCGTTTTCCTTCACAAATCGCTCTATCTCCATAAAAAGTCTCTCGTCACGGAAGGAAATTGCCTTATCGGTTTCCCCTGCACGCATTACCAGCTTCTTCTTGGTAAAGATAGACACTACTTCCTTGCTGATCAGATCTATATAAACATCTGCTCCGATTTCCTGTCCGGTCATATATTCCTGAATCATCATCTGTTCACCATGGGAAAAGAGAAGCTCTACCGTTTCCTTATCCTCAGCCTTGGAAATGTGTAAGCTTGCACTTCCCTTCATCGGCTTTACGAATACCGGAAAGCTGACTTCTCCCTTTTCAAGAGCTTCATAAAAGGACTCTAAGGTAATATAGGACTTGGCACATGGATATCCATGCTCCTTCATCCAGCAATACATCTCCCATTTATTCAAGGTTCTTTCACACAGCTCATAGGAAGATTCAATTACCGTCACACCAAGAGCACGAAATTCCTCTTCATGCTTTGCAATCAGAGACAGTTCCGGATCGATTAAGGAAAGTACGCCAGTAACATTTTCCTTTCTGCAAATATCAAAGATATTCTCCATATATCCCGGCTCTGTAATCCTTGGAACAATATAATGTACATCTGCCTCATATAGTGCCGGTGCATAAGGACTGCAATCTGTACAGATAACCTTTCCTTCTCCTGCAAAAGCCTTCTTAAAGTACTGAACCACTTTATCTCTTGTGCCACAGCTTAAAATCAACAGATTCATATATTTACCTCTTCTTTCTGCGCTTCCTCCAGCCTTGCTTTCCTGATTTCGGCAAAGTTTCCTTCTACCTGATTGGTATCTACTTCTATATCCTCACGCACAAATACCTTCTTAATCGTAAGGAAGAAAATCTTTACATCCATTGCGAAGGTCAGATTCTTAACATATGTTACATCTGTCGCAAATCTCTTATCCCAGTCAAGGAGATTCCTTCCACTTACCTGTGCAAGCCCGGTTAATCCGGGTCTTACCGTATGTCTTAGTCTCTCTTCCTCTGTATAATAGGGAAGATAGCTGATCAGCAATGGTCTTGGACCAATGATGCTCATATCTCCCTTTAGGATGTTCCATAGCTCGGGCAGCTCATCAAGACTTGTGGCACGAAGAATTCTTCCGAATTTTGTCAGCCTTACGGAATCAGGAAGGAGATTCCCTTCCTCATCCCTTTCGTCTGTCATTGTCCGAAACTTACAAAGCTTAAAAATCTTCTCATGATAGCCCGGTCTTTCCTGATGAAAGATAACAGGTGCACCAAGCTTACAGCGTACCAGTATCGCCAGAACAAGCAATACCGGACTTAATACAACTAATGCCACTAAAGAAATCACAATATCCAATAATCTTTTTATATATTTTCGGTACATGGCTGTATCCTTCCTAACTATTCAGCACCTTTACAAGTAACCTGTTTCTCATCATTCAAAGAGCTTACGTACTGTTTTGATAATCAGCTCCATATCCTCCGGCGTATTCTTAATATCACTCGGCATGCAGACACCTCTGTTGAAGATATCTTCTCCGACACTGATTCCCTCATCATTATGATTGAAGAATTCACAATCTGCAAATACCGGTTGTAAGTGCATCGGTTTCCAGATTGGTCTGGATTCAATATTTTCAGCCTCAAGGGCATCCATGATATCATTTGGTGTCACACGGCTTCTTTCCTTTAACAGAATGCAGGATAACCAGTTATTCGCATCACCATCAGGATTCATAGGATTCATGGAAATATCCTCTATATCGGCAAAGGCATTCTCATACTGCTTGTAAATTGCATTTTTCAAGCGCTTATGTTCATCCATATGTAAAAGCTGTCCGCGTCCGATACCGGCAATAATATTGCTCATTCTGTAATTATATCCAATCTCGGAATGCTGGTAATGTCTTGCCGGCTCTCTTGCCTGTGTTGCAAGGAAAGTGGCTCTTTTGGTAAGCTCCTCCTCCCTGGATACCAGCATACCACCGCCGGAGGTTGTAATAATCTTATTTCCGTTAAAAGAATAGATACCAATTCGCCCGAAGGTTCCGGTAAACTGTCCCTTATAGGTAGAGCCAAGGGATTCCGCTGCATCCTCAATAATCGGAACATTGTGCTCTGCACAGATTTCCATGATTTCATCCAGCTTTGCAGGTGTTCCATAGAGATGTACCATAATTACTGCCTTTGGATGAGGATACTTCTCAAACGCTTTCCTCAACGCCTTTGGGGACATATTCCAGGTATCCGGCTCGGAATCAATAAATACCGGCTTTGCCTTCTCATAACAAATAGGATTGCAGGTTGCAGAAAACGTCAGAGAGGATGCGAATACGATATCATCCTGTTTGATGCCAAGAAGCTTGATTGCCAGATGGATTGCTGCACTTCCTGCGCTTAGTGCCGCTGCATGACCACAACCTGTATATGCTGCCATTTCCTCTTCAAACTTATTTACATTCGGTCCTAGCGGTGCTACCCAGTTCGTATCAAATGCCTCCTGTATAAATTTCTGTTCTTCTCCATGCATGGTGGGGGAGGATAGATAAATTCTCTTCTTTGTCTGTTCTGCCATAACTACAATACCTCCATTTCTTCATTATACATTACTCTGTCTTTTTTCGTGGAATATAAGTTGGTACGATTTCCTGAATCAGTGGTCTGACATCGGAACATTCGCTCTCCACTGCTTTTTTCAACTCATTAAGCTGCACAAAGAACCTGGATTCATCAAATTCAATTGGTTTGCCTATGTGAATCAGCTTATTCTCCGTATCAGTAAGTCCTTCTTCATTCATCAGAAGCTCCTCATAAAGCTTCTCACCCGGACGCAGTCCTGTAAATTCTATCTTAATGTCCTCATCAACCTTGTAACCGGATAAACGAATCAGATTCTTTGCAAGATCAAGAATCTTGACAGGCTCACCCATATCAAGCACAAAGATCTCGCCGCCCCTGGCGTAAACACCTGCCTGCAATACCAGAGAAACCGCCTCCGGAATCGTCATAAAATAGCGGATAATATCAGGATGGGTAACGGTAACTGGTCCGCCTTCCATAATCTGTTTCTTAAAAAGCGGAATAACACTTCCATTACTGCCAAGTACATTTCCGAAACGAACTGCCACAAATTCTGTATCATAATGTCTGTTATATGTCTGAATGATCATCTCACAAATACGTTTTGAGGCTCCCATAATATTGGTAGGATTTACTGCTTTATCCGTGGAGATCATAACAAATTTCTTTACGCCGTTCTGTACTGCTGCCTGAGCTGTCTTCCATGTTCCAAATACATTATTCTTGATTGCCTCATTTGGGCTGTCTTCCATAAGTGGCACATGCTTATGCGCAGCTGCATGATAGATAATATCCGGATGATACTTTGCCATAATACTGTTCATACGGTTCGTATTTCGAACAGATGCAATCAATACAACAAGGTCAAGGTAGGGATACTTGTGCTTCAGCTCCTGCTGAATCTCATATGCATTATTTTCATAGATATCTACAATGATCAACTGCTTCGGCTGGTGCCCTGCAATCTGCCTGCAAAGCTCACTTCCAATCGAGCCGCCACCGCCTGTCACGAGAATCACCTTGTCTTTTACATAATTCAGGATAGAATCAAGATCAACCTTAATCGGATCTCTTCCGAGCAAATCTTCTACATCAACATCTCGAAGCTTGCTGACATTTACCTCACCATTTACCAGCTGATAGATTCCCGGAAGGGTTCTCAGCTTACAGTTCGTTTCCTGGCAGATTTCAACGAGCTGCTTCATCGTTGCCCTGCTTGCTGACGGAATTGCGATAATAATTTCATCAATACCATAAAATGCTGCATATTCTACGATCTTATCACGTCCGCCAACGATCTTGATGCCCTGGATAAAGCTTCCCCACTTCAGTTTATTATCATCAATGATGCATTTAATTGTCATGGTACTGAAATTGCTGTTCACGATTTCCTTGATTACGGTATTTGCAGCCTCCCCTGCACCGATAACCATAACCTTGGTGCCATTCTTCTTATTCTGCTGCTTATGCTTGATACCTCGAAGGATTCGGTATGAAAATCTGCCACAGATTGTAATGGCTGTCAACACCATCGCATACATAAAATAGTAGCTTCTTGGAATCGGATAATGTAATATCTGTAAGCCGACAAAGTCAAGTACTGCACACAGAAAGCACGCAGCCACAGTGTTCTGTGCCTCCGCGGTTCCCGCAAATGCCCATAAGCTATGATACAGCCTAAAAAAGTAAAATACCAATAATGTTATAATGATATTGATAATCATGAAGTCCCATGCTGAACTAAGATATATATCCGGGATTTCCTTATAATGCATATCAAATCGAATCAATAATGGCGCAATGCTCGCTATACATACTGTCATGATATCGAAAATGACAAGCACGATTCTTCTGTGTAACAACTGCCTGTTTACTTGTTTCAGTATTTTCATAACTAACTCCTACCCTTATCCTTGCCCTTAAGCTTACGCTGCCATGGCTTCTGCATGAGCAGCATCTGTACAAATAAAAAAGCAAAGCCTGCCGGAATACATGGATGAAATGCCCATTCTGTCAGGCTGGTAAATCCAAATACAATAATAAGTGAAAATGGTACAAAATAAATACTGTAATTCTTTCCATAATGCACGGCAAACATAACTGCTTTCCATAGCGTAACAGCACATAAAATCAAAAATGCGATGCCTGCTATCAGACCAAAATCATAGGCTACCTGAATATAGGAATTATGCGCATGGGCATGAGAATAACTTTCTGTTTCCAACGCCATTTTCTCATGTCCTCGTAAACTTATACTCATAATATAATTTCTGAATATATCAAAACGGCCATTCGAAATATCAGCCTGACTTTCTGAAGGTTCCTGTGTTTCCTCTGCAGAAGGATGAGGTATTGGCAAACTGTCTTTTGCTATGTATGCAAGCAGAATATCCTCTTCCTTGGTATTGCGTGCTTCCTCCTCAGACTGGAATCTGCCGAAGAACACATCGAAATAACGTCTTATCGTCATATATTTATCAGAGTCAACCTTATCACCCTCGTAAATCATATAAGAGCGATCCTGTGGTTCTATCTCATAGCGAACCGGTTCATTTACAATTGCCGGAACAACTCTTATCACAGAATACATCAAAGGAAAGCTGATTACAATAGCTGCTCCAAGCAAAACACATTCCGTCAGAATCTGTTTTATTTCTTTTTTATAAACAAATGCTGCCAGTATCACAATCGCACACACATTGACAGCCAGTGTCAGCATGGCAGTTCGTGACATTGTAAACAGAATATTGGCTATTGCTGCAGCAAAAAGAAACAGCTCCAGCTTTCCTGCCTCTAAAAGTCTGCATCCTTCTGTCCATTTTCCATAAAGCTTTCCTAATACAGCTCCTGTCACAACGCCAAGATACATCCCGGTACATGCTACTGTATGAAAAATCCCATTATAACGGTATCGCATCCAGTAATGATATGGTCTGTGCATAAGGCAAAACAGCATAACAAGACCAAAGCTAAGCAGTATTCCATTTGTGAAATTCTTGAGTAAACGGCTCTTTCCTGCTGCGCTTAGGTTCATAAAAAGTAAGGTAAGGAATGGTAATGTGGCAACAAATACCCATATCTTATCAAACCGGTTCCCATACATAAATATAACAAAAACCAACCATATTGCAAAAAATGGCCAGTATATTGTCTTCCAAAAGTCCTTTCTCACCTGTCGTACTGTGTTAATGATTACAAGTCCCCACACCACGGTTACTGCTGAGGCAAGCTTTGCAAGATAAAGCTCCTGCTCTCCTTCTATACCATGGCAATAGATAGCAGAACCAAGAAGTCCTATGATAAGCCAGATACCGCTCATATAGTTCATAAGTTCCTTCTCTGTCTGAATCATCAGAAAAGCAATGCCTAAGAAAATCAGCATCCACCTTGTATTCACATAATGATAATACTCCCTGTCTGCATTGACATACTGACAAAGTGCATAAAACAATAACCCAAAGCTGACTGTCTGGATATAATTACGCCAGATTAAGGAAATCTGCCTGTCAGCCGGAAGCTTTGACGGCTTCCTCTCTTTTCCCGGCATCCAGACTGCACAGAAAAACCATAATACAGCACCTAAAGACGCTGCTCCATATATAAAACGGTCTGCTGCTTCTCCGCCAAAGCCATTTAGAATAACAGCATAGATAAAGAATCCTAGTGCCGCAAGCACTACAAGACCTGTTGCTGCTCTCTTCCCATAAAAAGAAGCATCATCGAGATAATCCTCAAAATAATATAGTAGCCAGATAATCCCGACATAGCAAAGTATCGCCATGACAAGAATCAGCAAATCATAACCTATAATATGAAATACCGTTAGTGGTTTTGTATAATCAAAATCTGCAACAAGGGAAATATCTTCTCTGTAAATACCATCTACGTAAAGAATCGTGTTCTCATACTGCTTGAGAGCACCTCTGTCTGCGACCGGCAGAGTAAGGCTCCCTGTTACTTCCTCCGGAATGATTACTTCATAATAATAATCCCTGTCTGTATCCACATCCATGTCCGGTGTTGCAAGGAATCCTCCTCTTTTTTCAAGAAGACCAAATCCCTGTGTTTCCTCATAAATGCAGGAAAAAGAATCATCATATAAACGAAACAGCACATAATCGTTATTGGCATCATAATCTTTTTCACATGACAGATACACCATAACCTGATACAAATGCTCTTTGGAAAAGCGCACTGTCTGCAGCTTTTTATCATTACCGGTAAAGTTGTCACCGGGTAGCTTTTTCGTAGACGAAAAAGCCTGCTGGACAGACTGAGTATGTCGCTGTACCATACCGCATGGCCAGACACGACATAACAAAATAAACGCAAGCGTGGATATCACTATTTGAATAATCGTATTTCTTCTTACATGAGTATCATGCACTTGTACCAAGTCATGAATTGCACGTAATATCCATTCCTTCAGGTTCAATGCGATAACCTTCTCCTTCCGTTATTTTTGCTTATCGTAGTATAGCACAATCGTTTTGTGAATACAACCTTCGTCGTTCTCAGTCCTTTTTATGTCCAATTTCTTCTCGAATGACATATTGTGGGGAATTATTGATGCTGATATAGATTCTTCCGACATACTCTCCTACAAGTCCAAGCATCAGCATAAGCATACCACCAATAAATACGATTGCTGACATCATCGAACTAAAGCCTAACGGCACCGCCGGATTAACGAGCTTTTTAATAATGGTATAAATCCCATATAAAAATCCAAGTCCTGCAAAAATACTTCCTGCCACGGTTGCAATACGAAGCGGAAGAATCGAGAAT
>JALEWA010000075.1 GCA_022788085.1 Lachnospiraceae bacterium
GACAATGCAGTCACTCATGGCAACAAATGATGTGTGTACCATGCCGGTATACAGACCGTTGATTGGCTTTGATAAAGAGGATATCGTTGACGTTTCCAAGAAGATTGATACGTATGAGACATCTATCCTTCCTTTCGAAGACTGCTGTACCATCTTCGTAGCAAAGCATCCGGTTACAAAGCCGAATCTTAAGGTAATCAGAATCCATGAGAAGAATCTCGAAGAAAATATCGAAGCACTTGTACAGAAGGCACTTGAAACAGATGAAGTGATTCATGTAAGCTGGAATGAAGAGTAACCATACTGGGTAATCAAAAGGGTACTGAACAGTTACGATGTAATAAAAAACGAGCAGGTAATTTACCTGCTCGAACTTTGATTTTATTAGATTTCGACAGTTGCCTGACGGCAAGTGATTAGATTAAGTAAGGCTTGATTACTTCCATAATCTCATCAGTATTGCCTTCAGCATGGATATTTAAGTCGATAGGCTTTGATAAGTCTAAGCTAAAGATACCCATAATGGATTTTGCATCGATAACATATCTTCCGGATACAAGATCGAAATCATAATCGAACTTTGTAATATCATTAACGAAAGATTTTACCTTATCGATAGAGTTTAAAGAAATCTGAACAGTCTTCATAGTGACTACCTCCTTTTAAATATACCTTCTTCATTAATAATAAAGGGAAACTATGGAAAAGTCAACCGAAGATGAAAATCAGTTGTCATAAAAATTAACGAAAAAATCGGAAAAAAGTGTACATATTGTCCTTTGTGACTGTTAATGTCATAATAGAACATAGAAAGGTAAGCAAAAATGAAAACAGTTGCGTTCCACAATCTGGGCTGTAAAGTAAATTCATATGAAATGGATGCCATGTTGCAGGATTTAAGAAAACATGGATATACAATCGTGCCATTTGAAGAAAAAGCAGATATCTATATTGTCAATACATGTACTGTGACGAATATGGCGGATCGTAAGAGCAGGCAGATGCTTCACAAGGCAAAGAAGACGAATCCGGAAGGAATTGTTGTTGCGGTAGGCTGCTATGTCCAATCTGATACAGAGGGTGTACGTGCTGATGATGCAGTTGACCTGATGGTAGGTAATAACAGGAAAAAGGATCTGGTAGCAATTCTGGAGCAGTACATGGAAGGCATTGATACGGAAAGTGTTATCGATATTAACCATACCGATGAATATGAGGAAATGCGCCTGACAGGAACCGAGGAGCATACCAGAGCCTATATCAAGATACAGGATGGCTGCAATCAGTTTTGCTCCTACTGCATGATTCCTTATGCCAGAGGAAGGGTAAGAAGCAGAAGAAAAGAGGATATCTTAGAGGAAATCAGAGGACTTGTACAGGCAGGTTATCAGGAATTTGTCCTGACAGGTATCCATATCAGTTCTTATGGAGTGGATTTCCAAAAAGAAGGAGTGAAACAGGAGAATTTACTTACACTTAGTCAGGAAATTGATCGGATTGATGGCGTAAAACGCTTGCGACTTGGTTCTCTGGAGCCTCGCATCATTACAGAGGAATTTGCAAAAGGAATCGGCGCATTAGAACATATCTGTCCCCATTTTCATTTATCCCTTCAAAGTGGCTGCGAGGAGACTCTGAAACGGATGAACCGTCATTATACACCGGAACAGTTCTATGCAGGCGTGGAGCTTTTACGAAGAACCTTTGAACATCCGGCGATTACAACAGATGTCATTGTAGGATTTCCGGGAGAAACAGAAGAGGAATTTGAAAGGACAAGAAGCTTCCTGGAGAAGGTAAGCTTTTATGAGATGCATATCTTTAAGTATTCCAAGCGTAAGGGAACGCGTGCGGCTGTCATGGAAAATCAGGTACCGGAACCTGTTAAGACCGGAAGAAGTAATGTTTTACTGGAGATGGAAGAAAGGGATTCTGCAAAATTCAGGGAATATTATCTGGGCAGGGATGTGGAGGTTCTCTTTGAAGAAAAGAAGGAAATTGCAGGAAGAGAATACTGGATTGGGCATACGAGAGAATACGTAAAGGTTGCATTGGCAGATGACGGAGACTATTCCAACTGCCTTCTTCAGGGAAAGATAACAGATGCACTTGATAAAGAAGTACTTCTGATGGAAAAGAATGCATTGAATTTTCAAACAAATTAGGGTAAGATAGAAGATACAGGTGATAGAACGGAAAAGCACTAAGGAAATAGATTTTTGGAGGGAGCATAGAGTATGGAAGATTTAACACGCACACAGTATATTCAGCTTGTGCCGGAGGAATTGCAGGAGAGCACTTCGGTGAAGGATGTTTTGGCTTCCGTATATGCTGCTCTGACTGAGAAAGGCTATAATCCGGTAAATCAGATTGTCGGGTATATTATGTCAGGAGATCCGACTTATATTACCAGCCATAAGAACGCAAGAGCCTTAATTATGAAGGTAGAGCGTGATGAACTTGTGGAAGAAATGTTAAAGTCTTATATCAGAAATTCCGATTGGGATAAGAAGTAGAGGATGAACGGGAGAACGGTGTGAAAAATAAATTTTTCACACGCAAATTTGTGCCTGCGGCCCAAAGTTTGCAGGTTATGGAAAGGCATGGCTATTCAATGAGAATAATGGGATTGGATTTCGGATCGAAAACGGTTGGAGTGGCAATCAGCGATCCATTGCTCATTACAGCTCAGGGAGTTGAGATTGTACGCAGAAAGTATGAGGACAAGCTGCGTCAGACTCTGGCAAGAATCGAAGAATTAATTGTAGAATACGAAGTAACGGAAATCGTACTTGGATATCCTAAAAATATGAATGATTCATTAGGAGAACGTGTAGAGAAAACGCTCGCCTTTAAGGAAATGCTGGAGCGCAGGACTGGGCTTAGTGTACATCTGTGGGATGAGCGGTTAACAACAGTTGCAGCAGATAAAGCGATGATGGAGGCCGGTATAAGACGTGAGGAACGAAAAGAACACGTCGATAAAATAGCGGCAGTTTTTATTTTGCAGGGGTATTTGGACCTGCTTAAGAATAAGGAGAACGTATAATGGAGAAAATTACCTTTGTACCTGATGGAGAAGAAGCAGTAGATTTTTATGTACTGGAGCAGACAACGATTGCGGGTGTGAATTACATTCTGGTAACAGATGCAGAGGAAGATGAAGAAGGCGAAGCATATATTTTAAAGGACATCTCTGACTCGGATGCTGAGGAACGCATTTATAGCATGGTAGAAGATGATGATGAGTTTGATGCAGTGTCAGCGGTCTTTGAAAATATGCTTGATGATATCGACTTAATATAAAATTTTATGGAGGTTTATTTTGAAACAGAATAAAAAAGAAAATACGTCTAAGCTCAAGGTGATACCTTTAGGAGGACTTGAGCAGATCGGACTCAACATTACTGCCTTTGAGTATGAAGACAGTATTATTGTTGTGGATTGCGGTCTAAGCTTCCCGGAAGATGATATGCTGGGAGTTGATTTGGTAATACCGGATATTACCTATTTGAAGAACAATGCAGACAAGGTAAAGGGATTTGTGATTACACATGGTCATGAGGATCACATCGGCGCACTTCCTTATATCCTGAAGGAGCTGAATGTGCCTGTTTATGCAACAAAGCTTACCATGGGCATTATTGAGAACAAGCTGACAGAGCACAATCTGATTCATAACGTGAGAAGAAAGGTTGTAAAGTTCGGTCAGAATATCAATTTGGGATGCTTCCGAATTGAATTTATTAAAACCAATCACAGTATCGTAGATGCAGCGGCACTTGCAATTTATTCACCGGCAGGAATCGTTGTGCATACGGGAGATTTTAAGGTGGATTATACACCTGTTTATGGCGATGCGATTGATTTACAGAGATTTGCAGAGCTTGGCAAGAAAGGTGTCCTTGCATTGATGTGTGACAGTACGAATGCAGAAAGACCCGGTTTCACGCCATCCGAGAAAACACTGGGAAGTGTTTTTGATGATTTGTTCGAGGAACATAAGAAGACAAGAATTATTATTGCGACCTTTGCTTCCAATGTAGACAGAGTGCAGCAGATTATCAACACGGCATATAAGTTTGGAAGAAAAGTTGTTGTCGAAGGAAGAAGTATGGTGAATATTATTGAAACAGCAGCTAAGCTGAATCGCCTCAGTATTCCGGACAACACCCTGATTGATATTGAGAAACTGAAGAATTATCCAAAGGACAAGACGGTTATCATTACAACCGGAAGTCAGGGAGAAAGTATGGCAGCATTAAGCCGTATGGCAAGCGGCATGCATAAGAAGATTACCATAGGACATGGTGATACGGTCATCTTTTCCTCTAATCCGATTCCGGGAAATGAAAAGGCTGTTACCAAGGTAATCAATGAGCTGTTCAAGAAGGGAGCAGATGTTATCTTCCAGGATACACATGTATCAGGACATGCCTGTCAGGAAGAGATAAAGTTGATCTACACGCTGACAAAGCCAAAGTATGCAGTTCCTGTTCATGGTGAGTACAAGCATCTGAAAGCACAGGCGAAGCTTGCCATGGAGCTGGGAATAGACAAGGATAATATCTTTATCTTAAACTCCGGTGAGGTTCTTTCCATGGATGATGAAGGAGCTGGTGTAACCGGTAAGGTGCCGGTAGGAACTGTTCTTGTTGACGGACTTGGTGTCGGAGATGTTGGAAATGTGGTATTAAGAGACAGACAGCATCTTGCGGAGGATGGTATTCTTATTGTTGTTATGTCTTTAGAAGGCACGACAGGAGAGCTTCTTGCAGGTCCGGATATCGTATCAAGAGGCTTTGTTTATGTGAAGGAGTCTGACGAGCTGATGGACGAAGCGCATAAGGTGATTGAGAAAGCAGTTTTTAGCTGCCTTGATAAGAATATAACGGATTGGGGCAAGATTAAGGGAACCATCAAGGATACCTTAAGCGAGTTCGTATGGAAGAAGACAAAGCGCAGACCTATGATTCTTCCTATCATTATGGAGATATAAAACTGATTTGCGGTTCAGGGAGGAGACATTATGGATGTAAAACAGCTTTTGGGCGCAATTGGGGCGATGCTTGTAAAAATCGTTTTATCAGCAGCTGCGATTATTATAGTATTTAAGCTTGCTGTAGCAGCTTATGATTTTGGATTCAATCTTTTTGCAGATATTCCCATGGATGAAGGTGAGGGAAGAACGGTCAGTGTTGTGATTTCGGAGAATCAGGATACGATGGATATAGCAAAAATGCTTGAAGAAAAAGGCCTGATCAGAGATGCTAAGATGTTTTTTGTGCAGGAAAAGCTGTCTGACTATAAGGATCAGACTGTGTCCGGCACATATGAGCTGAATACTGCTATGTCAATAGAAGAAATGTTGGCAGTTTTATATGATAATGGAGAAATGACGGAGGCAGTAGAGTGATTGCAGATGAAAGAATGATGACCTTCATCAGATCCTTTGACAAGGGCAATCCTGCGTATTTAGAAGAACTGGAGAAATATTCAAGAGAAACCAATGTACCGATTATCAGACCACAGATGCAGAGCCTTTTAAAGTTTCTGCTGACGTGGGGAAAACCAATGAAGATTCTTGAGGTTGGAACGGCCATTGGTTTTTCGGCGTTATTGATGAGTGAATATGCTCCTGAAGGGTGTCATATCACTACCATTGAAAAATACGAGAAAAGGATTCCACTTGCAAGAGAGAACTTTAAGAAGGCAGGGAAGGAACAGAATATTACACTTTTAGAGGGCGATGCAACCCAGATTCTTGCAGAGCTTCATGAGGAGTATGACCTTATCTTTATGGATGCGGCAAAGGGACAGTATATCAACTTCCTGCCGGATATTCTAAGACTGATGGCTCCGGGAGGAATTCTTGTTTCAGATAATATCCTTCAGGATGGTGACATTGTAGAGTCCAAGTATGCAGTAACAAGAAGAAACAGGACAATACATAACAGAATGCGGGAGTATCTGTATGCGTTGACACATCATGAGGAATTGGAAACTGTGATTCTGCCGATTGCAGATGGCGTTACTTTATCTGCAAAGAAAGGAAATGCGAAGAATGAATAGAAGAAAACCAGAGCTGTTAGTTCCGGCAAGCAGCCTTGAGGTATTAAAGACGGCTGTCATCTATGGTGCGGATGCCGTATATATCGGGGGAGAAGCCTTCGGACTTCGAGCAAAGGCGAAGAACTTTTCACCGGACGATATGAAGGAAGGAATCGCCTTTGCCCATGAGCGTAATGTAAAGGTATATGTCACTGCAAATATTCTTGCCCACAATGATGACTTAGAGGGAGCAAGAGCATATTTTCAGGAATTGAAAGAGATTGGACCGGATGCACTGATTATTTCAGACCCGGGAATGTTCATGATTGCGAAGGAGGTCTGGCCGGAGGTAGAGATTCATATTTCTACACAGGCAAATAACACCAATTACCAGACATATCTCTTCTGGTGGCAGCAGGGGGCAAAACGTGTTGTGTCTGCAAGAGAATTGTCACTGCGTGAAATCAAGGAGATTCGTGAGAAGATTCCTGAGAAAATGGAAATCGAGAGCTTTATTCATGGAGCAATGTGTATCTCTTACTCGGGAAGATGTCTTTTGTCTAATTATTTTACGGGAAGAGATGCCAATCAGGGAGCCTGTACCCATCCTTGCAGATGGAAATATGCGGTTGTAGAAGAAAAACGTCCCGGTGAATATCTTCCGGTTTATGAGAATGAGAGAGGAACCTATATCTTCAATTCCAAAGACTTATGTATGATCGAGTATATTCCGGAGATCATCGATGCAGGTATTGACAGCCTTAAGATTGAAGGAAGAATGAAGACGGCTCTCTATGTTGCATGTGTGGCAAGAACCTATCGTAAGGCAATTGATGACTATCTGGAATCCGAGGAGAAATATCGTGCCAATATGGACTGGTACCGTGCTGAAATTGCAAAGTGTACGTATCGTCAGTTCACAACAGGTTTTTATTTCGGAAAGCCGGATGAGAATACACAGATTTATGACAGTAATACCTATGTCAATGACTATGTTTATCTTGGAATCGTGGATTCCATCGATGAGCGTGGATTTGCAAAGTTCGAACAACGTAATAAATTCTGCGTGGGAGATACGATAGAAATCATGAAGCCTGATGGCAGTAATGTCGCTACGAAGGTATTGGCTTTATATAATGAGGATGGAGAACAGCAGGAGAGCTGTCCTCATTCCAAACAGATTCTGTATGCACAGTTGAGCGTTCAGCCTATGCCATATGATCTGCTTCGTTGTGAGAATCCGATGAAAAATGAATGAGAAAGAATGCATGCAAAACAAAGCATGCATTCTTTTTTGATATATGCAAAATGAAGGCTTTATAACGTACAAAAAATATGTTATATTGAATAAATGATTAGGCTGTTCTCATACAGGAGATAAAGGCGAAGACCTAATGGAAAGGATTGGTTAAGATAATGAGCGAGCTGCTAAATGTAGAAGAGTTATTCGCGTCGAACGTGTTTACGGTTGCTAAGATGAGAGAAAGGTTACCCAAGAAAGTTTTTCAGGAAGTAGTCCATGTTATGGAGCATGGTGGGGAGCTTTCCATGGCTACTGCAGATGTGGTTGCGAAAGCAATGAAGGACTGGGCTGTGGAACATGGTGCAACACATTATACGCATTGGTTTCAGCCTTTAACCGGTATTACGGCTGAGAAGCATGATGCTTTTGTAACTCATCCTGATGAAGAAGGCAGAATGCTAATGTACTTTTCGGGCAAGGAACTTATCAAGGGCGAATCGGATGCTTCGTCTTTTCCCTCCGGTGGACTTCGTGCTACCTTTGAAGCCAGAGGGTATACAGCATGGGATATCACTTCCCCGGCCTTTTTAAAGGAATCTGCATGCGGTGTGATTCTTTGTATTCCGACAGCATTTTGTTCCTATACAGGAGAAGCCTTAGATAAGAAAACTCCCCTGCTAAGATCTATGGAGGCGTTAAACGAGCAGGCCTTGCGAATCGTAAGATTATTTGGAAATACACAGGCTACTAAGGTTACAGCCAGTGTAGGTGCGGAACAGGAATATTTCCTGGTTGATAAGGATTTATATTTGCAGAGAAAAGATCTTATGTTTGCAGGACGTACGTTATTTGGAGCACCGGCTCCCAAGGGGCAGGAAATGGAAGACCATTACTTTGGTGTTATCAGGGAACGAGTTGGCGCATACATGAAGGATCTGAATGAAGAACTTTGGAAGCTGGGTGTAACTGCTAAGACACAGCATAACGAAGTGGCACCTGCGCAGCATGAACTTGCACCAATCTATGAAACAGCTAATATTGCAGTTGACCATAATCAGCTTGTGATGGAAGCCATGAAGAGAGTAGCTGTGAAGCATGATATGAGATGTCTGCTTCATGAAAAACCATACGAGGGTGTCAGTGGTTCCGGAAAGCAT
Source organism: Lachnospiraceae bacterium (assembly GCA_022788085.1). Lineage (GTDB taxonomy): Bacteria > Bacillota > Clostridia > Lachnospirales > Lachnospiraceae > COE1. The sequence goes on from JALEWA010000075.1 coordinate 8,452, forward strand.
GATAACTGGTCGATTACAACAGACAATGGTGTGAATCTCCTGGATCCGGGTGATACACCAAATGAAAACATTCAATTCTTATTAGTACTTGCCTGCATTATGAAGGCTGTAGATACACACGCTGACTTGCTTCGCCAGTCAGCCGCAGACGTGGGAAATGACAGAAGACTTGGAGCAAGCGAAGCACCTCCTGTTATTATTTCCATCTTCCTTGGCGAACAGTTGGAAGACGTAGTGAAGCAGTTAATTGAAACAGGAACCGCCTCCAGTTCTATACAGGGGCAGAAGCTGGAAACCGGTGTTTCCACACTTCCTGATTTTGTGAAGGATGCAACAGACAGAAACAGAACTTCACCATTTGCCTTTACGGGTAACAAGTTTGAATTCCGTACAGTCGGTTCTTCAGACTCTGTAGCTTCTCCGAATACCACGATTAATGCCATTGTAGCTGAGGCATTCTGTGAAGCAGCAGACCGTCTGGAGCAGGCAGAAGATTTCGACATGGCAGTTCATGATTTGATTAAGGAATACATGACAAAACACCAGAGAATTCTGTTCAATGGTAATGGATACTCCAAAGAGTGGTATGAGGAAGCAAAGAGAAGAGGACTTCCTATTATCAAATCTACGATTGAAGCAGCTCCGACTCTGACAACAGACAAGGCTGTAAAACTGTTTGAAAAATTCGGTATCTTTACAAAAGCAGAACTGGAATCCCGTGAGGAGATTATTTATGAGACTTATGCAAAGACAATCAATATTGAAGCCCTGACTATGATTGATATGGCCGGAAAGGACATTATTCCTGTTGTGACAGCCTTTACAGGAGAGCTGGCAAATACTGTTTTGGCGGTAAAGCAGGCAGGAGCAACAGGTGAAGCCCAGACAGAAATTCTGGTGGAAACAGACAGATTGTTAGCTCAAACAAAGAAGGCATTGCAGGTATTAACAGAGGAAACAGCAAAGGCCTCTGATATAATCAATGCGAAGGAAAGAGCTTTCTATTATAAGGATGTCGTTAATGTTGCCATGGATGCATTGCGTGCACCGGTTGATAAGCTCGAGATGATTGTGGACAGTTCTGTATGGCCGATGCCAACTTATGGTCAATTAATGTTTGAAATTTAAAAATAACTATTGACTTTTAGAAAAAGATACGTTATCGTAGATACATCAAGTTAATATATTGATTATGCAAAGAAGAACAAAGGCGTTCCAATAGGATTGGAGCGCCTTTTTTGCGTGATTGAAGATGCAGAAATGCAGCCGGTGCTTTGTTATCAGGATAATGATTTTGTGAAGAACAAAGCGACATTCGGTCAATCGCAGCATAGGAAGGAGAATGAAAATGAGTGAGTTATTAAACGTGGAAGACATTTTTGCGGAAAAAGTATTTACTGTTGCAAAAATGAAGGAGAGACTTCCTAAGAAGGTATTTCAGGAAGTAATGAGAGTCAGCGAGCATGGTGGAGAACTTTCCATGGCAACAGCTGATGTTGTAGCTAAGGCTATGAAAGACTGGGCAGTAGAAAATGGTGCAACTCATTTTACACATTGGTTCCAGCCATTAACCGGTATTACTGCTGAGAAGCATGATTCCTTTATCACACATCCTGATAAAGAAGGCAAGATGTTGATGGAGTTCTCCGGTAAGGAATTGATCAAGGGTGAACCGGATGCTTCTTCTTTCCCTTCAGGTGGACTTCGTGCTACCTTTGAAGCAAGAGGATATACGGCATGGGATATTACTTCTCCTGCATTCTTAAAGGAATCAGGATGCGGAACAATTCTTTGTATTCCTACTGCTTTCTGCTCTTACACAGGTGAAGCACTGGATAAGAAGACACCGCTTCTTCGTTCTATGGAGGCATTAAGCGAGCAGGCACTCCGTATCGTAAAATTATTTGGTAACACAGGTGCAACTAAGGTTGTAGCAAGTGTTGGACCGGAACAGGAATATTTCTTAGTAGATAAGGATCTCTATTTCCAGAGAAAAGACCTTATGTTTGCAGGTCGTACCTTATTCGGTGCACCGGCTCCTAAGGGACAGGAAATGGAAGATCATTACTTCGGTGTTATTAAAGAGCGTGTTGGCGCTTATATGAAGGACTTAAATGAAGAACTTTGGAAGCTTGGTGTTACAGCTAAGACACAGCATAACGAAGTTGCTCCGGCTCAGCATGAGTTAGCTCCTATTTATGAAACAGCAAATATCGCAGTAGACCATAACCAGTTAGTTATGGAGGCTATGAAGAGAGTTGCTTATAAGCATGACTTAAGATGTCTGCTTCATGAGAAGCCATATGCAGGTGTTAACGGTTCCGGTAAGCACAACAACTGGTCTATTACAACAGATAATGGTGTTAACCTTCTTGAGCCGGGCGATACACCAAATAAGAACATCCAGTTCTTACTTGTACTTGCATGTATCATGAAGGCAGTTGATACACATGCAGATTTACTTCGTCAGTCTGCATCTGATGTTGGTAATGATCACAGACTTGGTGCAAACGAGGCTCCACCGGCAATCATCTCAATCTTCCTTGGTGAACAGCTTGAAGATGTTGTAAAGCAGTTGATTGAAACAGGTGATGCTGCAAAGGTTAAGGAAGGTGGAAAGTTATTAACAGGTGTTTCTACACTTCCAGATCTTGTTAAGGATGCTACAGACCGTAACAGGACTTCACCATTTGCTTTCACAGGCAATAAGTTCGAATTCCGTATGGTTGGTTCCGCTGACTCTATCGCAAGCCCTAACACAACTCTGAATGCAATTGTAGCAGAAGCATTCTGCGAGGCTGCTGACAGACTGGAAAAGGCAGAAGATTTTGATATAGCAGTACATGATTTAATCAAGGAATACATGACAGAACATCAGAGAATCGTATTCAATGGAAACGGATATTCTGATGAATGGGTTGCAGAAGCTGAAAGAAGAGGACTTCCAAATATCAAGTCCATGATTGAAGCTGCTTCTACACTGACAACAGATAAGGCTGTTGCATTATTTGAGAAGTTCGGTATCTTTACAAAGGTTGAGCTGGAATCACGTGAAGAGATTATCTATGAAACTTATGCAAAGACAATTAACATTGAAGCTTTAACCATGATTGACATGGCAAGCAAGGACATCATTCCGGCAGTTACTTCTTACACGGGAGAGCTTGCTAATACTGTAATCGCTGTTAAGGAAGCTGGTGCAGGTGCAACTGCTCAGGTAGAATTACTTGGCGAAGTAGATGCTTTACTTGCTGAAGCTAAGAGCGCACTTACTACACTGGAAGCAGAGACAGCTAAGGCAGCAGCTATGGAAGATGTAAAGGCACAGGCATTCTACTACAAGGATACCGTAAAGGTTGCCATGGATGCACTCCGTACCCCTGTTGATAAGCTTGAAATGCTCGTTGACAGCAGCGTATGGCCAATGCCTACATATGGAGACCTGATGTTCGAGGTATAATAGAGCAATGCAAAATAATAAAAACACAGACATGTGCAAGTTTACTTGCAACTGGCTGTGTTTTTGTTATTTTATAGTGCGAAGCATGCGACCGAGATGAAGCGGAGCGGAATCGAGGTTGGCATTGCTCGTACGTGGTGAGATTCTCGGGG
>JALEWA010000080.1 GCA_022788085.1 Lachnospiraceae bacterium
GCATTGTGTGGTCTTTTATCGATGGCTCCACGCTCATCTCTCTGATTCCATTCTCAAAGAGCAGACTGCTCGTCTTGACAAATTGATATCCATTGTCTACTCCTACCAAATATTTCTTTTCACCTAACTTAATCATCTTAGTCCTCCTTGCTCTGTGCACCACTGATGCACTTAGTAAGATGAATATACCATACATTTGTTCTGGTGTCAAATGTATTTACGGAAGTTTAGATATTCTTTATAAATTCTGCATGTTTCTTATCCTCTGAAATCAATTCTGCAACATTTTCACTATTTTCTTTACTTAGTTCAAAAAAACTGTATAATAATCAATGAGGTGATGAAACATGCCAACGGATAAGCCACGTTTTTCCTTAACCGTAGACGAAGAAACTTTAGAATTAATCGATAACTTCCGTTATGAGAATCGTTACCCTACACGTTCTGAGGCCATTATTGCCTTAGTGAGAATGGGATTAGAAAAGTCTTCTGATGGCGTTAACAAAAATAAGGAATGAAAATAAGAAAAAGGCATAATTCCTATTCATGAAATGGGTACTATGCCTTTACTTTTTATAAGTTAATTCTTATAGCCTATATATTCTGAAATTTCTTTTTTGTCCTTGCTGTTTTGCTAAATTCAAGTATCTTTTCTACAAACGCATCATGTCCGACTTGGTCACTACTCTTCTGATCTGCCTTCATCGTTGCAGTTTCATTCAGTGGAATTACCGTTTTAAAAACGTCGCCCTCTATAGACGGAAGAACACCACCTGAATACAATTTGGTAAATTTATATATGTTTCTTATACTAGAGCCCAACTCGTTCACAAGACCAAATTCTCTAAATACCTTAGAGATTTCAGGATTCTTAGGATACACCTTATATATCCCCCTAAATCACTTTCTCTATTGTTTGCAGAAAAAGCTAAAGCCACCGAAAAGGTGGCTTTAAGTTCCTCATGTAAATGATATTCTAAATTCAAGTTCCCGTCATTCGCAGAGGCCAAACATACAAGTGAATAAAATTCGAAGCGCTATTCACACTGAACAAATCACTTTGTTCACTTATAATATATGCATTTTTTATATTTTAGGCAATCGCTTTTGGTTAACTTCATTAAATATTTCTTTCACTACAAATCCTACAACCACAAGGTTTATGCACTATTTCTTTATATAATGTTCTTTACCAAAAGCCTTATCTATCATATGTCGCTAATGCTTCTTTTACTTCATCATTCATATTCTAAACATCTCTATTCCTTTCTCTCTTTAACATGGCAGAGGTATTTTTCAATTCCTCTAGAATCACAGTTCTCATATTATGAAGTGTCTTCGTTGTATTCTTATTGGGATTTGGAAAATATTCTTTTATAAAATCCAATATTTCACAGGTATCATCATAAGCCTCACATTTCCTTACCACCTCATCCAAAAGTCTGGTTGGAATATTTATAAATACATGATCTCTTCCTATGCCATCCGCAATCTTATTTTCCGCTCTCGGGATATGGCATACTTTAACACTTTGAAATAAGGATGCCAGATACAGCGCACTTTCATTACGATACCATATATCCTTAGCTACCATATTGTCTGTGTAAATAATGACTTCTCCCTGAAAATGATATTGGAACGCCAACTTTAGCAGAACCGAACTGATTGCTTCAATAACAGAAAATATGATACTCTTTGCTTCATTTGCAGAACATGCATTACGGCTGATTTCATTCATTTCTGTTATCTCCTGCTCCGATTTCAATGCTCCTCTACATATAGCTGGCCTGCTTATTTGGCAGGGAGGCATCCCATTTTATCCATGGATTATCACGGAGTGATACATCTATGAAGACTGTCATTGTCTGTTTTGCATGGAAAGCTTTCACTTCCTCTTCCACTTTATCCTTTACCTCTGGTGCCCTGTCTGCATTTTCAATACATCTGCAGGACTATAACGGATATTCTCAACTTTTGCATATGTCGCCGGAATCAGATTTCTGCCTTTGCAGTATGGACAATTTCATGCTGTGATATTTTCTTCCGTTTTCTGTGATGTATATCTTCTGATCCACTTTGCTGATGAGTGTAAATCCAGAATTCTTAAATGCTTCTTTTAACAATTTATTAACTCAAACTTCCCACACCAATAAGGTGTGTTGAACCTTGATAATTCAATATTTCAACTAATAAAAAAGGGCATAAATACATTCCGTTTGGTATAATGGAATTGTCTAGAAACCAACAAACCAAGGAGGATTTATGCCATGTCTATTGTATCACAGAACAGCACCAATGAGGTAGCCTTAATTGATTGTATTCAAAGATTTTTTTCAAATCACCAGGTAGGAAAGCTTTTAAAGAAATGCAACGGCACAAAAGAAAAAGGTGTGCCAGCCATTTCCCTGTTGAAATACAAACTTGGCAACAT
>JALEWA010000085.1 GCA_022788085.1 Lachnospiraceae bacterium
TACCGTCACTTCCATATTATAGATATGATATCTTTATTTATTGTCCATAAATTTTTTTAGAATATTATACATATCCGCTCTTGTGGAATCATCATTTACATAGCTTCTTGCCACTGCTGTTGCATTCTTCCTATATGCTGATGCATCTGTTGAGAAACACTTAAACTGTCCCCAACTATATAAAGAAACATCCTTAAAATATACCTCCCATATTTCCTTCTTATTCCAAGTATATTTTCCAAGAAGTACATTATCTTTCTTGGAATAATAGAAGTCCACAGGATATTCTGAATAATACATCATAACAGCACGTCCATCATGATAAGTATAAATCTCTTTTCCACTCAAATCAAATAATTCAGGGATACCATCTCCGGTAACATCCAGTAATCCAAAGGAAGTACTGTAATCTTTCATAAACTCAAGCTGTGTTCTATAAGCCTGAGCAAATTTATCCAGATTTTCAAGTGCCTTCTGCTTCTCTGTTTTAACCGGTTCAATCTGTCCGACCAGATACGGTCCCGGGATATAATAATTTCCATTCAAATCAACCTGATAAAAACCATTATCTGTTATTCCTGTTACCGTTACATTAACAAAACGCTCCAGATAAACAATCACGCCTGAATAGACATCCGGAGTTGCAAAAACCGGAGTTCCTGATGTAGTATACATTTTGACATTAACAGGTGTCACCGATAATGCATAGACTTTTGTCGGTTTAAGCATGCAAATAACACATGATACCAACAAAATACTTAACATTCCATATTTCAAAAAAAGCTTCCATGCATGTTTCATAATATTTCCCCTCTTCCATGGTATAAATAATTTCTTAACATAATTGACTATTATAGTCATTCTTATAATGATATTATACCTAGTCGTCAGAAGAAATGTCAATGCATGGCTTTATTTTTCTATATCTTTAAAATGAAATTCTTTTTTTCCTGTTGCATAATCATCTACAATCTGTCCTGCACCAAATAGTTTATACTTATAGGTAACAAGACCCTCTAATCCAACCGGACCTCTTGCATGGATCTTACCGGTACTAATACCGACTTCTGCGCCAAAACCATAACGAAAGCCATCAGCAAAACGTGTAGAACAGTTTTGATATACTCCGGCAGAGTCCACCATACGCATAAAGTACTCTGCTGCTTCCTGATTCTCTGTAATAATGCAGTCCGTATGATGAGATCCATATTTATTTATATGGTAAACTGCTTCTTCTATATCAGTAACCGTTTTAGCAGAAATAATCAAATCAAGGTATTCTGTTTCAAAATCCTCTTCTGTAGCAAGCTTTGTGTCATATTTATCTGCAATATCGCCTGTAGCCCGAAGTTCAATCTGCTTCTCACGAAAAGCCTTTTGCAAAGCAGGCATAAGCTTGTCCACAGCATCCTTGTGAACAAGCAAGGTTTCTACAGCATTACAAGCGGCTGTATACTGTGTTTTGGCATCTATGATTACAGGAATCGCTTTCTCTAAATCAAACTCCTTGTCTACATAGATATGACAAATACCATCTGCGTGCCCCATAACAGGAATCTTCGTATTATTCATAATATACTGAACAAATGAATTGGAACCTCTTGGAATCAGCAAATCCACAGACTCATGGCATGCCAGAAGCTCTGCAATTTCATCGCGAAGCTCTGCCTGAAAGAGACATCCTTGTGGTAGACCGCTTTCTAAAGCAGCACGATAAATAATGTCAAACAGCAATTTATTTGTGTACTTTGTTTCACTTCCGCCTTTTAAAATGGCACAATTTCCGCTCTTTATACATAAAGATGCAATCTGAACCAATGCATCCGGTCTGGCCTCGAAAATAACACCAATCACACCAATCGGACAACTTTCTCTTACCAGAACAAGTTTTTCATCCAACTCACGTTTTAACTGAACCTGAAATAACGGGTCCGGAAGCATAATGAGGTTTTGAATTCCTTTTATGGAATCCTGTAATTTCTGCTCCGTAAACTTAAGTCTCTTTATCACAGCGGGAGATATTTGATTCTTTTCAGCTTCCTCTAAATCCTTTACATTCTCGGCAAAAATCTGTTCACGATTTGCATTCAGTGCATCTGTAATTGCTTGCAGCGCCTTATTTCGTATTTCTATCGAAGTTGCTGCCATCTGCGGGCTATCAATTTTCATTGCTGCCGCTTTTTCTTTCACTGTCATATTAATCACCATGCTTTCTTCAAATTCTGCGAATTTGTGCAACGCACAAATTTGCCGTGTGCAAAAACTTCCATTTATGGTTTTTGCACACTACATCCTCCTCATATACAACCTATATTTGAAACTATTCAATGCCTTCATAATCTTCTATATTCTTAAAAAAGAATATAAAATCTCCTCCGTAACAATTTTATCCATTCTGATATCATATTGATTATGTGGTATCTCTTCAACAATCTGACTTGAAAAACACAGTCCCATAACCGTCATCTGACGTTTATCCTGCAAAAATCTGTCATAAAATCCTTTTCCATAGCCAATGCGATAACCCTGCATGTCAAAAGCAACTCCTGGAACAATAATCAAGTTATCATCTGTTCGGTCATAATGATATAGATATCTTTCATCCGGTACCGGTTCCTTGATTCCTTTATATCCGCTTTCTAATTGTTTAACAGATACTACCTGATAGAAATCCATCGTACAATCTGCATTAGACTTTGGGAAAAAAACTTTTTTCTTATGTAACACGGCATCATCAAAGATTTCTCTTGTCATTACCTCATGACGATAGTCAGCATACAGCAAAATATTATTTGCTTCTTCATATTCCGGAGTTTTTAGTACCTTTTGTACAATAATACTGCTTTTTTCTGAGACTTCTGCACTAGTCATCTGATTTCTGCTTTGTATGATTTTCTTTCTGATCTGCTCTTTCGTCTCCATAGTATCCAAATCTCCCATAATGATCAATGTCTTACTTTATTACCATATTTTTCTCCTAAATCTGTTATGGTACCATCCGGATTCTGAATGGAAATATTATCAAGCTGTGCTTTCAGATTGCCTCGTACACTTGCTATATACTCTGCTCTAAGCTTTGCCTGTTCCACCTTTTCTTCTTCTGTCAAACCTTCTTTTTTGGATTTATGATATAGTTCATTGATTCTTGCAATCTTTTCTTCCCAATTCACGCCTTCTTTACCTCTCTTATATACATGGCTTTGTTTGTAAACTTTATGTTTTATCACCTTAACCGCATAAAAGCGCATACCACCAAAGAATCGATACACACTATTTATGTAGATTATCAACAAATTCAGCAAAATTGAAATCTTCATTCTTATTTGCCTTAAAAATAGTACCGTAGTTTCTGCCCTCCAATATTCTATGAATAATGCGGACATCCTTACCATTTGCTATTACCATATCTGCCCCTGAATAGGTTGCAATCTTAGCGGCAGTAAGCTTTGTCTCCATACCACCTGTACCACTGTCACTTCCTGTAGTTCCCTTACCCATGCTCATAAGCTCATCTGTCAGGCATTCTACTGTATCAACGAACTCAGCATCCGGGTTTTTTCTTGGGTCATCCGTATATAGTCCGTTTATATCAGATAACAGAATAAGTAAATCAGCACCTGTCAAAGCAGTAACAATAGCTGATAATGTATCATTATCCCCCACCACTTCATCCAACTCGAATGTGGAAATAGTATCGTTTTCATTTACAATAGGAATAACACCCATTTCCAAAAGCTTATTAAATGTATTCTGCGCATTATAACGGTTCAAATCAGCTACAATGGTATTTCTTGTCATCAAAATCTGTGCTGCCTGATGGCTGTATTCTGAAAAGATTCTCTGATAGGTGGTCATGAGTCTTGCCTGTCCAATTGCTGCACATGCCTGCTTTTCAGAAATGCTCGTTGTCTTCTTTAAATGAACCGCCTTTCTACCACATGCGATCGCGCCGGAAGTTACAAGTATGACATCTTTTCCCATATTTCTGATGTTGCAAAGTTCTCTTACCAGAATATCCATTTTTATATAGTCAAGATCTCCTGTTTCCGGATGTTGAAGAGAAGAAGATCCAATTTTTACAACAATTCGTTTCTTATCTTTTAATTTCTTACGTAAATCGTTCACCGTATTTGCCTCCAAAAGCCTAAATATGTCTCACATTTTAAAACATTTTCCATATCTTGTAAACCCTTAAAATGGCGCATAACATTCCGCTATTTTTTCTGCAATATAGATACCATCCATTGCTGCTGACGTAATGCCACCGGCGTAGCCTGCGCCCTCACCGCAAGGATATAGTCCCTTTATGGCAGGACTCTGCAAATTCTCATCCCTATTAATTCTAACCGGAGACGATGTTCTGCTTTCTATTCCTGCAAGAATAGTATCCTTGGCTGCAAACCCGGGAATCACCTTATCAAAGTGTTCCATTCCCTCCATGAATGCCTGCTCACATTCCTCAGGCAGGATTCCTCTTAAGTTTGTATATAAATATTTTCCCTTTATACAAGGATTTTGATAATCTGGATTTTCCTCTGAACCTTTATCTGCAACATAATCCTCATAATACTGAACAGGGACCTTTCCATTTCCTGCCATAAATGCTTTTTCTTCCAATCGCCTTTGGAATTCCACACCAGCAAGAGAACCTTCTGCTCCAAAGTCTTTAGGAGTAACCTGTACAATAATAGCACTATTTGCATTTTGACTATTACGGTCAGAATAGCTCATACCATTCACAGCTATTCTTCCTTCCTCACTTGATGCATTAACTACATATCCACCGGGACACATGCAAAAAGAATATACGCCTCTATCAACGCTAGTCTTAGCAGTCAGCTTATATGGTGCTGCCGGGAGCTCCCTACCATGCTCCTTACCATACATGACTTCATTTATTAATTCCTGTGGATGTTCCACACGCATTCCAACTGCAAATGATTTTGACTCCATTGGTAAATGAATAGAATTCAGATACGAAAATGTATCCCTTGCACTATGACCAATTGCTAATACTACATGATTAGTCTGTATTACTTCTTTATCATTAATGACTACTCCGGTCATCTCATCATTTTCTGTTTTCAAAGCTGTAACCTTGCTTTCAAACCTCACCTCACCGCCATTACGAATGATTTCTTCACGCATGGAAACAACAACTTTTTTTAAGATATCTGTGCCAATATGTGGCTTACTCTCATACAGAATCTCTTCCGGGGCACCTGCATTTACAAAAATACGCAATACCTCCTTATTTCGTCCCTTTTTATCTTTTACCAAGGTATTTAGTTTACCATCTGAAAAAGTTCCTGCACCGCCTTCTCCAAACTGTACATTAGAGTCTGCTTTCAATATTCCACCCTGCCAGTATTCCTCTACATCCTTTGTTCTTGTTTCAACATCACATCCGCGTTCCAAAAGGATTGGGCGATAGCCATGTAATGCCAGCATATATCCACAGAATAAACCTGCAGGTCCCATACCGATAATAACCGGTCTTTTGGAAAGCTTTTTCGTTCCAGCTTTTGGAAAATAATACTCTACCTGTTCTAAAATCATAATATTAGCATTTTTGCACTTCTTTACAATAGCTTCCTCTGCCAGTCTATTCAGCTTTATTCCAAGAGAATACACCTGAAAAATCTGAGGCTTTTTCCTTGCATCTATAGAGTGTTTTAATATCTGTATTGACGCAATATCTGACTCCTTTATTTTTAAAAGTCTTGCTGCTTTGTGCTTCAACACCTCTTTATTATCGAGCATTTCCTGAATACTTAATTTGCTGCCTTTCCAGTTCAATTCTGATTTAACCTGATTTATAACAATCATATGTAACCTTCCATCCTCATTCTAATGCTGCATGTTCACCTGCAAGCTTTCCTGTAGTCCATGCCCATTGTAGATTATATCCTCCACATATTCCATCACAGTCAAGAATTTCTCCTGCAAAATAAATATGTGGATATTTTTTAGATTCCATAGAATCCTTGATTTCAGATAAAGGCACACCTCCACTACATACCTGTGCATTGTCATATGAATTTGTTCCATTCACAATAACCGGAAAACATTTTAAACAATCTATACATGCAGCGAGCTCTGCATCTGATATTTCCTTCAATTTCGCAGTATTACCTAACAATATCTTATTGCATACAAGCGATGCTATTTTCTTATTTACCATCCCACTAAGGAATTCCTCTACTGTTTTATATGAAAACTGTTCTCTTGCCTTATATAATTCCTTCCTATCCTTCTCTGATAAATAAGGTAAAAAGTCAATTTTTACAACAATAGGATACTGTTCTTCCTTAAATCCACCTATCTGTTGTTCATAAATAGCTCTTGCAACTATTCTGCTGAATTGGAAAACAGGAATCCCTGAAATTCCATAATCCGTCAATTGCAGTTCTCCTTCCTCACTGGCACATAATTCATTCCGAATATATAGTTTTAGTGAAGTCTGTGCCCTGACACCTGCAATCATCTTAAAATAGTCGCCCTCACACTGCAGTTGCACCAGCGCCGGTAGTGGCTTTATAAGGCTATGTCCTAACCTTTTTGCCATTCTGTAACCCGAACCATCCGAACCTGACACGGCAGCAGCCTGTCCTCCTGTAGCAATGATCAGATTATCATAGGAAAGCTTTATTTCCTTTGTTCCAACTACAACAGACTTAACAGAAGTCTTTTTCGAACCGGTTCCTTTTTTCATCTTAGCAACTGCTTTTTCTTCTTTGATTGCCTTTTGGGCAACAACCATTCCACCATTCTGATTCGGAATAATCTCTAAGATTTCTGTATCAGTCAATATATTAATGTTACAATGCTCACATTCTGTTCTTAATACATCAAGAACAGATGTAGCCTGCTCTGAAACGGGATATACACCACCATCACGTTTTACCTTGGTATATAGTCCGATTTCCTGAAAAAAAGCTCTTACAGCATCTGCCGGGAATTGTTCCAGAATTTTATAAATCATGTCTAAATCATTTCCATAATATTTCCCGTGAATATCACTCATGTTAGTCAGATTGCATTTTCCATTTCCTGTCATCAAAAGCTTCTTGCCAACTCTGTCCTTATGCTCAAATAAGGTGACAAAAGCTCCTCTTTTTGCAGCTGTAATAGCAGCCATCAAGCCACTTGCCCCACCACCAATAATGACTACCTTTTTTGACATTCCAAAACCAGCGCCTTTCCATCATTAACTACTATAGGATTCCAGGAAATGATAGATTTTCACTTCTGAATCCATATATTTTCCTTTTATAACCTCAGACTGAACCTTCTCCGGCAAATCCTCAAGGAGTAAATCTGTCTTAAAATACAACGTTTCTTTATCTTCTTTAAAAATCCATATTTCATGCTTCACAGCCATGATATAATAACCATTTCGTTCTTCTGTAGTGTCATAAATTCTTACAATCTTTATTCTGTCTTCTGAAAAAAGCTCCAAATGTTGTGTCTGAAATCCTCTTTTCTTATCATCAAGGCTTAATTGCACACTATCATCATACAAAGCTCTTTCCAATTCACTTCGAGTCATATCGATATATTTCCCCGGTATCTTTTCCTCTGTGATTACTACCGTACCATCCTTTTTATCAATATCCTCATAAATACAGACTGTGTTGCAGGTAGTCCGTATGTTATTTTTCTGTGAAGATGAAATTGCATTTCCACCCTCACCATCCTGTGTCTGCTGCTCTGTATTCTGTTCCATAAGCTTATCCGGGAACTGCTCCCTCCATATATATCGTCTCCACATTAAAAGTGCAATGAAAATCACGATAAGTAATAATGCAAAAAATAAACCAATCTTATATCCTTTTCTCATTTCAGCCTCCGTCTTTCCATATGGCATCTTAGGATATAGTATCGGCTTATTTTCATTATTTATTCGTTTTTCAGCTTATAGTAATTTACATTTCTTTGCTACAGTAAGAACCGTCTTTCCACCAGGCATTTTCTTTAAATCATCCTCATCAATTCCCTTAAGCAGAATTAATGCAACAAAATAGGCAATCACACCAACTGCCATACCTAAAATCAAAATGGCCAGATTACCAACCACATTACGTAATGTCATGTAGATTATTGTAATAATCACCCCCATAATAACAGATGCAATTGTTGGTATCAAAAATGTTTTTATCAATTCCTGCTTGTATTTCAGGTATTTACGGATTGCTAACCAATTAAGAATACACACAACAACAGCAAATAGTATATTGGCATAAACAACCGCCTGTATTCCCATATCCATCTGTAATGTTGCATATAAAAATATTACGTGAATCACTAATGCGATACAGGCATGTATTACAGGCACTCTCATTCTGTTTATTCCCTGCAAAACGCCATTCGTTAACGTTGACATTGTAAAAAATACAACAGAGATAGAACCAATTTGCAGTAGAATTACAGCAAGGTCAATCTCACCACGAAACAGCACTGTAATAATAGGTCTTGCAAGGACTGCCAGTCCAACAGCACTTGGGATTGCAACAATCATGGTAAAATGTAATGCCTGATTAATCTTCTCTTTCGCCTGCCTGAATTCATCCCGCATAACAAGTCCTGTCAATACCGGAACAATAGAAGAACACATTGCATTTCCAAGTGCAATTGGTACATTGATCAACACTTTGTATTTTCCGGAATATACGCCCCAGTTATATGCTTTTACATCTTCTAAACCTTTCTGAATCATGACATCATTATAAATTCTGATATCAATAATATTACTGAGATTATAAACTGTTGTGCTAAGTAGAACAGGCAGAATCGTTAATAAAATCAATCGGAATATCTGTCCATAGCTGTCTGCTTTTCCTCCGATATCTTTGCTTACACGATTCTTGATGCTGGCACGATACATGACAAATACAAAGACCAGAAACAATAAACCAACAAATGCACCTATAACCGGTCCAAGTGAAGCACCTGCTGCCCCATAAGAAGGTGCATAATCTTCATTATGAAGCAATGCTCCTACTTTCTGACCTTTTTGATATAGGAAGTAAGAACCTGCAATACTGGCAATTAAAACAAATATCTGCTCAATAATCTGTGAAATTGCGGTTGGCATCATTGTTCCGAGTCCTTGGAAATATCCCCTGAGAACACCCATGATTGCTACCATCAATATAGCAGGTCCCAATACCTTTAATGCCATTGCACTCATTGGTTCCAACATGAATTTAGAAGCTATATAATCTCCAAACAACTCTACAATTATAAAACCTAATCCACCCGTCACAATTGCAAAAATCATTGCACACTGAAAGGCTCTTTCCGCATTTTTATATTGACGTTTGCTGATTTTAGCTGATACAACCTTAGATACTGCTAATGGTAAACTATAGCAGGATATAATCAACATAAATGAATATACTTCATAGGCGGCAGAATAATATCCGTTTCCGACATCTCCAATAATATGCTCCATTGGAATCCGTCGAACCATACCTAAAATTTTTGATAGAATTCCTGCTATTGCAAGGATACTTCCCTGCACAATAAAATTGGATTTTTTCTTCATACTCCACCTCTACCTTTCGGATTCTTATCTGGTAATACCAAGGCTTGTTAAAATCTCCTCCTGCTTGGTCTCCATAACCTTAGCTTCCTCGGTCTCCATATGATCATATCCAAGTAAATGAAGTATGCTGTGAGCCACAAGAAATGCGAACTCACGTAATGGAGCATGTCCATACTCTCTCGCCTGCTCATATACCTTATCAATTGATATTACAATATCTCCAAGACAAAGTTCACCTGTCTCCGGGTCAAAGTAATCTTCGATAGCATCCTCAATGCCCGAAAAATCAGCAGGTTCTTCGTAATCAACATTTGGGAAAGACAATACATCTGTAGGTCTGTCTATATTCCTGTACTCCTTGTTCATTACATGAATACCTTCATTGTCCGTAAGTAGCACAGCAACACTTGCTTCATATGGGCATTTCTCCTGCTCCAGTGCTTTTTCGATAACTTTATTTACTATTTCTTCCACGTCAAAAGGCAATTCCTGATTCGTTTCATTCTCTACGCAAAAAGTCATAATATAATTTTTCTCCTGTAAAAATTTTTTCCATTCCACATATATCAGAAAGTGATATTGCACTCTGATTCAGTATTCCACTGTCTACTTTTCTTCGTATAATGGCTGTTGCAATTTTTCCAAAATCAACTTCGCTCTTCTGTTCCTTCTCCAGAAGATACATGATAGAAAATACAACTGCATCGGCAAGATATACCACTACCGTTTCTTTCATTCCCATTGCAAGAGATTTATAATTATATTCCTGCAATAGTTTTATTGCAGCCGGTGGAAATTTATAGCTTTGGCAGATTTCTTCTAACGATTTTCCCTCTTTACGACATTCAGCGACAATAATCTTATGGTAATAACCACCACACTTTGCCACATTCACATCCATATGCAGCATTCTTGCCGCTTTCTCAGCAAAATAAGCTGTATGTATTGCATTATAATATATCTGTGCATCCTCTTCCTTATATTTTGCAAGCAGTGGAAACTCCTGATCATTAATCTCAATGTATTTCCCTCTCTCCCTGTCAATAACAACTGCACAATAGAATCTAAGAACAGCCAGCATCAAGAGTGCCGTAATGAATATATTAATCACAGGAATAATGAACATTTCCAAATTCAGTGTTCCAAAGCTTTCAAACACAATCTTCGCAAACATAATAACAGAATATAACACCAAAGCTATTGTCATTGGTGCACCTGCCTTATAATCCTCATCTAAACCTTCAAAAAGAACAGCAAATATTGCTCCTATCAAAAAATAAATCAAAAAAACAAGAATGCTTGCATCTGAAAAATACACACAAATTCCCATAATTCCGGCATATGCTACCATACCTGTTGTAGTATTGGAGAATAAAGTCAATGCCAGTGCAATCGTTGGGACTGCCCATCCACTACTGGGCAAAAATGGCAAGATACACCCAGTAACAACACTTAATATATAGATAAGCACAAATCTTGCATAATGACTACCGTTATCATAATGAAGTCTATGATCTATATTAGATTGAACCAGTGAAAAAATAACACTGCCAAAAGAAGCTGCTGATACAATCAGAAGCATAAATATTTCCCGAAAAGACTTTCCATAAAAATATGCTGCTACTCCTGTTGCAAACATGGAAATCAGGAACATTATCATAAGCAAAATGACATTTTGCCATTTTGGTTTTTCCTTTTTCATCCTTACAACTCCTTATTTCGGCTTTCTCGCGCGAAAAACACTTGATTGAGCTGAATTTCGAGCCAGTTTCTTATGTTCATTACTTTCATATTCGTCATATGCCTTCACAATCTTCTGTACTAAAGGATGTCTTACAACATCACGGCTTGTCATTCTGATAAATGAAATATCACTGATTTTTCCAAGCACTTTCTCCGCTACATCAAGCCCCGACTGTGTTCCCGGTGCTAAATCTTTCTGCGAAGCATCACCTGTAATAATCACTTTGGATCCAAAACCAATTCTGGTCAAAAACATCTTCATCTGTGCAGGAGTTGTATTCTGTGCCTCATCAAGAATAATATATGCGGTGTCTAATGTTCTTCCCCTCATATAGGCAAGAGGTGCTACTTCAATAAGCCCCTTTTCCATATTCTTTAAGAAGCTGTCTGCTCCCATAATCTGATAAAGTGCATCATAAAGTGGTCTTAAATATGGATCGACCTTGCTTTGCAAATCTCCCGGTAAAAAACCAAGTTTTTCTCCTGCTTCGATTGCAGGTCTTGTTAAAATAATCCTCTCAACCTCATGATTCTTAAATGCTGTAATAGCCATTGCCATCGCAAGATAAGTTTTTCCTGTTCCTGCAGGGCCTATTCCAAATACAATCATTTTATTTCTGATTGCATCAATATAACGTTTCTGACCAAGTGTCTTAGGTTTAATCGGTTTTCCTGTGATGGTATGGCAGATACATTCTTCATCCATTTCCAATAGAGAATCCTCTTCCCCATCCTTCGACAGTTCTAATGCGTAAGAAACGCTTTGTTCCTGTATCATATTACCCCTTATGGATAATTCAACCAGTTCCTTCATCAATTTTATTGCCTTATCAACATCCTTCTGTTGACCTGAAATACGCACCTCACCATTTCTATCTGTAATTACGACCTGCAGTTCATCTTCAATCTTCCTAATATAGGAATCATGACTTCCAAATATATTCTGCATATGTTCTGCAGGTATCTGCATTCCAACCTGAACTTTTTCCAAATTTTTACTCCTTCTTATCAGTTCCTTGTATTGCTTCCTCTTTTCCCGTTTGTTTTATAACAGACAAGTTAGCATTTAATTCCATACCCATGTTATACTTTTCTATTTTAACATCTTTTTCAATAATTTGTACCCCTTTTTCTTGTAAACATAAAATAAATTTCTCAAAATTATCATTTAATTGATTTTTCATCTCTTCTTCCGAATACTCAAGGTATCGTAAATGATATTCTTTTTTGCATATGTTACCATAATATACTGGTAAATACAGGTTCTCAAGCAGACTTACCTGATATTTTTTTGTTACTCTTTCACAACTTTGATAATTTCCCCCAATTACAGGGCTTTCCATATGATACCCAAAGATCTCCAGAAATATACTTTTTTGTTCATTACCCGTATATTGAATATATGGATAATTTTTTTCTAACTTCTCATGATAGGTAATCTGCGTCCTAATACTAATATCAGCATCAGAATGATACACTTGATAATCTATAATATTTTGTCCTTCATCATAAATCGGAACGCATCCTTCCACCAGAATTTGTCCCTGTTCTATCGTATCACCAATTTTCACTTTTGGAATACCATTTCTTGTAATCATGGAAGTAATGATTCCGGCTTCTGTCGCAATCAGATTTGTTCCTTGTGTTTCCTCCATCACGGGCTCCGCTTTTTCATTTTCCTTAATTTCAATAAATAGCTTTGTCCCCTCATAATAAATGGATGTCCATGTAATGTTAGGAAAGCTTGCCCTTAAGTTTTTCTCTGTCTCTTCACAATTCAGAGACTTCTTTTTCATTCCATAATGAATATTTTGGCTTACAAGGAAATTTTGCAGTTCATCATTGCTGATTTGTGTATTTCCGATATATTCAATTGCCCATATATAATCTGTTACAGCATACAGCATTCCAAGGCATAGTATAAGACTAATAAAAAACAGAAACCTTTTCTTCATAAAAGGGACATAAAAAGGAACGCCTTCTTTTTTTAGAACCGTTGCTTTTGTTCCTGTTTTTTTCATCAAAGGAATCGTTTCAAAATAATCCTTTGCTGCAATACTGCAGCAAAAATCCGTTTCCTCTTTCTTAATATTCCATAGATAAATATCATGCATTCTGCACATATTAAAAAAACGTTCCACATAATCACCATGCAGCCTGATAATCAAATATCCTTTAAAAAATCGAATCCACTTATTTTGCAAAGCTGCCTCCTCATATCCCTGCGATAATCTTCACTTCCTGAATCTGTCCGGATATTTTCATATCTTCGTTTGAATAATATGCTATGGAAAGGCAATTTCCGCAAATACAATATTTACAGTCATATCCTTTAATCAAAATCTCATGGCAGGTATACGAAATAATACCTTTGAAATTTTCAAGGTAAATATCATTTTTTCCAATGATATGAAATAATGTCGCATTCACAACCATATCCTTTGGAAGAGAATAGGCATCTGCAAACCGTTCCCCTATTCCATGCAATTCCTCTTTCCACATGAATCAATCTCCAATAAAAAATGAAGTATAATAATCTATACTTCATTTTATGCCTTCTATTCTGTTACAATTCCTTTTATCAGCTTTTTCTTCTCAACAGGAGTCTCACTAAAGGTATATGCCTTTATAAATCTGTCTTTTGCTAATTTCAATTTTTCTGAATCATTGGCATGAATAGTTGCAAGTACCTCTCCTTTTTTAACATAGTCTCCAACCTTTTTGGAAAGTACCAGTCCGACAGAAAGATCAATTTCACTTTCCTTAGTCTCACGTCCACCCCCAAGAATAAGAGAACAAATACCAATTTCATCACAAACAATATGCTTAATATATCCATCGACAGGAGAGACGATTTCTTCCACCAATAAGGCCTGTGGCAATCCTTCCGGATGATATACCAATTCTTTATCGCCACCCTGTGCACCAACAAATTCAGCCAGCTTGTCCAATGCGCTTCCGTCTTCCAATACTTTAACAAGCATTTTTCTCGCTTCTTCAACACTTTCTGTTTTTCCGGCAGCAACCACCATATGAGAACCAAGCGTCAGGCAAAGCTCCACAAAATCCTCTGGTCCATTCCCTTTCAGTGTGTCAATAGCCTCACGAACTTCAAGAGCATTTCCTACTGCAAAGCCGAGTGGCTGATCCATATCTGAAATGACAGCAGTTGTCTTTCTTCCTGCACCATTTCCTATCCTTACCATCTCTTTCGCAAGCAAAAATGCATCCGCTTCCTTCTTCATAAAAGCTCCGCTTCCAGTCTTTACATCAAGTACAATAGCATCAGCGCCGGCTGCAAGCTTTTTACTCATAATAGAAGAAGCAATCAATGACATATTATCAACTGTCGCTGTAACATCCCTAAGTGCATAGAGCTTCTTATCAGCTGGTGCAAGATCAGCCGTCTGCCCCATGATTGCAATCCCAATGCGATTTACATTTTCCTTAAATTGTTCCTCGGATATTGCAGTCGAAAAGCCGGTAAAGCTCTCCAGCTTATCTATGGTTCCTCCTGTATGACCAAGACCTCTCCCACTCATCTTTGCCACAGGAATGCCAAGTGCCGCTACCATTGGAGTTAAAGCCAATGATGTCTTATCACCTACGCCTCCCGTTGAATGTTTATCAACCTTGATACCTTTGATATCGCTTAAATCCAGCATGTCCCCACTATGTGCCATAGCCATCGTCAATTCCAGAGTTTCCTTCTCATTCATCCCTTGAAAATAGATAGCCATCGTCATCGCAGACATCTGATAGTCAGGAATCTCACCTTTTGTATATCCCTGTACCATGAAATCAATTTCTTCATTACTAAGTGCATTACCGCTACGTTTCTTCATAATCAAATCATACATTCTCATAGTAATCACCATGCCCTTCCTTATTTGTGATAAGGCTCTCCATTCATAATGCGGTAGCAACGATAAATCTGTTCCAGCAAAATAACTCTCATTAGCTGATGTGGAAATGTCATATCAGAAAAGCTTAATTTCTCATTCGCTCTTTGGAGTACACTTCTATGGAGTCCCAGAGAACCACCAATAACAAATACAATGTTACTTTTTCCTATCAGTCCAAGCTGTTCTATATGCCTTGCCATTGTAACAGAATCTGTTTTCTTTCCTTCTATGGCAAGTGCAATACAATAAGCATCATCTCTGATATACTTAAGTATTCTTTCCGCTTCTTTCTGCTTTATTTGCTCTTCCATCAGTTCTGACGCTTTATCCGGCGTTTTCTCATCCGCTACTTCAATTATGTCCAATTTACAGTAACGGCTGAGTCGTTTCACATACTCAGCCACTGCATCTCTATAATACTTCTCTTTTATTTTACCAACTGTAATTAATGTTATATTCATAAATCTCTTACGTTTATGCTGTACTGAACATTTACATAGAATCATTAATTTTCTTCGAAAATCTCACCATAAAGTTCTTCACAGAGAGATTCCAGATAAGAGGCATTCATATCACCAAATTCTGACTTTATTGCATTCTTTAACAGTTCAAAATATTTAAAATATTTTACCTCATCTGGCATTTCAGCAGGCAAAGCTGCCTTGGAAACAATGCTTTCCCTGGTAACATTCTCCAATGTCCAAATTTTAATGCGGTCTGTTAAGTCATCTTCTGTCTTTGCTTCCTTTTCATACTTCTTAGATGATTTAAAAGAACTTAAGCCCATGATAATAAAAATCAGAAACATAGCTCCCATTACGGCATAAGTAATATACTTTCCGGGAGCCGCAAGAGAAAATGGAAATACTCCAAGCTCCAAAAGAATAAGTGCTATGATTCCAACAGCACCAACGATAATCAAAGTATATGCCGAACTTTTAAAGTCCTCTGCTTTTGACTTCTTATCCTGGTAAACCCTTACAGATTCTGATGCCGCTTTCATTCTTGCATTTCTAATCTTGGACTCCATATCTGCATCCTGACCAGTCTGCATGCTTTCGTCATCAGGTTCTTCGTTATCTTCTAATACCCATTGTTCCATCTGCTTCATTTCCGATTCTTCCGAATATGGATTTTCTTCATCAGGTGGAAGTACATCTACTAATGCAACTTTACAATCAGCACATTCGGTAATGCCCTCTCTATATTCGCATTTACATTTCGGACACCAAGGCATACCCTTTTCTCCTCTCAGCTTTCTAATGTTGTATTATTTTTCAGAAAGATATTTATGAATTCCCTTTGCTGCTGCTTTACCTGCACCCATAGCAAGAATAACGGTAGCAGCACCTGTAACAGCATCTCCGCCTGCGAAAACACCTTCCTTAGTCGTCTTACCAAATTCTTCGTCAGCAACGATACATTTCCACTTGTTAGTCTCCAATCCTTCTGTTGTAGAAGATATCAATGGATTAGGTGAAGTTCCAAGAGACATGATTACCGTATCAAGTTCCATTTCAAATTCACTTCCCGGTACTTCGACAGGTCTTCTTCTTCCTGATGCATCCGGTTCACCAAGCTCCATTCTGACACATTTCATACCTTTAACCCAATTATTCTCATCCTCTAAGATTTCAACAGGGTTAGTAAGCAAATCAAAGATAATTCCTTCTTCTTTTGCATGATGAACTTCTTCTACTCTCGCAGGAAGCTCTTCCTCGCTTCTTCTATATACGATATGTACCTCAGCACCAAGTCTAAGAGCAGTTCTTGCAGCATCCATTGCAACATTTCCGCCACCAACTACTGCAACCTTCTTTCCACGCATAATTGGTGTGTTGGAGTCTTCATTGAAAGCTTTCATCAGATTACTTCTTGTCAGATACTCATTTGCTGAGAATACACCATTTGCATTTTCTCCTGGAATTCCCATAAATTTAGGAAGACCTGCACCAGAACCTATAAATACGGCTTCAAAACCTTCTTCTTCAATCAATTCATCAATCGTAACAGACTTTCCTACAATGACATTTTTCTCAATCTTTACACCAAGAGACTCTACATTCTCGATTTCCTTCTTAACAACAGCTTCTTTAGGAAGTCTGAACTCAGGAATACCGTAAACAAGAACTCCTCCTGCTTCATGTAATGCTTCAAAAATAGTTACATCATAACCAAGCTTTGCAAGATCTCCTGCACAAGTAAGACCAGCAGGACCTGATCCAATTACTGCAACCTTCTTACCAAGCTTTTCCTTTGCCGGTGCAGGCTTAATTCCGTTTTCTCTAGCCCAGTCAGCAACGAATCTTTCCAGCTTACCAATAGAAATGGCATCACCTTTGATTCCTCTGATACATTTTCCCTCACACTGGCTTTCCTGTGGACAAACACGACCACATACAGCTGGCAATGCTGAAGACTCACTAATGATCTGATATGCAGCTTCTATATTTCCAAGCTTAACCTGCTCGATAAATGCAGGAATATTAATGGAAACAGGGCATCCCTTCACACACTGTGCGTTTTTACAATTGATACAACGCTCTGCTTCACACATTGCTTCTTCCATATTATATCCAAGGCAAACCTCTTCAAAGTTCTTTGCTCTGACAGCAGCCTCCTGTTCACGTACCGGTACTTTATTTAAAACATCCATTTATAAAACCCATGTCCTTTCCGAAATTCTGCTCTCTAATTAATCGTTACAGTTTCCACATCCGCCATGATGTGTATCGCCTTCCTGCAATTTCAACATAGCTCTGCCTTCTGCTGTCTTATAAATCTGCTGACGCTTCATAGCTTCGTCGAAGTTCACAAGATGTCCATCGAATTCCGGACCATCAACACATGCGAATTTTACCTTATCACCAACTGTTACACGACATGCTCCACACATACCGGTACCATCAACCATAATTGGGTTCAGGCTGACAATGGTAGGAATACCTAATTCCTTTGTCAATTTGCAAACAAATTTCATCATGATCATTGGACCAATTGCAATACAAAGATCATACTTCTTTCCTTCATTAACAAGATCCTGTATTGTCTGGGTTACCATACCCTTTCTTCCATAAGATCCATCATCTGTTGTTACATAGAGATTACCTGCAACAGCCTTCATTTCGTCCTCAAGGATTAATAAATCATGATTTTTCGCACCAACGATAACATCAGCGTCTACTCCATGATTATGAAGCCATTTCACCTGTGGATAAACCGGCGCTGTACCTACACCACCAGCTACGAATAAAATATTCTTCTTTGAAAGTGTTTCTTTATCTTCCTTTACTAATTCAGACGGACATCCAAGTGGCCCTACAAAATCATGAAAAGCATCTCCTGCTTTTAATGCAGACATTCTTGTTGTCTCGGCGCCAACTGTCTGGAATACGATTGTTACAGTTCCCTTTTCTCTATCATAATCACAGATAGTGAGCGGAATTCTCTCCCCATCCTTATCCATTCTTACAATAATAAATTGTCCTGGCTGACAGTTTTTGGCTACACGAGGTGCTTCCACTACCATCCAGAAAATATTCGTGGTAAGCTCCTTTGCTTCTAATATCTGGTACATAAGACTCCTCCTGTTATTTTTTTCACACATCTTTTTTATTGTAATGTAAACAGCTTGTAATTTCAACTTCTTTTTCTCTGTTTTTCCCTATTCACTCAATGGTATCAATGAATATTTGCCCTCGCCGATTTTTCTTGCAGTATATAAATCTGCTGTTTCTACATCAATCGCGTACATATTATTTGTTTCATGTGCTTTTCCTGTTGTATCTACATATTCTTCATAAACAATATAATAAACTCTGCCATTCAACTCTACTACTGTCTGTACATAATATGTATTAATACCCAAACGGTTTGGCACATGTCCATCTAAATCAAATAACGTTCCATTTGCCCAAAGATTATTTTTTAATACCTGAAGAGCAAGGGTTGTAGAAAAATTAGCCTGTATTGCCAACTGGAAAGTACGTTTTACAACAGAACTCTGAACACCCGAATCATTAATTGCAACAATTGCCAGATTACTTACTCCATATGGCATTTCAATTGGTTCTGTGTATCGCATACTCTTTTCTGTTGGTATTGTCCCATCCATTGTATAATATATCTTTGTATCATCCGCATGATAAATTTCGATCATTTGTGGTTTATCATAGCTTCCACTTTCCAGATTGATATCAGGTTCTTCAGGAACCAGCAAATTGATATAATAAGTCTTTGTAATTACATCACTTTCGACACCATACATATTTACAAATAACGCTTTTATGACATAATCTCCGGATTCCAAAAGGATCGGGGACTCATAAACCATGGAGTTTTTGGTCGGCGTAGCACCATCCAAAGTATAATAAACAAAACCTTCTGTATTTCCTTTTATAGTAATGGAAATCAGTTCATCATATACACCCTCTTCTTTATTAAAAACAGGCTGCAACGCTGCATATTTATTATACTTTGATACAATTCTTTCAACATCACATTCCTTAAGCAGTTCTCCCATTTTTTCGTAGTCCTGCCTAGTTTCAAGAATCTTCAATAGCAAATCATATATTTCTTCTTTTCTTTCTGTTTCCAATTTAAGAAGTTCTTCTAGAACAAGAATTGCGCTTTGGCTTTGCCCACTTTTATCATAGTATTTTGCCAAAAGGAAACGTGCATCAATATTGGAAGGATTTAATGCTAATGCCCTTTCCAAATAAATAACTGCTTCATCATAGTGATCAATTGTTGCACACTCAATCGCTTTATTATATTGATATTCATATGAATTATTCTGTGAAGCAGGTATTGCAAGGTAAATTGTAACACCGAGCAGAATGAACGCAACAATAGTAATTACAAAAAAGGGAATGATTCGCCTTCCCCTTTTTATATTCATTTTGTTCTTTGGAAAATAATCTCTTAAATGTTCTTTCAAATCGTCCTCTTCATCAAGGTTTTCATCTATGTATTCTTCCTTTTCATGAAGAGAGATATCCTCCACCATATTGCTTATATTCTTATGAATCTCTGCTTCCAGCTCTATGTCAAAGTCAGGAACCATGTTCACTTCTTCTCCACAGTACTCGCAAAGCAGTTTCCCCTCATCTAGTTCTCTTCCACATTTTGGACATTTCATGTTCAGACAAACTCCCTATCAGCCTTAAATGTCGTACTCCCCGATTCTCATCGCAAGTATAATATGTATATCATATTTGCTTATTTACATTACCTTAGAATAATCCTGTGATTACTCCATCATTTGTCACATCAATCTGATATGCTGCCGGCTCCTTTGGAAGTCCCGGCATAGTCATAATTGCTCCTGTTAGTGCAACTACAAACCCTGCGCCGGCAGATACATAAACTTCTCTGATGTTTAAGGTAAAACCTGTAGGTCTTCCAAGCAAAGTAGGATCATCTGATAATGAATACTGATTCTTCGCCATACAAATAGGAAGATTAGAAAATCCCTGACTTTCCAGCCTATCAATCTGCTTTGCCGCAGCAGGAGCAAATACGACATCACCTGCTCCGTAAATCTCCTTTGCAATACAGGTAATCTTTTCACGAATGGATAAATTCAAATCGTAAAGTGGTGCAAAATGACTTTCTTTTTTCTCTAATGTATTTAATACGGCATTAGCAAGCTCGATACCGCCTTCTCCACCTTTTTCCCATACCTTTGACAATGCAAAATCACAGTTTCTCTCATGGCAGAATTCTTTTACAAATGCAATTTCTGCTTCTGTATCTGTGATAAAAGCATTCAAAGTAACCACTACCGGAACTCCATACTTCTGAAGATTCTCAATATGCTTTTCTAAGTTAACAATACCTTTCTTAAGAGCATCCAAATTTTCTGTATTAAGATCTTTTTTAGCAACACCACCATTATATTTTAATGCACGAATCGTTGCTACTAAAACTACAGCATCCGGTGACAATCCTGCCTGACGGCATTTAATATCAAAAAACTTCTCTGCACCAAGATCTGCGCCAAAACCTGCTTCCGTTACGACATAATCTGCCATTTTAAGAGCCGCTTTTGTAGCTCTTACACTGTTACAGCCATGCGCAATATTCGCAAAAGGTCCACCATGAACAATTGCCGGTGTATGCTCTAATGTCTGAATCAGATTTGGTTTTATTGCATCCTTTAATAATGCAGCCATTGCTCCAGTTGCTTTAATCTGACCTGCAGTAACCGGTTCTCCTGCATAATTATATGCCACAACCATACGGTCAAGTCTTCTCTTTAAATCTTCCATATCCTCTGCAAGACATAAAACAGCCATAATTTCAGAAGCAACCGTAATAACAAAATGATCCTCTCTTACAAAGCCGTCCATTTTGCTTCCCATACCTACTACAACATTTCTAAGCACACGATCATTCATATCAAGACATCTTTTCCAAATGATCTGTCTTGTATCAATACCTAGCTCATTTCCCTGTTGAATATGATTATCCAATAATGCAGCACACAGATTATTTGCAGAAGTAATTGCATGAAAATCACCTGTGAAATGCAGATTCAAATCCTCCATAGGTACAACCTGAGCCATACCTCCTCCTGCAGCTCCACCTTTAATTCCAAAGCAAGGTCCTAAAGATGGCTCACGAAGTGCTATTACGGCTTTTTTCCCAAGTTTTCCAAATGCCTGGCCAAGTCCAACGCTTGTTGTTGTCTTACCTTCACCGGCCGGAGTTGGATTAATTGCTGTAACAAGAATCAGTTTGCCATTTTTATTTCCTTCTATTTTTTTCAGATATTCATCCGAAATCTTTGCCTTGTACTTTCCATACAGTTCCAAATCATCCATTGTCATATCCAATGATTTGGCTACCTCAGTAATCGGCATTAACTCCGCTTCCTGTGCAATTTCAATATCTGTTTTCATAATCTGGTTCTCCTCTTTATCTTCGTATCAGTTTATAAAGTTACATTATTAAAATTTTAACAATATAAGCATGAAAAGGCAATATAAAAAACAACTAATATTTAACAAAAACTATAAGCTTTCTTCCAGATAATTCTCAAATTGTTCCATACTCATTAATATTTTTCTTGGTTTTGTACCTTCTTCTGCTCCAACAACACCAGCTTCCTCTAATTGATCGACAATTCTGGCCGCCCTGTTAAATCCTATTTTAAAAACTCTTTGAAGCATTCCTATCGATGCTTTATCCTTCTCAATGACAAATCTTCCGGCTTCAGCGAAATAATCATCTACCTCGCTTCCACCTCCGCTTATCGTACTACTTGAGCCGCCTGAACTTTGCATAGTCTTAATCTTTTCTTCCACATCAGCACTATATGTATTACCAAGCATCTGATTCTTTAAGAAATCCACTACATCTGAAACCTCTGAATCTGACACAAAAGCGCCTTGAATTCGTGCAGGTTTTGCATAACCTTGCGGATAAAACAGCATATCGCCTTTTCCAAGAAGCTTTTCTGCACCGTTCACATCAAGGATTGTTCTGGAATCTACACCGCTTGATACACTAAAAGCAACACGACTTGGCATATTTGCTTTAATTAATCCGGTAATAACATCAACAGATGGTCTTTGTGTTGCAATAATCAAATGAATTCCTGCCGCTCTTGCAAGCTGTGCCAAACGACAGATACTTTCTTCTACCTCATTTGCGGCTACCATCATTAAATCTGCAAGCTCATCTACTATAATAACAAGCTGCGGCATCTTTTGTATCGGTTCACCCTCCGGTGACAGTTTTCCTGCCTCTGCAGCCTTATTATATCCCTTTAAATCTCTGACATTCAAATCCGCAAATTTTTTATATCGTTCCATCATTTCTCCTACAGCCCAATTAAGAGCCGCAGATGCTTTCTTAGGATCCGTCACCACAGGAATCATCAGATGTGGTATACCATTATATACACTAAGCTCTACCACCTTTGGATCGATCATGATTAATTTTACGTCAGAAGGATCTGCTTTGTATAAGATACTCATAATAATGGTATTAATACAAACTGACTTACCGGAACCAGTCGCTCCTGCTATCAGCATGTGAGGCATTTTCGCAATATCTGCAACGACAACCTGTCCGCCGATATCCTTTCCTACTGCAAAACAAATATTAGACGAAAACT
This sequence comes from Lachnospiraceae bacterium, assembly GCA_022788085.1. GTDB lineage: Bacteria > Bacillota > Clostridia > Lachnospirales > Lachnospiraceae > COE1. The sequence goes on from JALEWA010000085.1 coordinate 23,324, forward strand.
TTTTAAATTCATTAGATTCTAATAAATCTCTCAGTGCTACTGCACTGTTTTCCTTATTAGGTACTTCAATTCCAACAGCCGCCTTTCCTGGAATTGGTGCCTCAATACGAATGTCCGTTGCTGCAAGATTTAACTTGATATCATCCGCGAGTCCGACAATTTTACTTACTTTAACACCCTGCTCAGGTTGCAATTCATAACGTGTTACGGATGGTCCCTGACTAATATCTGTTATCGTTACTTTCACTCCAAAGTTTTGCAGGGTCTGTTGAAGTCTAAACGCTGTTTCTTTAAGCTGCATCGGGGAATCCCCCTTATTTCCTTCTCCTTTTTTCAGCAAAGAAATAGGAGGAAATACATATTTTTTTTGTAATTCTTTACCTTCCTGAATCTGCTGTGCAATGGATACTTCCGGTTTTGTTTCTTCGGTTCTTTCCGTATTCTCTGCTTTTCTTGCTACAGGTCTTTGCCTTGGTGAATTTTCAGTAACAGGCTCCGGCATACTATTAATATCAAACGGTTCTTCATGCTGCTCCTCTTCTATATTCAATTCCTCTAAAAAGTTCTTTTCAACAGGCTTTGATTGCTCCTGATTGATTTCCTGATGAAGTAATACATCGGATGCAGCTTCACTTCCATAAGGTGAAATATGGATACTTTCTTTCTCCAAAGCACCTTCTTCATTCTCATTCAGAATAATCTCATGCATGTCTGCTTTCGTTCCAAGTGTATTTCTTTCTTTTTGCAAAACAGTACTTGAAATAGGTGCCACACCACGTACCTTTTTATCCATACGTCTTATTTTCTCTTCTTTTTCCGGCTTTTTTTCGTGTCCAGTTCTGCTTTTCCTTACTTCTTCCACCTCATCATACTCATATTCTTCATCATCTTCCATAGACTCCCAGTATTCACGTCTTCTTGCAGCATCCTCCTTTGCCGCCTCAACCAAATAGGAACCTCCCTTTCTAAGTCCTGATAGGAAACTTTTTTCTGTAATAAATACGATACAAATAATTCCCAGAACAATTGTAAGAAATAATGTCCCACCAAAGCCAATCAACTGATATAACCCATGTGCAACAAGTCCAAATAATACACCACCGCCAGCTCTTTTTTCACTGGAAGTTTCAAAAAGTCCCGAAATTAAAGGTGCATTTTCTATCAGCCTCTCCTGTCCCATAAGCATGTATGCTATAATTCCAAGTAGAACGACAAGAATTCCTGCACTAATCAATTTTATCACTGCAACCGAATTTCCTTTGTTCGATATTCCAAAAGCGAAACCAAGGAATACAAGTACCGGAATAAGATATGCAAGCAATCCAAATATTCCAAACATGAAATCGTGTATTCCATTTGCCGCATTTCCATTAATTACATTTATCACACATAAAAAAGTAAAAATTGCTGCAGCAAAAATGGCAATCAAGACTACCTCGTTTTTTACCGCTATATCTACATCCTTCCTCTGGCTCCCTTTCTTTTTGGAAGTGTTTGTCCTTTTTCCTTTTGTATTTGTTCTGCTTTTCGTTGTCTTTCTTCCCGATGCAGATGCCATGATTCTTCCCCCTGACCAAAGTATTCTTAAATTCTTATTAAATAAGCTTAGCAAAACATTATGTTGCTACTTTCTGTTAAGCGCTTATATATTAGTATATCATTTCTTATATTTCTTGTCATGCAATTCTTATTTATTGGTATTTTTCATTATTGGTATTTTTCTCCTAGACAATATTATTCCTACCATTAATTACTTATACTTTTCAATTAATTCATGTAGTTTATTAATTGCCTGTGATATTCCGCCAATTTCATCGATAATTCCTTCTTTCACTGCTTCTTTTCCCTCAAGCACTGAACCTATATCCTTTGTCAGTACTTCTGTTTCCATCATAAGCTCCTCCAAACGTTCCTTAGAAATCTTACAATGATTACATACGAAGCTTATGATACGTTTCTGTACATCCCTAAAATAATTAAAGGTCTGCGGTGCTCCAATTACCATCCCTGACATTCTTACCGGATGGATTACCATAGTTCCGGAAGGAACAATATAAGAATAATCCGTACTAACTGCAATTGGTACACCAATGCTATGACTGCCTCCAAGCACAAGTGATACTGTCGGTTTACTCAAAGAAGATATCATTTCTGCAATCGCCAATCCTGCCTCAACATCACCTCCCATAGTATTCAGTAGGAGAAGAACGCCATCTATATCTTTATTATCCTCAATAAATGCAAGCTGTGGAAGTAATAACTCATATTTCGTTACTTTTGTTTGATTTCCTGCATTTTCATGGCCTTCTATTTCTCCAATAATCGTAATTAAATGTATTTTATGATTCTTTGCATTCTCTTCAAGAGTTACCTGACTCTCTTTTTCTATCTTCTCATCTTTATATTTATTCTTATCAAGTGCTTCGTTTTTCTCACATTCCGGCATAATTGACCTCCATATATCGTCTTTTCTCACCACACAAAAAGGAACCACTATAAAGTGATTCCTTTTTATTATGTGAAAAACATATACACTTTATTCGTAACTATTCTGTATCCTAATAATTACTCCTTATTCTATGTCAAAGAAGTCCATTCCGGAAACATCTTTGATATCATAATCATCATTGTC